>NZ_JBVHWM010000100.1:0-5172 GCF_055564375.1 Streptomyces sp. NPDC029138
CCCCCCCCCCCCCCCCCCCCCCCCCCCCCCCCCCCCCCCCCCCCCCCCCCCCCCCCCCCCCCCCCCCCCCCCCCCCCCCCCCCCCCCCCCCCGGCGGTGTCGTCTGCGTGTGCGTCGTCTCGGTCACGTGCCATACGGTAGGCGCGGACCGGGTTCCCGGTCGTCCCCTTGGAGAGGGGTCCTCGGGGGTCCGTCTCAAGTACTAGGGATCTGCCGGGCTCAGTATCCGGACGGGCGCACCACGCCCGACTCGTACGCGAACACCGCCGCCTGGGTGCGGTCGCGCAGGCCCAGCTTCACCAGGATGCGCCCCACGTGCGTCTTCACGGTCTGCTCGGCCACCACCAGCCGCCCGGCTATCTCCGCGTTCGACAAGCCCTGCGCGATCAGCGCCAGAACCTCCGTCTCCCGTTCCGTGAGGTCGCCGACGCGCCGCTTGAGCGGGGTCCGGGGGGAGCCGTCCAGACGGGAGAACTCGGCGATCAGGCGGCGGGTGATGCCCGGGGCCAGCAGGGCGTCGCCGGCCGCCACGACCCGGACCGCCTCGGCGAGCTGGTCGGCGGAGGCGTCCTTGAGCAGGAAACCGGAGGCACCCGCGCGCAGCGCCTCGTACACGTACTCGTCCAGGTCGAAGGTGGTCAGCACCAGGACCCTGATGCCCGGATGGGCGTCGGTGATGCGGCGGGTCGCCTCGATGCCGCCGAGTTCGGGCATCCGGATGTCCATCAGGACCACGTCCGGGAGCAGTTCGGCGGTGCGGGCGATCGCGTCCCGGCCGTCCACCGCCTGTCCGATCACCTCGATGTCCGGCTTGGTGTTGAGCAGCACGGTGAAGCCCTGCCGGACCATCTGCTGGTCGTCGGCGATGAGTACGCGGATGGTGCCGCTCGTCATGAGGTCTCTTCTCCTGTCGGAGGCGGGGCGGACGGGAGCGCGGCCGGGCCGCCGTCCCGGGGAAGGAAGGCCGAGACGGTGAAGCCGCCGTCCGGGGTGCCGGCCGCGGTGACCGTGCCGCCGAGCATCATCGCGCGCTCCCGCATGCCGAGCAGCCCGTGTCCGGCACCCGGGGAGGGCGGCGCGGGCCGGTGCGGGCGGGAGTTGGTCACCGCCAGCCGCAGGCCGCCCGACAGGTGCGCGACCTCGACGCGCACCCGGGACCCCGGCGCGTGCCGCAGGGCGTTGCTCAGCGCCTCCTGCACGATCCGGTACGCCGACAGCTCCACACCCGGAGCGTAGGGCCGTGCCCTGCCCGTGACCTCGGTGGTCACGTCCAGGCCCGCCGCGCGGGTGTTCTCGATCAAGGCGTCGAGCCGGTCGAGCGTGGGCTGGGGAGCGTCCGGGGCCGTTCCCGCGCCCGGGCCGCCCAGGCCGTAGGGGTCCTCGGGGTGCTCCGAACGCAGCACGCCGAGCACCCGGCGCAGCTCGGTGAGCGCCTCCAGCGCGTTCTGCCGGATGCCCGCGAGGTTCTCGATCAGCTCCTCGGACGGCTGCTCGACGAGGTGCGGGGCCACCTGGGCCTGGATGGAGATGACCGACATGTGGTGCGCGACCACGTCGTGCAGCTCCCGCGCGATGCGGCTGCGCTCCTCCAGCAGTGTGCGGCGGGCCCGCTCCTCGGCGGTGAGCGTCGTCTGCTGTTCGAGCTGGGCGCGAGCCTCGCGCCGGCCGCGCAGGGCGCTGCCGAGCACCACGACGATCGAGGAGAAGATGACCGCGAGGACCCCGGTGGGCGTGTAGTCGGACGCGCCCCACAAGCCCTCCACGGCATAGGTGAGCAGCACGGTCACCGTCAGCGCCTCGACGGACACCCGTGTGCGCACCCGCAGGGCGAGCAGCAGCAGCACGGCCATGTGCCCGATGATCCCGGCCGACGACCAGGGCCAGGTGAACCCGTGGGCTCCCCCTGCCAGCAGGTGGTGTCGCACTTCCACGGCCCCCAGCAGCATGGCTATCGTCGACAGCCCCCATGCCGCCACCGGCCGCCACAACGCGAGCACGACGGCGCCGCCCTGCGCGAGCCCGGTCAGGAGGGCGAGTTGCGTGCCCACGCCGCCGTCGGAGGCGAGCTGCGCCACCGCGCCGAAGCCCACCCCGAACCCGACCAGGCACAGCAGGCCGTGCGGGAACCAGCGCAGCCACACGAACGGCGGCAGGGGATCGGCGCGCCAGGTCAGCAGATCGTCGCGCAGCCCCCGGAGCCGGCGCAGCGCGCGGCCCACCCCCGTCTCGATCACGGGGCCCAGCCTAGGCACGGGGCGCCCGCTGTGCGGACCGCCGGCCCGCCGGGTGGTGGGCGCGGACCCCGCGGGACCGGCTCACGGCCCCTGCCCGCTCGGGTCGGCCGAAGGCGGCCCGGCACAGCGCGAGCCCCAGCGCGAACACCGGCAGCCACAGCAGCCGGGCCGCCACCCAGCCCGGGCCGTCGGGGAGCGTGTGCAGGCCGGGCAGGCGGCCGGCGAGCAGGGCGGTGGCCGTCGTGGCCATCAGGGCCGTCTGGTGCCACAGGAAGATCGTCATGGCGGACAGGTTGATCAGGGCCACGGCCGCCCAGGCGAGCGGGCGGCGCATGGCCGCCCGTAGCCGGTCGCGCAGGAGCAGGGCCAGACCGCACTGGGCCAGGCCGAAGGTCACGGCCGCCAGCGTCGGCGGGTTGAGGTTGGAGACCGGGGCGCCCGGCACACCGACCATGGACGCGGGGTAACCCGCCGCGATCACGAGGGCGGCGGTGACCGTCGTACCGCCGAGCAGCAGGGTCCAGGCCGCGCGGCGGGTCTCCAGCTCGCCACGGCTCCAGGCGGCGCCCAGGGTGTACGGCACCAGCCAGCCCGCCACCAGATTCACCCAGCCCAACCAGTCGGGCCCGAGGCGCAGGCCGAAGCGGAGGACGTCCACGTGCAGGACGACGGCCAGGGGCCACAGCGGGTTGAGGCGGGCGACGAGCGGGGTGGCCGCCGTCAGAGCGGCGAAGACCAGCAGGAACCACAGCGGGGACAGGGCCAGTTTGACGAGCGTGTGGACCGTGCCGATGGGGGTGCCGGTCAGCAGCAGGGCCGTCGCCGCCACCGTCCACAGGGTGAGGAGGGCGACGGCCGGCCGGAGCAGGCGGGTCAGGCGGACGCGCAGCCATGCGCCGTACGGCACCCCCCGGGCGCGGGCCGAGGCGTGGCCGCGGGTCGCCACATGTCCGCCGACCAGGAAGAACACGGCCAGGGTCTGGAACATCCAGGAGACCGGGGCCAGCCACGGCATGCCCTGCAACGGGCTCGCCGTGCGCAGCGCGCCGTCCTCGGCGACCAGGGCGGTGACCAGCCAGTGGCCGAGGACGACACCGAGGATCGCGAGGGCGCGCAGCGCGTCGACCGCGCGGTCCCGGGACGCGGGGGTGGCGGTGTCCACGCGGTGGGCGGCCTGGCGTATCGCGCGCAGCGCGCTGCGCGGAGCGCTCGTCACCGGTTCAGGCACGGGTCACCTCCGACGTCTCCCCGAGGGTGATCCGGGCCAGGTTGGCGAGGGAGGCCGAACCCGGGGCGAAGTAGCCGCTGTGGCCGGCGCCGCCCGCGTCGAAGACCCGGGCGCCGAAGGCGCGGGAGACCGGGTCGGTGCCGAAACCGACGGTGGTGACCAGGAGGTCGGCGCGGACGTGCGGGACGTGGGCCACCCAGTCCCCGCTGCCGCGGGCCGCCCAGACACGGGCGGACGTGCGCAGGGCGGCGACGGTGCCGGCGCCCGTGCCGGGGCTGCCGACCAGGGCGATGTCGTCGACGTCCAGGCCCGCGGCGGTACGGCCACAGACGACCGAGCCGTAGGAGTGGCACAGGAGGGCGATGTGCGCGCCGGCGGGGGCCGCGGTGTGCAGCCGGTGCACGAAGGCGCGCAGGCGGGGGGCGGCTTCGTCGGCGCGCGTGGGGGTGGCCACCGTGGTGCTGACCGTGGCCGGGGTCTCGTAGCCGAGCCAGGCGATGACGGCGGCGTGGGTGCCGCGGGCGGCACGGTGGGTGAGGTCGGTGTACAAGGACGCGGCGGCCCGGTGGAAGCGGGTGTAGGTGTCCAGGGAGGTGTCCGAGCCGGGGACCAGGACCGCGATGTGCTCGGCGTGCGCCAGGTCGCCGAGGACCTCTGTGGCCTGGCCGGCGCCCCGGCCGTCGAAGGCGAGGAGGTTGCGGGACGGGGAGGCCAGGGCGCGGTCGGCGGCGGCGCGGTGGGCGTCGCCGTGGGCGGCGGCCGTACGGGCCGCCTCGGTGGCGTTCCTCCGGTTCGCCTCGTAGGCGGAGCGCAGGGTGGCCGGGGTGAGAGGGGCGGTGAGGGTGGCGGGGGGCGGGGCGGGGATGCCCGGCCGGGCCGCGCCTGCCAGGGGGATGACGATGGCGGCGGTGAGGAGGGCGGAGAACAGCGCTCGGCGGACTCGGTGCCGGGGGCGGTGCGGGTGCGGGTCCGGGTGCGTGGGGGAGGTGTTACCGACCCGCACCACCTGTGCGGCTTTCGTCGTCGCCCGAGACCGGCCCCCACGGCACCGAATCGCCGTCGACGGCTGCGGAGGGGTGGCGCGGGGAGCAGTCGCGTACGCGTGGGCCCCCTGCGGCTGAACCGGCGCCGGCGGTCGCGGATGGGTGGCGCGGGGAACCATCGCGTACGCGTGAGCCCCCAGCTCCTCAATCGGCGTCAGGAGCTGCGAGCCGGCCCCCTGCGGCTGAACCGGCACCGGCGGTCGCGGATGGGTGGCGCGGGGAACCATCGCGTACGCGTGAGCCCCCAGCTCCTCAATCGGCGTCAGGAGCTGCGAGCCGGCCCCCTGCGGCTGAACCGGCACCGGCGGTCGCGGATGGGTGGCGCGGGGAACCATCGCGTACGCGTGAGCCCTCCGCTCCTCAATCGGCGTCAGGAGCTGCGAGCCGGCCCCCTGCGGCTGAACCGGCACCGGCGGTCGCGGATGGGTGGCGCGGGGAACCATCGCGTACGCGTGAGCCCTCCGCTCCTCAATCGGCGTCAGGAGCTGCGAGCCGGCCCCCTGCGGCTGAACCGGCACCGGCGGTCGCGGATGGGTGGCGCGGGGAACCGTCGCGTGCGCGTGAGCCCCCTGCTCCTCAATCGGCGTCAGGAGCTGCGAGCCGGCCCCCTGCGGCTGAACCGGCACCGGCGGTCGCGGATGGGTGGCGCGGGGAACCGTCGCGTGCG
>NZ_JBVHWM010000100.1:5270-26991 GCF_055564375.1 Streptomyces sp. NPDC029138
CGCATGAGCCCCCTGCTCCTCAATCGGCGTCAAGGGCTGCGAGCCGGCCCCCTGCGGCTGAACCGGCACCGGCGGTCGCGGATGGGTGGCGCGGGGAGCCGTCGCGTGCGCGTGAGCCCCCTGCTCCTGAATCGGCGTCAAGGGCTGCGAGCCGGCCCCCTGCGGCTGGACCGGCGTCGGCGGTCGTGGGTGGGTGGTGCGGGGAGCCGTCGGGTGTGGGGCGGTGCCGTGCGGTTTCGGTGGTTGCAGGGGGTGCCCCATGGTCGGCTTCCTTTCCCGTCAGCCCGGCCATCGGGCTTGACAGGGAAGGAAGTTACGGAGCGGAGGCACTCGTCGGCGTCCCGCCAGGGAGCTGTCCTGCGGGGTAGTTCTCAGGTACTACGGGTATCACCAGGCGAGCTGGGCGATCTCCTCCGCCGCCACCGCGCAGGCGTCCGCCGCCGGGTCGATCAGGGGGAAGTGGCCCACGTCCTCCAGGAGGGTCAGGCCCACCATCTCGCCCGCCTTCGCCGCGGCCTCCGCGTAGGACTCGGCCACCGGCTGCGGTACGACCAGGTCGGTGCGGCCCTGGACGAGGGTCGTGGCGATGCCCGTCGGCAGGAGCAGTGCCGGGTCCGCGTACGGGCGGCGCTCGGCGAAGGCGTCCGGTCCGCCGAGGAGTTGGAGGGACGCGTGCGCGCAGACCTCCAGTTTCTCCGCCACCTCGAAGTCCGCGATCGGGGCGAGCGCGACGACGCCACGCAGGTCGGCCGGGCCGTCGGTGCGCCACGGCGCGTCCGGGGGAAGGACATGGCGGGCCGCCGCCCACAGCGCCAGGTGCCCGCCCGCCGAGTGGCCGGTCAGGACCGTACGGCGGGGGTCCGCCTGCGGCAGCGCCTCGCGGACCAGGGCGGGCAGGGCGTCCAGGGCCGCCGCGATGTCGTCGAAGGTGTCGGGCCAGCGGCCGGCCGGCGGCGTGCCGTCGTCCGGGGTAACGGCCGAGTCCTCGCCGCCCCGTCTGTACTCCACGTTGGCCACCGCGAAGCCTCTGCGGGCCAGGTAGTCCGCGAAGGGGGTGATGTGGCGGCGGTCGTAGCGGGCCCGCCAGGCGCCTCCGTGCAGGACGACGACCAGCGGGGCGAGGACGCCGGGAGCGGCGGAGTCCGGGCCGGGGCGGGGAGCGTAGAAGTCGATCACCTGGTCGGGATCGTCACCGTACGCGGCGGTGACGTCCGGGTCGACCGGGGAGTGCGAGAAGGCCGACTCCTCTTCGGCGGCGGCGCGGGCTGCGGCGGCGTCGTCCGGCATGCTCCAACCTCTCAACTACAGAACGGGTTTGGCGGACCAGGTGGGAAATCGGCCGTTGGCGGGGACGGTATCAGGCCGGTGACGTGCGGGGACACGGGGATGTCACGCACGGTGAGGGGCACCCGGTACTCCGGGCCCCGGAAGGCCCGGTGCGGGGCTCGCCGACAGCCCCCGCACCCGCCGCACCCCGCCCCCGCGCCCGCCCTACGCCAGCTCCTCCCCCAGCACCCGCGCCGCCCGCTCCACGTCCCGGAAGCCCACGTACAGCGGGGTGAAGCCGAAGCGGAGGACGTCGGGATGCCGGAAGTCGCCCACCACACCCCGTGCGATCAGGCGTTTCATCACCTCGCCCGCGTCCGGGCAGCGCAGGGCGATCTGGCTGCCCCGCTCCGCGTGCCGCTCGGGGGTCACGCACTCCACGCGGCCCGGCTCGGTGTACTCGTCCACGCACCGCAGGAAGAAGTCCGTCAGTGCCAGGGACTTGGCGCGGACGGCGGTGACGGACACCCCGTCCCAGACGTCGAGGGCGGCCTCCAGCGCCAGCAGGGAGAGGATGTCCGGCGTGCCGACCCGGCCGCGCACCGCGCCCGCCGCCGGGGTGTACGACGGGCTCATGCCGAACGGCTCGGCGTGGGAGTTCCAGCCGGGCAGCGGGGAGTCGAAGCGGTCCTGCACCTCCCGGCGCACGTACAGGTACGCCGGTGAACCCGGGCCGCCGTTCAGGTACTTGTAGGTGCAGCCGACCGCGAGGTCCACACCGTGCTCGTCCAGGCCCACCGGCAGCGCGCCCGCGCTGTGGCACAGGTCCCAGACCGCGAGGGCTCCGCAGGCGTGGATCGCGGCGGTGAGCGCCGGGAGGTCGTGCAGCCGGCCGGAGCGGTAGTCGACGTGGTTGAGCAGCACGGCGGCCGTGCGGTCGCTCAGCGCCCGCGGCACCTCGGCAGGGGTGACCGCGCGCAGGGTGCGGCCGGTCAGCCGGGCCGCCGACTCGGCGATGTAGCCGTCGGTGGGGAAGGTCGTCGCGTCCACCAGGAGTTCGTCACGGCCGTCGTCCGCCATGCGGATCGCGGCGACCAGTGCCTTGAAGACGTTGACGCTGGTCGAGTCGCCGACGACGATCTGGCCCGGCGCCGCGCCGACCAGCGGGGCGATCCGGTCGCCGATCCGCTCCGGCGCCGTCCACCAGCCGCTCTCCTCCCAGGAGCGGATGCGCAGTTCGCCCCACTGGCGGCGGACGACGTCCGCGACCCGGTCGGGGACGTGCGCGGGGAGGGCGCCGAGGGAGTTGCCGTCGAGGTAGACCACCGCGTCGAGGACGAAGCGGTCCCGCAGGGCGGCCAGCTCGTCGGCCTCGTCCAGCTTCTTCGCGAGCAGGGGCAGCTCAGACATGGGACCTCGCCGTCCACAGCTCGGGGAACACGTTCTTGCGGGCGCGCTTCTCCAGCCAGGCCACACCCGCGGAGCCGCCGGTTCCGGCCTTGGCGCCCATCGCGCGCCGGGTGGCGACCAGGTGGTCGTTGCGCCAGCGCCAGACCAGTTCGGCCACGTCACTCAACGCCTCGCCGAGGCGGGCGAGTTCGGCGTTCTGGTCGCCGGAGTAGATCTCCGCCCAGGCCGCCTCGACGGCGTCGGAGGGCTCGTAGCGCTGGGAGACGTCACGGTGCAGCACGGACTCGGGGATCGCGTGGCCGCGGCGCGCGAGGAGCCGTACCACCTCGTCGTACAGGCTCGGCTCGTGCAGCGCCTTCTCCAGTTCCGCGTGGACGCGCGGGGCGCCGCGGTGCGGGACGAGCATGGACGCGGACTTCTCGCCGAGCAGGAACTCCAGGCGCCGGTACATCGCCGACTGGAAGCCGGAGCCCTCGCCGAGGGCAGCGCGGTAGGAGTTGAACTGTGCCGGGGTCAGCTGGCCGAGCGGCTTCCAGGAGGCGTTCAGGGCCTCCAGCTCCCGCACGGAACGCTTCAGCGCGGCGAGGGCGGTCGGCACGTCGTCCGAGCGGAGGGCCTGCGCGGCCGTCTCCCACTCGTGCACGATGACCGTGAACCACAGCTCCATGACCTGGGTGGTCACCAGGAAGACCATCTCTCCGGGGTCGTCGGAGAGGGTGTGCTGGAGGTGGGTGAGGACGTCCGCCTTGACGTAGTCCTCGTACGGCGTCGTCCCCGCGAAATCGAGATTCGGGGTCTCGGGCTCAGCGGCCTCGTAAGGGGGGTGAGCCTGTTGGGACATCGCTGTCTCCTGTTGTCACTCCGGGTAGCGGTCCGCCCCTGCCGATGCCGGCACGGGGGCCCCGGTCCCCATACGGAATCCTCCGCAATGCTTCCGGATACGGCAAGGCCGATCAGGCCGCGGGGGAAACGCGCTCAACTCCCGCGACAGCCCCATGGGCCCCGGCCTCCGCGCCCGGGAGGGGCGTCGCGGCGCGGGGCCGGGGCGGACTCATGCGTCCCGTACGGGTCAGCCCAGGGTCTGGGCCGCCGTCGGCGAGGAGTCCTTCAGGAACTGCGTGCAGCGCTCGTACTCCTCCTGCTCGCCGATCGCCTGGGCGGCGCGGGCGAGGGCGTGCAGGGCGCGCAGGAAACCACGGTTCGGCTCGTGCTCCCACGGCACCGGGCCATGGCCCTTCCAGCCGTTCCGGCGCAGCGCGTCCAGCCCACGGTGATAGCCCGTCCGGGCGTAGGCGTACGACTCCACGACCGAGCCCCGCTCGAACGCCTCGTCGGCCAGCTGGGCCCAGGCGAGGGAGGAGGTGGGGTACTTGGCGGCGACGTCCGCGGGCGCGGTGCCGTTCGCCAGGGCCTCGCGGGGCCCCGGGTCGTCGGGGAGGTGAGTCGGGGGCGGACCACCGAGAAGGTTCTCGTGAATCGTCATGGCTTCAGTTTCGCGCATGACCCCGGCAACCGACTCGGCACGGTCCGCGAGCGCCCCCAGGGGCGCGGGGAACTGCGCGACCAGCCCTCACCGAGCCGCGCCCGAAGAACCACCACAGCCTACGACGCCACCACACAGCCGACGGCACCGCAGCTCCCCAGGGGCGCGGGGAACTGCGCGACCAGCCCCCACCGAGCCGCGCCCGAAGAACCACCACAGGCTACGGCGCCACGGCTGCCCACGCCGACGCCACCACACAGCCGACGGCACCCCAGTCCCCCAGGGGCGCGGGGAACTGCGCGACCAGCCCCCACCGGGCCGCAGCCGAAGAAGCCGCCGCGCTCACCCCTGCCTGTCGGCCTCCAACGGCGGAGCCGTCACGTTGCCGTGGGTCCGGCATTCCGGGCGGCGGCAGCCCGGCGCCGGGCGGCGGACCAGGGCGAACGCGATCGCCGAGCCCAGCAGCAGCGCCCCCGCGCAGATCGGCATCGCCCGGTCGAACGCCGCGTCGAACGCCGTGGGCGACCGGTACGCCTCCGCCCCCATCCCCGCCAGCAGCGGCAGCGCAGCGACGGCCAGCAGCCCCGCCGCCCGCGCCGCCGCGTTGTTGATGCCGCTGGCCAGGCCCGCCCGCGCGGTGTCGACGGAGGCGAGGACCGTGGCCGTCAGGGGCGCGACCAGGGTGACCATGCCGGCGCCCATCACGAGGAGCGCCGGGAGCACGTCGGTCAGGTAGTCCGCCCCCTTCCCCACCCGCAGCATCAGCAGCATCGCCGCCGCGCACAGCAGCGGGCCCACCGTCAGCGGCAGGCGCGGCCCGGTACGGTCGGCCAGCGCGCCGGAGCGGGAGGAGAACAGCAGCATCAGGGCCGTGGTGGGCAGCAGGGCCGTACCGGCGGCGAGCGGCGAGTACCCCGCCACCACCTGGAGCTGGAGCGCCGTGAGGAAGAAGAACCCGCCGAAGGCCGCGTACACGCACAGGGTGACGAGATTGACCGCCGTGAACTGGCGCGAGGCGAAGATGTCCGGCGGGAGCATCGGGTCGGCGCGGTGGCGCTCCACGTGCACGAAGCCCACCGCCGCCGCGAGGCCCGCCGCCCCGGTCAGGGCCACCGCCAGCGAGCCGCCCCGCGCCTCGATCAGCGCGTACGTCAGCAGGGCGAGGGCAAGGGCCCCCAGGGCCGCGCCCAGGACGTCGAAGCGGCCGTGGGCACGCTGATCGCCCGATTCCGGCACGTGCCGCAGCGCGATCGGCGCGCACAGCAGCGCCACGGGCACGTTGAGGAGGAACACCCAGCGCCAGCCGGGGCCGGCCACCAGCCAGCCGCCGAGGAAGGGGCCGACGGCGGCGCCGATCCCGCCGAAGCCGGACCACAGGCCGACCGCGCGGCTGCGGTCGTCGGGGTGGAAGGACGCCTGGATGAGCGCGAGCGAGCCGGGGGTGAGCAGGGCGCCGCCGATGCCCTGGAGGGCGCGGGCGGCGATGAGGATGCCTGAGGTGGGGGCCAGACCGCACAGCAGGGAGGCCGCCGCGAACCAGACGACCCCGAGGACGAAGATCTTCCGGCGGCCGTAGCGGTCGCCCAGCGAGCCGCCCAGCAGGATCAGCCCGGCCAGCGTGACCATGTACGCGTTGACCGTCCACTGGAGGGCGGCGAGGTCGGCGTCCAGGTCGTGGCCGATGCGCGGCAGGGCGACGTTGACGACGGTGGAGTCCAGCATCGCCATGCTGGAGCCGAGGACCGTGGTGAGCAGGATCCACTTGCCCTGGGGCGAGGCGAGCCGGACGTCGGGCATGCCCCCAGGTATACAGCGGGCCCGGCGGCATGGACAGCCGCCGGGCCCGCCGGAACGCCGTACCGCTTACTTGATCTTGTTGCCCGCCGAGCGCAGGTGCTGCGTGGCCTGGACGACACGCGCGGCCATGCTCTCCTCGGCCAGCTTGCCCCAGGTGCGCGGGTCGTAGGCCTTCTTGTTGCCGACCTCGCCGTCGACCTTCAGGACGCCGTCGTAGTTCTGGAACATGTGGCCGGCGACCGGACGGGTGAAGGCGTACTGGGTGTCCGTGTCGAGGTTCATCTTCACCACGCCGTTCTCCAGCGCGGTCAGGATCTCCTGCTCGGTGGAGCCGGAGCCGCCGTGGAAGACGAAGTCGAACGGGGAGGCCTTGCCGAACTTGGCGGCGACGCCCTCGCTCAGCTCCTTCAGCAGCTCCGGGCGCAGGACGACGTTGCCCGGCTTGTACACGCCGTGCACGTTGCCGAAGGAGGCGGCCAGCAGGTAGCGGCCCTTCTCGCCCAGGCCCAGGGCCTCGGCGGTGCGGATCGCGTCGTCGACGGTGGTGTACAGCTCGTCGTTGATCTCGTGGGTGACGCCGTCCTCCTCACCACCGGTCGGGGTGATCTCCACCTCCAGGATGATCCTGGCGGCGCGGGCGCGCTCCAGCAGCTCCTGGGCGATGGCGAGGTTGTCGGCGAGGGTCTCGGCGGAGCCGTCCCACATGTGCGACTGGAACAGCGGGTTGCGGCCGGCCTTGACGCGCTCCTCGGAGATCGCGAGCAGCGGACGCACGTACCCGTCGAGCTTGTCCTTCGGGCAGTGGTCGGTGTGCAGGGCGATGTTGACCGGGTACTTCTCGGCGAGGACGTGCGCGTACTCGGCGAGCGCCACGGCACCGGTCACCATGTCCTTGCTGTACTGCCCGCCGAGGAACTCGGCCCCACCGGTCGAGATCTGGACGATGCCGTCGCTCTCCGCCTCCGCGAAGCCGCGCAGGGCCGCGTTCAGGGTCTGCGAGGAGGTCACGTTGATGGCCGGGTAGGCGAACTTGCCTGCCTTCGCCCGGTCGAGCATCTCGTTGTAGACCTCGGGGGTTGCGATGGGCATTCTGTCCGCTCCTTGTGTTGCGGGTTGGCGTTCTGCGTTACGGCCCTGACCTAGACCTGGGGTGCGACGTCATCGTCGGCCCCATCTTTCCAGACATGGGGTGCTGGGTCGGCGCCCCGGTCAAGTGCAGGTCACACCGCCCGGTCAGTCCAGACCCAGTTCATCCTTCGAGAAGGCGAAACGGTACGGAACGCCCGCGCCGGCCTCGATCTTCTCGGCGGCACCGGTCGCCCGGTCCACGATGGTGGCGACGGCGACGACCTCGGCACCGGCCTCGCGCACGGCCTCCACGGCGGTCAGCGGGGAACCGCCGGTGGTGGAGGTGTCCTCCACCACCAGGACCCGGCGGCCCGCGATGTCCGGGCCCTCGACGCGCCGCTGGAGCCCGTGCGCCTTGGCGGCCTTGCGGACGACGAACGCGTCGAGCCTGCGCCCGCGCGCGGCGGCGGCGTGCAGCAGGGCGGCGGCGACCGGGTCGGCGCCCATGGTGAGCCCGCCGACCGCGTCGAACTCCAGGTCCGCGGTCAGATCCAGCAGTACCTGGCCGACCAGCGGGGCGGCCTCGCCGTCGAGGGTGATGCGGCGCAGGTCGACGTAGTAGTCGGCCTCCAGACCGGAGGAGAGGGTCACCTTGCCGTGCACCACGGCCTTGTCCTTGATCTGTTGCAGCAGCGCGCCGCGTACGTCCGTCATGCCGACCAGCTTAGAGCCGCCGCCAGCTCCAGGTGGTGCCGGCTTCCAGCGGGTCCAGCGGGGTGACCAGGCGCGGGAGGGTGTTCAGCCCGTTGGGCGGCCCGGTCTGCGGCTCCACGCAGACGGCCTCGGCCTGCTCGTCGTAGACCACCACCCACTCCTCGCGGCTCGCCACCTTCAGCTCCAGCTGTCCCGGCCAGGTGAGGGTGACGTCGACGCCGCCGGGCATGCCGAAGCAGTCGTCCCAGGGGCCGGGCCGCGGGTCGACGCGGTTGCCGGTGGGCAGGTGGTCGGCGCCGCGCTCCTCCTGCCAGGCGGGCTTGAAGTCCAGCCGGACGTCCTCGCCGCCGAGGTTGCGGTGGAACCACGGGTGCCAGCCGAGCTGCGCCGGGAAGGAGTCGTCGTACGTCTCCACGGACATCGTCAGCGTCAGGCCGTCCTCGGCGAGCGAGACGATCTGGGTGACACGGCCGGGGTGCGGCCAGGGGTCGGTCAGCTCGTACGTGATCACCGCCTCGTTCTCCGTGACGCGCGCGGTGCGCCAGGCGCCGTCGCGCGCGGTGCCGTGGATGGCGTGCGGCGGGGAGTTGAGCGGCATCTGGCGGACGGTGCCGCCGTCCAGGAAGCGGCCGTCCCGGATGCGGCCGCACCAGGGCACCATCGGGAAGCAGCCGTAGCGGGGCCCTTGCCTCAGCAGTTCCAGGGAGCCGATCCTGAGGCTGCCGATACGGCCGCCGTTGGCCGGGCTGACGCGTGCTTCCGCTTCGCCTGCGGTCAGCGTGATGTCTTCGTTACTCACGGGAAGACAGTACTTGGCGGAGAACGGCGCCCACTTCGGCCGCGCGCTTTCGCTCAGCGGCGTTTTCGCAGCGCCCTGCTGACGACGATCGCTGAGGCCACCACCAGTGCCGCCGCCGGTGCCGCCCAGCGCAGTGCCGATGTCGCCGTGACCGTCTGCGGCGCCGGGACCGGGGCGTAGCGGCCGCGCGGCGGGGCGTGGTCGACCTCCTCGGCGCTGCGGCCGATCATCGTGCGGCGGGCGTGCGCGGCCTCGGCGGGGGGTTCACCGGTGTCGGCGAAGTCGCCGGAGGAGCGGTCGGGGTAGGCGGTGACGATCCCGGTGTCGGCGTCCGTGTCGACGTCCGTGTCCGTGTCCTCGTCCGCGTCCGCGTCCGGGGCCAGGGCGGACGGGGGGATCTCGGTCTCGAAGACGGAGGTGTGGGTGGCGCCGGTGGGGGCCTTCGGCTGCTCGTCGGCGTCGGCGTCGGCATCCGCGTCGGCACCGGCGTCCGCGTCGGCACCGGCGGCCAGGGACTCCACGAAACGGTTCAGCAGTCTGGTCGCCGCCGCGGTCACCGTCTCCGCCGGCAGTTCCGCGATCCGGCCGGTCGCGTCCACCGTGCCCTCGGCCGTGACCGTGCAACCGCCCTCGGTGTCCGCGAGGCGCAGGGTCAGGGCGAGCTTGACCGCGCCGGTGCCGCGGGCCTCGGTGGCGTCGCCCACGACGGCGTACGCGCCGCCCTCGCGGGCGGTCACCCGGGCCGTGCCGCGGTAGGTGACGGAGTGTCCGCCCACCCTCAGCTTCAGCCGGCCGGTGATCGGTTCGGCACCGGCGTCCTGTTGCAGGCCGGGAATCGCCCGGGCCACGCGTGTCTGGTCGGCCAGTGCCGCGCTGAGCCTGTCGGCGGGGGCCGGGACGAAGACCTGGTGCTCCATGTCCGTGGAGCCTACCCAGTTGTCGCCGGAACTCACCCGGGCGTGAAGCCTCTCAGTACCTCGGATGCACCAGCGTCGACACCGGCACCCCGGCCACCCGCGTCCGTTCCGCCGCCCGCGCGTCCGCCGTCAGCCCGGCCTGCGTCAAGGTCCCCGCGCGCTCGCGGCCCACGCGCAGAGCGGGCGCGGCATCCCCGCGCGCCGCCAGCAGAAACCCCCAGTCGTGTGGTGCCCGGGACGCCCCCGTCGAGCGGTCGGGGCCGGCCGCGAAGGCGGAGTCGTGGCCGGGCACCCGGTACGGCGAGGCGGCGAAGCCGGCGGCGCGCAGGGTCGCGGCGACGGTCCAGAAGGCGCGGGGCCGGGCGGTGACGGGCCCCGCGTGCACCACCAGGCGGCCGTCCGGGGCCAGGACGCGGCGGGCCAGGCCGTAGAACTCCTGGGAGTAGAGCTTGGTGCTGGCGGTGATGCCGGGGTCGGGGAGGTCGCTGATCACGACGTCGTACGCCGGTCCGCGCGCCTCCCGCAGCCAGGTGAGCGCGTCGGCCGTGGTGACGTGCACGCGCCGGTCGCCGAACGCGTGCCCGTTGACGGCGGCCAGGCCGGGGTCGCCGCGGGCCAGCCGCACCAGGCCGGGGTCGAGTTCGACGACGTCCACGCGGCGCACCCCGGGGTGGCGCAGCACCTCGCGGGCGGCCAGGCCGTCGCCGCCGCCGAGGATCAGCACGCGCGCGTGCGGGCCGGTGAGGGCCGGCCGGACCAGGGCCTCGTGGTAGCGGTGCTCGTCCCGGCCGCCGACCCGGAGGCGGCCGTCGAGGAAGAGGTCGAGGGGTTCGCCGTGGGTGCCGCCGGCCAGGACGACCTCCTGGACGTCGGTCTGCACGGCCACCCGGACGTCCGTGCCGTACACCGCGCGCCGGGCGGCCCGTTCGAAGTCGCCGGCGAGGGCGGCGGCGGAGGCGAGGACGCCGAGCACGGTGAGCCCGGCGAGGAGCAGGGTCCAGCGGGCGCGGCGGGTGAGGTCGCGGCGGAAGAGGCCGAGGACCAGGGCGCCGCCCGCGACGACGTTGACCGTCCCCGTCAGCAGGGCGCCCGTCAGCTGGCCGAGGAACGGCAGCAGCAGGAAGGGGAAGGCGAGACCGCCGACCAGCGCGCCGACGTAGTCCGCGGCGAACAGGTCGGCCACCGCGCCGCCCGCGTCCTGCCGGCGGATGCGCTGGATCAGCTCCATCAGCAGCGGGACCTCGGCGCCGATGAGCAGGCCGATGGCGAGGGAGAAGGCGACCAGCAGGCAGCGCGGCCCGTCGGCCCACATCCCGCCCCAGCCGGCGGTCCATGCGAAGACCGCGTACAGGGCCATGGCGCTGCACCCGCCGATCAGCGCGAGGGCCGACTCGACCGCGCCGAATCCGGCCGCCGCGTGCCAGCGCAGCCGCTTGGCGCCGAGCGAGCCGATGCCCATCGCGAACACCATCACGGAGAGCACCACGGAGGCCTGGGTGACCGAGTCGCCGATCAGGTACGAGGCGAAGGCGACCAGTTCGAGTTCGTACACGAGTCCGCAGGCCGCGCAGACGAAGACGCACACGAGGACCAGGAACCGCCCGGTGCCGGGCCGGACGGGCAGCCGTGCGGGGCCTGTCCAGGAGGGCGGGGCGCCCGGGGGCGCGGGGGCGTGCGGTTCGATCACGCTGCGACGTTACGTCACTTGCTCGCCACGCCTCGTCACCCACACGTGTGGATCTGAGGGCGGTTGACGCATGGCGGGTTTATGTCGCCGCGGGGTTCCGGGCCGCCGTCCGCGTCCGTGCCCCGACCCGGGTCCGGGTGGCCACCAGCTGGCCGTCCTGCGGGTAGGCGTGCCAGGTGCGCCAGTGCACCTGGCCCTCCTGGTGCTGGGCCAGCATCGCCGTGAAGGCGTGCGGGCTGCCCGGGAAGACTCCGGCGAGGCCGTGCGGATGGTCGGAGACGAGGGCCAGCAGTTCCTGGGCGCGGCCCGCGAACGAGCCGGGGGTGAGCACCTCCACGCGGGCGGCGAACTCGTATTCCCAGTCGCCGACGCGCTTGGCGACGCCCAGCGGCAGCGGGGTGCTGGAGCCGGGGATGCAGGCGACCGTCTCCGAACAGCGGCCTCGCTCCTCGTCCAGGAGCACCTGGTGGGACGCGCCGAGCAGTCTCAACTGGAGCTTCGCGCCGGTGAGTTCGAGATCCAGGGTGGCCAGGGCGGGCAGCGGCTCGCGTCCCAGGGCCCAGGCGAGATCGGCGGCGCGCGTATCGGTGTAGGTGGTGTTCAGGGTCGTGAGCATGGATCGGCTCCGCTAACACGCAAGGAGGGGGAGATCGGCCATGTCAGCCCAGCCGGCCCGGCCGGGGTGGGGAGCCTGGGGGACGTCCGAGGGGCTGCGTTGGCGGTTTAGAGGGAATCATGAACAGTGGCGCCGCCACAGCGTTTTTACCCAACTTCGTGGGGTTTCCATCCCTCAGAGGGCTCCACAGCTCAACTGTTCAACTACGGCGTGCGCCCGGCGCGGAAAAAGAACGCGGCCGAGCGCCCGCCGGACGGTCTTCCCCCGACGGCCACCCGGCCGTGTGCGGCCCGGACGCGGGCCGCATCCCGGACGTGTGCGGCCCGGATGCGGATCCCCCTGTTCCGGAAGCTCGGCTGCCCCGTGTCAGCCGCCTCCGCCGCATCCGCCCCCGCCGCCGCACGACGAACCCCCGCCGCACGACGAGCCCCCGCCGCAGGACGAACCGCCTCCGCAGGAGTGCCCCCCGTGGTGGCCGCCGTGCCCACCGTGTCCGCCCGACGAGCCGGAGTCCCCGCCGCCGGCCCACCAGCTGCTGTCGCCCCCGCCCGCCGCGTAGGCCGCCGAAGACGACGAGGACGCCGACGCGCGGTACGCCCGGTTCCGCCGGCCGCCCTTGCCGAGCGACACTCCGCCGCGCCGGTTGCGGCGGTTACGGCCCGCCGCCGCCGCGATGACCAGAACCACGGCCACCGCCAGGATGATGCCGACGGTCATGGCGCCACCCTCCTTCCGTTCCCCCGAAGCGGCCCCCCGTGGGCGCCTCGCTGTTGCCGCGTCCTACCGCGGTGACCGGGGGATGCCCGGCCGCGCCGGACCGCAAAGCAGAGTTGAGGAACTCCAGAGCTTGAGCGCAGGATGACCGGCATGACCTCCAGCGCACGCCCCCACCTCAACCGCCGGCTCGCCGCGTTCGGGACGACGATCTTCGCCGAGATGTCGGCGCTCGCCGTGGCGACCGGGTCGATCAACCTGGGCCAGGGCTTCCCCGACACGGACGGGCCCGAGGAGATCCGGGAGGCCGCCGTACGGGCGCTCCGCGACGGCCGTGGCAACCAGTACCCGCCCGGCCCCGGCATCCCCGAGCTGCGCACCGCGATCGCCGCGCACCAGCTGCGCCGCTACGGCCTGTCCTACGACCCCGACACCGAGGTGCTGGTCACGGCGGGCGCGACCGAGGCCATCGCGGCCGCGCTGCTGGCGCTGGTCGAGCCGGGGGACGAGGTGGTGGCACTGGAGCCGTACTACGACTCGTACGCGGCGAACATCGCGATGGCGGGCGGCACCCGGGTGCCGGTGACGCTGCGGCCCCACACCGGCGAGGGGGCCGGCTTCCGGCTGGACCTGGACGAGCTGCGCGCGGCGGTCACCGACCGCACCCGGCTGCTGCTGATCAACACCCCGCACAACCCGACCGGCACCGTCCTCACGCGCGCGGAGCTGGCCGCGATCGCCGAGCTGGCGGTGGAGCGGGACCTGCTGGTGGTGACCGACGAGGTGTACGAGCACCTGGTCTTCGACGACGCGGAGCATCTGCCGCTGGCCACGTTCCCCGGGATGCGCGAGCGGACGGTCAGCATCGGGTCGGCCGGCAAGACCTTCTCGTTCACCGGATGGAAGGTTGGCTGGGTCACGGCGAACGGCCCGCTCGTCTCCGCGGTCCGGACCGTCAAGCAGTTCCTGACCTACGTCAGCGCGGGCCCCTTCCAGTACGCGGTCGCCGAAGCGCTGCGCCTGCCGGACGCATACTTCGACAGCTTGCGCGCCGACCTCCGCCGCAAGCGCGACCTGCTCGGCGCCGGCCTGCGCGCGGCCGGGTTCAAGGTCTACCAGCCGCAGGGCACGTACTTCATCACCACCGACATCACCCCTCTGGGAGAGAAGGACGCCCACGCCTTCTGCCGCGCGCTCCCCGAGCGCTGCGGCGTCGTCGCCATCCCCAACTCGGTCTTCTACGACGACCCGGATGCCGGCCGCAGCCAGGTCCGCTTCGCCTTCTGCAAGAGGGACGACGTTCTCGACGAGGCCACGAGACGCCTGCGGCGCCTGGCGTCCTGAACGCACGCCGCCTCTGGGCTCGCTGCAACGGATTTGGCCGGGACCGGTGACAGCACCCTCGGATCATGCTGGACAGGGGCGGCAGAGAGTCATATCGGCCCCGAAGGATACGAACCCGAACCGGACTCCGCGAAGGAGGCAATGGGCGGGCAGTAGCCCTCCTCGGCCAGCCAGGCGCGGGCCCGGCCACGCTTCCGCTCATCGCAGAACCGGTGGTACCGGCCAGGCGCCCGGCACGTACAGCCATCGCTCGGGGCCGTCCGTTTCCTCGGCCTCGGGCTCCGGCGACCACTCGTCGGTGAACGCCGGCCAGCACTCCTCGGTGAGCAGGTCGATCCTGCCACCGGATTCGACCGGGTCGCCCTCCAACAGCATGGCGAGCATCTCCAGATCGACTGGGATCGGGCGCAGGAGGGGGGCCGCCGCCTCCCCGGAAGCCGCGCTCGTCAAGTGCGCCGACGAACCGAGGCCGCCATCTCCGCAGCCACCGGCAGGCCCTGCGCCACGGCCCCGGCCACACCGTCCCCGGCCAGTTGCAGTACCTCACGCGCGGTTCCACGGCGCACCCGGTAAGCAGCGCCACCCCGTCCTGCGCGTGGAGCGCCCCGTGCACGGCCCGTAGGCCGTTCTCGTCCCATCCGCTGGGCGGCAGCGCCGCTGGTCAGCGGCGCGGTTTGCGGCCGCTCTTGCCGGCAGGTCGCCCGCGTTTGCGGGTGCGGCCGAGTCGGGCGGCAGGAGTACGCAGTGCCCGGGCCGCCAGCTGCCCGAGCTCTTCGAGTCCGGTCCGGTCCGGGTGCGCCGAGTCCAGGGCGGCGGCAATCGCATCCCTGAGCTGGGGGCCCTGGACGCGTAGCGTCTCCTCGGCGCTGCCTGGGCCGCCCGCCAGCTCCACGAGCTGGAGCAGGTTCTCGGCGAGCACCAGCAGATGCTCGGCATCGGTCATGTCCTGCGGGGACAGCGACTCATGCCGCGCCAGCACGTTCAGCGCCAGAGGCGCCAGCTGGGTGTCGCGACGCAGGGTATGCAGCAGCCGTTCGCCCTCACCGTCCGGCAACGCCGCCGGCAGCACGTCGAGCATCGCCTGCGCACGCGTACGGAAAGGCATGGTCCTCACAGCGTCGGTCAGTTGCCGCAGTGCGGGCTCTCGCTCGCCGCGGGCCGTGATCCAACAGGCCAGCTCCAAGTGGGCGGCGTCCGGGTCGTAGTCATCGGCCAGCACCCCCAGCAGGCCCGCCGCCGGCGCCTGGGCCAGTTCACCGACCAGCGGTGCGTCCCTGCCGACCGCCAGCAGCCGCTGTCGTACGGCCCGGGTACCGAGCTCGGTGAGACGGATGAGCTCGACCGGCCCGGCGGTCAGCTCCTCACGCCGGGCATCGGCGCGCTCCCGCGCCGCCGGATCCGTCGCCGCCCCCGCGACGCCCAGCAGCTCCGCGAGCTCCGGCGGCATGTCCGCGAGCCGCTCGGCTCCGGCATCGGAGAGATCGACGGCGAGGAACACCGGATCGGCCATCCCACGGTCACGCTCGATGGCACCCAGGTCGTCCAGCAGGTCGAGCACCGTGCCCAGGTCCCGGTCGGCGTGCTCGAACCACATCCGGTGCTGAAGGTCCAACCCGGCGTCGAGCTGGAAGGAGGTCCGACAGGCCAGGTGTACCGTGTCGCGCAGCCGCGGCCAGGGCATCGGGTACGGCAGGCTGTAGAGCGTGTTCAGCACGTCGTCCAGAACGTCCTCGTAGACGTCGAAGAGCATCGACTCGACGTGCCGGCCGCTGCGTGCCCCGATCAGGGCCTGCCGCAGCTCGAAGCACGCGTCGAAGGCGCGCAGCCACAGCTGGAGCGGGTCGGCCAGCACCGGTCTGGCCTTGGCCACCGCGTACAACCGCCCCTTGACCACCCGGACCAGCCGTGCCTTCTTCGCCCACTCCATCAGCAGTCCCAGCCGCGGCAGGTCTGCCGAAGCGCGCGCCCCCTCGGCGCTGTCGCCGGTGCCGAGTACGTCCACCAGCTCGCGGGCCTCCGCCATCCGCAGCCGTCCCGTCGCCGTCACCGGGCGGCCGCCCTGCCCCGCCCATTCGGTGAGTCCCCGCAACTGCGCCACGGTCGTCGACGCCTCGGCCCGTCGGCGCAGCTCGTCGTCCGGGGGAAGCATCACGGGCAGTTGCGGCTCGGCCCGGGCCACGCCGGACAGCGCGCGGCCGGTCAGCCGCCGTTCCATGATCGCGGCGAGAGTCTGCTGATCGTAGGTGACCTCCCCGCGCTGCGCCCGGTCCGCGAAGCGCTGAAACGCCGCGCCGTCCTGGACGTCCACGCCCTGCTCCGCGGCCGTCGTCGCCCAGAACTTCGCCAATCCCCAACGGGTACGGTCCGTCATCGCCGCCAGATGCTGTTCCGCGACCCTGTCGACCGCGGCAAGGGAATCCTGGAGTGAGGGGCCGCGCGGGTCCGCCAACTGCGCGGCGTGCAGATAGCGCAATAGCGTGCGCAGTGTGCCCGGGGCGTCGGCGCGTTCCTCCCCGAGAAGCTCGGTGACCTGCTGGGGAAGCCAGGAGAGCAGTAGCTCCTCCACATGGCGCGACTCCCACAGACCCAGGCGGCCGTCGGCACTCGCACGGTGCCGGTAGTCCAGCACCGTCTCGGCCGTGAACCCGTCCACCGGCAGCCCCTGCTCCCCGGCCCACCGAACCAGGCGGTCGACCAGCAGCCCACGCGCCGCCTCGAACTCCTCCTCGGCCTCGGGTTCGAACCGCATCCGCATGCGCCGCGACGCCCCTCCCGGGCGCGGAGGCCGGGGCCTCCCTCGTCAGCGGGCGTCCGCCTCGGGTTCCGGACGCGGAAGTTCGTCGAGGTCGAGGGTGAAGGTGCGGCCGTCGGCCAGGGGGATGGGGAGCTTGCCCGTGCCGTACTTGTGGGTGTGTGCGGCGATGTAACCGGTGGCGGTCGGCTGGGTGTGAAGGACGACTTCCTGGGCGTAGGGGTCCACGACCAGGTAGATCGGAATTCCGTAGCGGCCGTACTTCGCGGTGCAGTCGTCGTAGTCCTTGCGTGCGGAAGACGTCGAGACGACCTCGGAGATCAGCAGGACGTCCTCGAAGCTGTAGCGCTTGCCCTCCCGGCGGGCGTCCTCACGCAGGATCGCCAGATCGGGGGCGGAATACTCGTCGGCGGGGAAGTCGATGTAGACGTCGGAGACGGTCTTCGCGTGGCGTCCGAGCGACACGATCGTGTCGTACTGCATCGACTTGATCGTGCTGGAGTGCTCGAAGCTCTGCGGAGTCATGATCACCTTTCCGTCGGCCCCGAACAGGACCGTGTACCCCTTGGGGAACTCGGTGTGCACGATCGCGTCGACGCTCATGGACGGCTCCTTCCCGTGTGTGGTCAGGATACGGCGGACAGCGCCCTGTCACCGATCCCGGCGGTACGGCTGTGAACCTGGTCCGGACACGACACCGCGACCAACGAGTAGGTGTGTGAACGCGGCGTCGGCTGGGTGACGGCCGCTCCCGGGCTGGTCAGCGCGGTGCGCGCGGTGAGGCAGTTCCTGACGTACGTCTCCTCGGGCCCGTTCCAGTACGCGGTGGCCGAGGCCCTGGCCCTGCCCGACTCCTACTTCGAGGAGTTCCGCCAGGGCATGCCGGCGCGCCGGGAGATCCTGGCGGAGGGGCTCACGGCGGCGGGCTTCGAGGTGTTCCGGCCGGCCGGGACGTACTTCATCACCACCGACATCCGGCCCCTGGGCGAGAAGGACGGCTTCGCCTTCTGCCGCGCGCTGCCGGAGCGGGCGGGCGTGGTGGCCATCCCGAACGCGGTCTTCCACGACGACCGGGAGGCGGGGGCGCCGTTCGTGCGGTTCGCCTTCTGCAAGCGGGAGGAAGTCCTCCGCGAGGCGGCGGAGCGGCTGCGGCGCATGTGAGCGCCGGAGCCGCTGCGGCGTGTGTCAGCGCGAGGAATCCGGTCCGGGAGCGGAAGGCCCCCGGACCGGCCGGGTCGGGTTACTCCCCGTCGTCCTCGGGCTGCTCCGAGTCGTTGACCTCCTGCTCCAGGCCGAGCTGCTCGACCAGCCACTTGTCGAACTCGATCGCGGCCCGCACCCAGCTGACCGTGGAGGAGACGAAGTGGTTGATGTCGACGCCCGTGCCGATCAGCATCTGGGCCTCGCCGATGAGACGGACGGTGCCGTCGTCATGGGTGTGGGTGTACACCTTGGGCCACAGAGTGCGGCGGTTCCAGTCGTCGATGGACTCCAGCAGCTGCGGCTTCTCGTCGATCTTGTGGGGGCGGTCGTAGAAGGTCCGCACCGAGAAGATCGCCTGTTCGGCCTCTCCCCGGAACATGAAGTAGGTGCGGAACTGCTCCCACGGCGCGGCGAGGTCACCCTCCTCGTCCACGACGTACTTCAGCTCCATCTGGTCGAGAAGCTGCTTCACCAGGTCCTGATCCGGGAGGACGGGGCCCGCCGGTCCTGGCTGCGGTTCGGGCTGGCCCCCGAAATTCGGAATCGAGGACGGGTCGATGCTCACCGTGTTTTTCCCTTCATGCGGATGCGGCCATCCTCCCACCGGCGGGTCGGGGGATGGCAACCCCCGACCCGCCGGTCAGCCCACAGCTGACAGCCGGGGTGTCCGCTAGAGGGTCTTTCCGGTCGCGGGGCCGACCAGCAGGCCCTCGCCGAAGCGGTCCACGCGGACCGTGTCGCCGTCCTTGACCTCGCCGGACAGGATCTCCTTGGCGAGCCGGTCGCCGATGGCGGTCTGCACCAGTCGGCGCAGCGGCCGGGCGCCGTAGGCCGGGTCCAGGCCCTCCTCCGCCAGCCAGGCCAGCGCCTCCGGCGTGACGTCCAGGGTGAGCTGCCGCTCGGCCAGCCGCTTGGCCAGCCGGTCGATCTGGAGCCCTGCGATCCGCTCCAGCTCGGGCTTGGTCAGCGCCGAGAAGACCACCAGGTCGTCCAGCCGGTTGAGGAACTCCGGCTTGAAGGAGGACCGGACGACCTCCAGCACCTGCTCCTTCTTCTGCTCCTCGCCGATCAGCGGGTCCATCAGGAACTGGCTGCCCAGGTTGGAGGTGAGCACCAGGATGGTGTTGCGGAAGTCGACCGTCCGGCCCTGACCGTCCGTCAGCCGTCCGTCGTCCAGCACCTGGAGCAGGATGTCGAAGACCTCGGGGTGGGCCTTCTCCACCTCGTCCAGCAGGATCACGCTGTACGGGCGCCGCCGCACGGCCTCGGTGAGCTGGCCGCCCTCCTCGTAGCCGATGTACCCGGGGGGCGCGCCGACCAGCCGGGCCACGCTGTGCTTCTCGCCGTACTCCGACATGTCGATGCGGACCATGGCCCGCTCGTCGTCGAAGAGGAAGTCCGCGAGCGCCTTGGCCAGTTCGGTCTTGCCGACGCCGGTCGGGCCGAGGAAGAGGAAGGACCCGGTGGGCCGGTCGGGGTCGGCGATCCCGGCCCGCGAGCGGCGCACGGCGTCCGACACGGCCCGCACGGCCTCGCCCTGGCCGATGAGCCGCTTGCCGATCTCCTCCTCCATGCGCAGCAGCTTCTGCGTCTCGCCCTCCATCAGGCGCCCGGCGGGGATGCCGGTCCAGGCGGCGACGACGTCGGCGATGTCGTCGGAGCCGACCTCCTCCTTGACCATGGTGTCCTTGGTGACCTCCTCCTCGGCGGCGGAGGCGGCCTCCAGCTCCTTCTCCAGCTGCGGGATCTCGCCGTACAGCAGCTTGGCCGCGGTGTCGAAGTCGCCGTCGCGCTGAGCGCGTTCGGCCTGCCCGCGCAGGTCGTCCAGGCGCTCCTTCAGCTCACCGACCCGGTTGAGGGACTGCTTCTCCTTCTCCCAGCGGGCGGTCAGGCCCCGCAGCTCCTCCTCCTTGTCGGCGAGGTCGCGGCGCAGCTTCTCCAGGCGGGCGACGGAGGCCGGGTCGGTCTCCTTGCTCAGGGCCAGCTCCTCCATCCGCAGCCGGTCGACGGCGCGCTGGAGTTCGTCGATCTCCACGGGCGAGGAGTCGATCTCCATGCGCAGCCGGGAAGCCGCCTCGTCGACGAGGTCGATGGCCTTGTCCGGCAGGAAGCGGGAGGTGATGTACCGGTCGGACAGGGTCGCGGCGGCCACCAGCGCGGAGTCGTTGATCTGCACCTTGTGGTGGGCCTCGTAGCGGCCCTTGAGCCCGCGCAGGATCGCGATGGTGTCCTCGACGCTCGGCTCGCCGACGAAGACCTGCTGGAAGCGGCGCTCCAGTGCCGGGTCCTTCTCGATCCGCTCGCGGTACTCGTCCAGCGTGGTCGCGCCGATCATGCGCAGCTCACCGCGCGCGAGCATCGGCTTGAGCATGTTGCCCGCGTCCATGGCGGAGTCCCCGCCGGCGCCGGCGCCGACGACGGTGTGCAGCTCGTCGATGAAGGTGATGATCTGCCCGTCGGACTCCTTGATCTCCGACAGGACGGCCTTCAGGCGCTCCTCGAACTCGCCGCGGTACTTGGCACCGGCCACCATCGCGCCGAGGTCGAGCGCGACCAGCCGCTTGTCCTTCAGCGACTCGGGCACGTCCCCCTTGACGATCCGCTGGGCGAGCCCCTCGACCACGGCGGTCTTGCCGACGCCCGGCTCACCGATGAGGACGGGGTTGTTCTTCGTACGACGGCTCAGCACCTGCACGACCCGCCGGATCTCCTGGTCCCGCCCGATGACCGGGTCGAGCCGGCCCTCGCGGGCGGCGGCGGTGAAGTCGGTGCCGAACTTCTCCAGGGCCTTGTACTGGCCCTCGGGGTCGGCGGTGGTCACGCGGCGTCCTCCCCTGGCCTTCTGGAAGGCCTCCTGCAGTTTCTTCGCGTCGGCGCCCTGCCCCTTGAGCACGTCCCCGGCGGCCCCGCCCTTCGCGGCGATGCCGATGAGCAGGTGCTCGGTGGACAGGTACTCGTCGTCGAGCGCCTTGGCGCGCTCGGTCGCGTCCGCGATCACGGCCAGCATCTCGCGGCTCGGCTGCGGCGGCGCGACGGTGGACCCGGTCACGCTGGGCAGACCGGCGAGGATGCGCTCCGCGCCGGAGCGTACGGCGGCCTGGTCGGCGTCGACGGCCGCGAGCAGGTCGGTGATGTTCTCGTTGTCCTGCCCCTGGAGCAGAGCCAGCAGCAGGTGAGCGGGGGTGAGGTCCGGGTGCCCCTCGGTCACGGCACGATTGCTCGCCGCGTTGATCGCGTCCCGGCTCCTGTTGGTCAGCTCGGCGTCCACGTGTGCGCTCTCCTCCTACCCGACGGTCCTGCATCAACCAACGTACACAAAGTTGAGTCTATTCCACTCAAGGCAAGCCGCGCACGGGTCCGGGCGGTGTCGGTTAGGTTGCACGGCATGGCCTCGTACTCCCAGAACCCGGCTGCCCCGGACGAGCCGTATCTCGCCTTCTGGCGCGAACGGCATCTGTGCACCCTGACGACCCTCCGCCCCGACGGCAGCCCGCACGTGGTGCCGGTGGGGGTGACCTACGACGCCCCGGCGCGGCTGGCCCGGGTGATCACCAACAAGTCGAGCGCGAAGGTGGCCCATGTGCTCGCGGCCGGGGCCGAGGGGGCCCGGGTGGCGGTGTGCCAGGTGGACGGCCGGCGCTGGGCGACGCTGGAGGGGCGGGCGCGGGTGCGCGCCGAGCCGGAGCGGGTCGCGGAGGCGGAGCGGCGGTACGCGGAGCGGTACGAGCGGACGCCCTCGCCGAACCCGTCCCGGGTGGTGATCGAGATCGAGGTGGAGCGGGTGCTGGGACGCGGCTGACACACGGCGCTTTTCGGCCACCGTGCGGTCACCGCGGAGTACGCCCATACCCGGAAATGTCCCCGCAAACGGCAGCGGGGGGGGGGGGGGGGGGGGGGGGGGGGGGGGGGGGGGGGGGGGGGGGGGGGGGGGGGGGGGGGGGGGGGGGAGGA
>NZ_JBVHWM010000101.1:0-15614 GCF_055564375.1 Streptomyces sp. NPDC029138
TGGATGTCGCTGAAGAAGATCATCGGCTCGCACTTCGCGAACTACCGCGAGGCCTGGGAGGCCAACCGCCTCATCGCCAAGGGCAAGATCCACCCGACCCTCTCCAAGGTGTACTCCCTGGAGGACACCGGCCAGGCCGCCTACGACGTCCACCGCAACCTGCACCAGGGCAAGGTCGGCGTCCTGTGCCTGGCGCCCGAGGAAGGCCTCGGCGTGCGCGACGAGGAGACGCGCGCCAGGCACATCGACGCCATCAACCGCTTCCGGAACATCTGAGAGGCGTACATGAGCGAGCGTCAGAAGGACCGGCCGTGGCTGATGCGGACGTACGCCGGTCACTCCACGGCGGAGGCGTCCAACGAGCTGTACCGGCGCAATCTCGCCAAGGGCCAGACCGGTCTGTCGGTGGCGTTCGACCTGCCGACGCAGACCGGCTACGACCCCGACCACATCCTCGCGCGCGGCGAGGTCGGCCGGGTGGGCGTGCCCGTCGCGCACCTCGGTGACATGCGCCGGCTGTTCCAGGACATACCCCTGGAGCAGATGAACACCTCGATGACGATCAACGCCACCGCCATGTGGCTGCTGGCGCTCTATCAGGTCGTCGCCGAGGAGCAGGGCGCGGACATCACCAAGCTCCAGGGCACGACCCAGAACGACATCGTCAAGGAGTACCTCTCCCGCGGGACGCACGTCTTCCCGCCGGAACCCTCGCTCCGCCTGACGACGGACATGATCGCGTACACGGTCTCCCACATCCCGAAGTGGAACCCGATCAACATCTGTAGCTACCACCTACAGGAGGCCGGGGCCACGCCGGTGCAGGAGATCGCGTACGCGATGTCCACCGCGATCGCCGTCCTCGACGCCGTGCGCGACTCCGGCCAGGTGCCGCAGGAGCGCATGGGGGACGTCGTCGCCCGCATCTCCTTCTTCGTGAACGCGGGCGTCCGCTTCATCGAGGAGATGTGCAAGATGCGGGCGTTCGGCCGCATCTGGGACAAGGTCACCCGTGAGCGGTACGGCATCGAGAACCCCAAGCAGCGCCGGTTCCGCTACGGCGTCCAGGTCAACTCGCTCGGCCTGACCGAGGCGCAGCCGGAGAACAACGTCCAGCGGATCGTGCTGGAAATGCTGGCGGTGACCCTGTCGAAGGACGCACGCGCGCGTGCCGTGCAGCTGCCCGCCTGGAACGAGGCGCTGGGCCTGCCCCGGCCCTGGGACCAGCAGTGGAGCCTGCGCATCCAGCAGGTCCTCGCCTACGAGAGCGATCTGCTGGAGTACGACGACATCTTCGAGGGCTCGAAGGTGATCGAGGCGAAGGTGGACCAGCTGGTCGGGGACACCCTCGCGGAGATCGACCGCATCCAGGAGATGGGCGGCGCGCTGGCCGCCGTGGAGTCCGGCTACCTCAAGTCGCAGCTGGTCGCCTCGCACGCCGAGCGCCGGGCCCGGATCGAGTCCGGCCAGGAGAAGATCGTCGGCGTCAACATCTTCGAGGGCACCGAGCCGAATCCGCTCACGGCCGACCTGGACACCGCGATCATGACGGTCGACCCGGCGGTCGAGGCCCGGGTGATCGAGTCGCTCCAGCACTGGCGGGACACCCGCTACCAGCCGCCCTTCAACCACCCGCGCCCCTGCAAGGCGCTGGAGCGGCTGAAGGAGGCCGCCAAGGGCACCGACAACCTCATGGAGGCCACGCTGGAGTGCGCCCGCGCGGGCGTCACGACCGGCGAGTGGGCCGGGGCGCTGCGCGAGGTGTTCGGCGAGTTCCGGGCGCCCACCGGGGTCTCCTCCGCGCCGGTGGCCGTCGCCGCCGAGGCCGGCTCCGCGCTCGCCGAGGTCCGCGCCAAGGTGGACGCCACCGCCCGCGAGCTGGGCGTCGGCAAGCTCCGCTTCCTGGTGGGCAAGCCGGGCCTGGACGGGCATTCCAACGGCGCCGAGCAGATCGCCGTCCGCGCGCGGGACGCCGGCTTCGAGGTGGTCTACCAGGGCATCCGGCTGACGCCCGAACAGATAGTGGACGCCGCCCTCGCGGAGGACGTCCACGCCGTGGGCCTGTCGATCCTGTCCGGCTCGCACGCCCAGCTGGTCCCGGATGTGCTCCAGCGGCTGCGTGTGGCCGGTGCCACAGATATACCGGTGATCGCCGGTGGCATCATCCCCAACGGTGACGCCGAGCAGCTGAAGGAAGCCGGAGTGGCCGCCGTCTTCACCCCGAAGGACTTCGACATCACCGGGATCATCGGCCGCATCGTCGACGAGATCCGGAAAGCGAACAAGCTCGACCCCCTGGAGGTCCCCGCATGACGACCGTCAACCGCCTTCGCCCGCGGCGCTCCTGCCTGGCCGTACCGGGCAGCAACCCGCGCTTCCTGGAGAAGGCGCAGGGCCTCCCGGCCGACCAGGTCTTCCTGGACCTGGAGGACGCGTGCGCGCCGCTCGCCAAGCCCGAGGCGCGGCACACCATCGTCAAGTTCCTCAACGAGGGCGACTGGACGGGCAAGACACGCGTGGTCCGGGTCAACGACTGGACGACCGAGTGGACGTACCGGGACGTCGTCACGGTGGTCGAGGGCGCGGGCCCGAACCTCGACTGCATCATGCTGCCGAAGGTGCAGAACGCCCAGCAGGTCGTCGCCCTGGACCTGCTGCTGACGCAGATCGAGAAGACGATGGGCTTCGAGGTCGGCCGGATCGGCATCGAGGCGCAGATCGAGAACGCGCAGGGCCTGAACAACGTCAACGAGATCGCGCAGGCCTCCCCGCGCATCGAGACGATCATCTTCGGCCCGGCCGACTTCATGGCGTCGATCAACATGAAGTCGCTGGTCGTGGGCGAGCAGCCGCCCGGCTACCCGGCGGACGCCTACCACTACATCCTGATGAAGATCCTGATGGCCGCCCGCGCCAACGACCTCCAGGCGATCGACGGCCCCTACCTCCAGATCCGCAACGTCGACGGCTTCCGCGAGGTCGCCGGCCGCGCCGCCGCGCTGGGCTTCGACGGCAAGTGGGTGCTGCACCCGGGCCAGGTCGACGCCGCCAACGAGGTCTTCTCGCCCTCGCAGGAGGACTACGACCACGCCGAGCTGATCCTGGACGCGTACGACTACTACACGTCCGAGGCGGGCGGCAAGAAGGGCTCCGCGATGCTCGGCGACGAGATGATCGACGAGGCCAGCCGCAAGATGGCCCTGGTCATCGCGGGCAAGGGACGCGCCGCCGGTATGCGGCGCACCAGCACGTTCGAGATCCCGGAGGCGTGACGGCGATGCAGTTCGGACGCACGTACGAGGAGTTCGAGGTCGGGGCGACGTACAAGCACTGGCCCGGCAAGACGGTCACGGAGTACGACGACCACCTGTTCTGTCTCCTCACCATGAACCACCACCCGCTCCACATGGACACCAACTACGCCGAGAAGACGACGGACTTCGGCAAGAACGTGGTGGTCGGGAACTACATCTACTCCCTGCTGCTCGGTATGTCCGTCCCGGACATCTCCGGCAAGGCGATCGCCAACCTGGAGATCGAGTCGCTCAAGCACGTGGCGCCGACCTTCCACGGCGACACGGTCTACGGCGAGACGACCGTGCTGGACAAGTGGCCGTCGAAGTCGAAGAACGACCGCGGGATCGTCTACGTCGAGACCAAGGGCTACAAGCAGGACGGCACGCTGGTGTGCGTCTTCCGCCGCAAGGTGATGGTGCCCACCGAGACGTACATCAAGGAGCGCGGCGGCGAGCAGCCGGGCCGCCCGGAACTCGAGCAGCAGGAGAAGTAGGCCATGGCCCGTCTCGCCCAGACCGCCGGTCTGACCGACGTCCAGCAGGAGATCCTCTCCACCGTCCGGGACTTTGTCGACAAAGAGATCATTCCGGTCGCGACCGAGCTGGAGCACCGCGACGAGTATCCGCAGCAGATCGTCGACGGCCTGAAGGAACTCGGGCTCTTCGGCCTGATGATCCCCGAGGAGTACGGCGGCCTGGGCGAGTCGCTGCTCACCTACGCGCTGTGCGTGGAGGAGATCGCCCGCGGCTGGATGTCGGTGTCCGGCATCATCAACACGCACTTCATTGTGGCGTACATGCTCAAGCAGCACGGCACGCAGGAGCAGAAGGACCACTTCCTGCCGAGGATGGCGGCCGGCGACATCCGGGGCGCCTTCTCGATGTCGGAGCCCGGCCTGGGCTCGGATGTGTCCGCCATCACATCGAAGGCGGTCAAGGACGGCGACGAGTACGTCCTGAACGGTCAGAAGATGTGGCTCACGAACGGCGGCACGTCCTCGCTCGTGGCCGTACTCGTCCGGAGTGACGAAGGACACCCCGAGGGTACGGCGCCGCACAAGTCGATGACGACCTTCCTGATCGAGAAGGAGCCGGGCTTCGGCGAGGTCCGCCCGGGCCTCACGATCCCCGGCAAGATCGAGAAGATGGGCTACAAGGGCGTCGACACGACCGAGCTGATCATGGACGGGCTGCGCGTTCCGGCCGATCGGGTGCTCGGCGGGGTCACCGGCCGAGGTTTTTACCAAATGATGGACGGCGTGGAGGTCGGCCGGGTCAACGTGGCGGCGCGCGGCTGCGGCGTCGCCCAGCGGGCCTTCGAACTGGGGGTCCAGTACGCCCAGCAGCGGCACACGTTCGGCAAGCCGATCGCCCAGCACCAGGCCATCCAGTTCAAGCTGGCGGAGATGGCGACCAAGGTCGAGGCCGCGCATGCGATGATGGTCAACGCGGCACGCAAAAAGGACTCCGGGGAACGAAACGACCTCGAAGCGGGGATGGCGAAGTACCTCGCCTCCGAGTACTGCAAGGAGGTCGTGGAGGATGCCTTCCGGATCCACGGCGGCTACGGCTTCTCCAAGGAGTACGAGATCGAGCGCCTCTACCGCGAGGCCCCGATGCTGCTCATCGGTGAAGGTACCGCCGAGATCCAGAAAATGATCATCGGGCGCAGGCTGCTCGAAGAGTATCGATTCCAGGGCTGATTGTCCGGGTACGGGGTGTTTTCTTCGAGAAGAAGATCACACCCCGTAGACACTCTTCGGCCGCCGACTCGGCTTCCTGGCTTGCCCAGTTGTGGCCCGCGACCGGTACGATCCCGGGAAAGCCGCCGTCCCCCGTCAGAGCGCGGCATCATCCGCTACGAAGGTCATCCATGCCCCACAGCCAAACCTCTGCACCTCGCGACAGCCGAGCCGGCGTACGCCTCGCGCGCGGAGCATCGCCGTGGCTTCTCCCGACCGTCGCCACCGCAGCCCTCAGCCTGGCCCGCGCTCGCCGCTCGGGCGTAGCCAAGGCCGTCGCCGTGCCCGCCACCGCGCTCGCGGCGGGCATGCTGTGGTTCTTCCGCGACCCCGAGCGCGAGATCGCCCAGGGCCGGGTCATCTCGCCCGCCGACGGTGTGGTGCAGAGCATCATGCCGTGGAAGGACGGGCGTACCCGCGTCGCCATCTTCATGAGCCCGCTCAATGTCCACGTCAACCGCGCGCCCCTCGCGGGCACGGTGACGTCGGTCGAGCACATCCCCGGCGGCTTTGTTCCGGCTTTCAACAAGGAGAGCGAGAACAACGAGCGCGTAGTCTGGCATTTCGACACCGAACTCGGCGACATCGAGATGATCCAGATCGCCGGCGCGGTGGCCCGCCGCATCGTCCCCTATATCCCCCGGGGCACGAAGGTCGAGCAGGGCGACCGAATCGGTCTGATCCGCTTCGGCTCGCGTGTCGACCTCTACCTGCCCGAGGGCGTGGAGGTCGCGGTCGAGGTCGGACAGAAGACCGTGGCTGGGGTGACTCGCATTGACCGTGATTGATCCGGAGACCCAGGCGGGCTGGGTGCCCGAGGCCGACGCAGTGGACGACGAGGAGGAGATGCCGCTCTCTCTCCGCCTGTCGATAGCGGACACCCTCACGCTAGGCAACGCCACGTGCGGCTTCATGGCGGTGTACTTCACCACCACCGGCATCCTGATCCCGCACCTCACCGGCAGCCAGGAGTCCGGCATGGCCCGCCACAGCGCGGCCACGGCGGTCATCCTGATGCTCTGCGCGGCGGTCTTCGACCTGTTCGACGGGCTGGTGGCCCGCAAGCTGCGCTCGTCGCCGATGGGCGCGGAGCTGGACAACCTGTCCGACCTGATCAGCTTCGGGCTGGCCCCCGCGTACTTCGTCCTCGTCTACGGCATGGTCGCCGACGACGCGCACCAGCGGGTGGCGGCGGTGGGGGCGATCGTGGTGCTGCTGGCCGTGGTGCTGAGACTGGCCCGCTTCAGCTGCGTGACGATGAAGGACGGCATGTTCCAGGGCATGCCCTCGCCGTTCGGCGCGCTGACGGTCGTCTCGATCGTGCTGCTGGAGCTGCCGTTCGTGGCGACGCTGCTGGCGATCCTCGGGACCGCGTGGCTGATGGTGAGCCGGGTGGAGTACCCGAAGCCGCGGGGGCGTCTCGCGGGCGCGATGCTCTCCTGGATCGTGCTGTCGATGGGGCTGCTGGCGGCGTGGGCCTTCGACGCGCCCAGCGGTCAGCTGCTCCTCCAGACGGGCTGTGCGCTCCAGCTGGTCATGGGCGCGGTGATTCCGCTGTTCGCCACGGCTCGGCGGGTGAACAACTTCCGCGACAACCGTCGTGAGGCCCGGGCGACGCAGTTGCCGTAGCCCGGCGTACGACGAGGGCCCCTTACCCGCGTTCGGGTAGGGGGCCCTTTGCTTGGGCGGCCGCACCTGGGGGCTCCGCCCCCAGCGGGGTCAGCGCAGGTGGTGCTCGGCGATGTGTGTGGCGACCCGCTCCAGGATCGGCCCCGCGTCCGCGATGCACTTGGCCACGTCCGGCTCGACGGATGTCAGGGGGTAGGCCTGGGAGATCCCGGCCCGGAGCAGCGCCTCCGTCGGCAGAGCCAGCCGCCCGCACACCGCCACGACCTCCTTGCCCGCCGCCCGCGCCGCCGCCGCCACCCCCGCCGGCGCCTTACCGTGCAGCGTCTGCTCGTCCAGCGACCCCTCCCCTGTGATCACCAGGGAGGCCCGTTCCAGGGCCGGCGCGAAGCCCAGCACGTCCAGCATGACCTCGATGCCGGGACGGAACCGCGCACCGAGCAACAGGGCCCCGTACCCGATGCCCCCGGCGGCCCCCGCCCCGGGCGCCGCCGCGTACTCGGCGGCCCGCGGCCCGGCCTCCGCCTCCAGCACCTTCGCGAAGTGGGCCAGCGCGGCGTCCAGCGTCTCCACGTCGTCCGGCGAGGCCCCCTTCTGCGGGCCGTACACCGCCGACGCGCCCTTCGGCCCGGTCAGCGGATTGTCGACGTCGCTGGCCAGCACCAGCTCGACCGAGGACAGCCGCGGGTCGAGGCCGGACAGGTCCGCCCGGGCGAGGTCGGCGAGTCCGCCGCCGCCCGGCGCCACCGGCTCCCCCTCCTCGGTCAGGAACCGCGCGCCCAGCGCGGACAGCATGCCCGCGCCGCCGTCCGTCGTGGCGCTGCCGCCGACGCCGAACACGATGGTCCGCGCGCCCGCGTCCAGTGCGGCGCGCAGCAGCTCCCCGGAGCCGTACGTCGAGGCGGTCAGCGGCGCGAAGACACCGGCGGGCAGCCGCTGCAAGCCGCTCGCCTCGGCCATCTCCACCACCGCGGTGTCGCCGCGCAGCGCGAACGCGGCCGTGACCTCCTGCCCGAGCGGCCCGGCGACCCGGACCTCCCGGCGCTCGAAGCCGGCCGCGACCGCCGCGTCCACGGTCCCGTCGCCGCCGTCGGCCACGGGCAGCGCCTCGATCCGAAGCTCCGGCACGACCCGGCGCAGCCCGGCCGTCACCCGCTCGGCGACCTGCACGGCCGTCAGCGAGCCCTTGAACTTGTCCGCGGCGATGAGCACCCGACGGGTCTCGTTCCTTGCAGCGTCCGCCACCTTGTCTTCCCCTCGCTCTCCGGGCCCCGCGCACGTCAGGGCCAGTCGCGCCGCTGTGACCATAACCGCAGGACGCCCCCGCCGTCATGCCCCGCCCGAAGCCTGGGAAGCCGCTGGGAGCCGGCTGGGCAAAGCGGGTACACCCCTGCCATGAGCACCCAGCGCACCGGACCTGACCTCGCCGACCGCGTCCACGGCGGCTGGCTCGGCCGGATCGCGGGCAACATGCTCGGCAAGCCGGTGGAGCAGGGCGAGGTGTGGACGCGCGACCGCATCGACCGCTATCTGCGCCGGGCCGCGGCCCTGCCGCTGACCGACTACCTGCCCGAGCCGGCCGACGCGGACGAGGCCGCCGTGATGCGCCCGGAGTGGCGCCAGTGCGTGCGCGGCCGCATCCACGGCAGCTGCCGGGACGACGACGTCGACTACGCGATCCTCGGCCTGCATCTGCTGGAGACCCACGGCTTCGGCTTCAGCACCGAGCAGGTCGGCGACCTGTGGCTGCTCAGGCTGCCCTATCTCCAGACGTTCACGGCGGAACGGGCCGCGTACCGCAACCTGGCGAACGGGCTGAAACCGCCGCTGACGGCGACGTACGACAACCCGTACCAGGAGTGGATCGGCGCGCTGATCCGTGCCGACGTCTACGGCTGGACCTGTCCCGGCGATCCGGTCCGGGCCGCCGGTCTGGCCCGCCGGGACGCGGTGCTCTCGCACACCGGCAACGGCGTCTACGGCGCCATGTGGGCCGCCGCGCTGATCTCGGCGGCCTTCACCGCCCCGAGCGTCCGGGACGCCCTGGAGACCGCGCTCTCGGTCGTCCCGGCGAGCAGCCGGCTGGCGCGGACCGTGCGGCGGGTGGCGAGCCTGCACGAGACGCGGCTGCCGTGGGAGGAGACCCTGGCGACGGTGTCCGCGGAGACGGCGGGGCTCGGCTGGATCCACGCGGTCCCCAACGTCGCCGTCCTGACGGCGGGGCTGCTGTACGGCGACGGCGACTTCACCAGGACCGTCGCGCTGACCGTGCGCGGCGGCCTGGACACCGACTCCAACGGGGCGACGGCCGGGTCGGTGGTCGGCGTCCTCACCGGGGCGGAGGCCATCCCGGCGCGCTGGCGGGACCCGCTGGAGGACACGGTGCGCAGCGCGGTGTTCGGCTTCGACGGCGTACGGATCAGTGCGCTGGCCGAACGCACCCTGCGCCTGACGACGAGCGCGACGTAGCCGCCGGGTGGCTGGTTACCCTTCCTCAATGACCACCACCCAAGACTTCGCCGCGTACATCGCGAGCCTGCCCCGTGTCCTCGCCGGGGCCGCCGCCCTCTTCCGGGACGCCGAGGGACGGGTGCTGCTCGTCGAACCCAACTACCGTGACGGCTGGGCGCTTCCGGGCGGGACCATCGAGTCCGACGACGGGGAGACGCCGCGCCAGGGCGCCCGCCGGGAGACGCTGGAGGAGATCGGGCTCGACCGGGAACTCGGCCGGCTGCTGGCCGTGGACTGGGTGCACGGCACGGGCCGGCCTCCTCTGGTGGCGTACCTGTACGACGGCGGTGTCCTCTCCGAGGCCGAGCTGAAGGCCATCCGTCTCCAGGAGGAGGAGTTGCTGTCCTGGCGCCTGGTCGCCCCCGAGGACCTCACCGCCCATCTGCCCGGGGCGCTCGGCCACCGCGTGCTGGCCGCGCTGGACGTCCTCGCGACCGGCTCGGGCACGGCGGAACTGGAGAACGGCCACCGGGTGGCGTGACCGCTCGCCCTCCGCGTGACCGCTCGACCCTCCGCGTGACCGCTCAGCCCTCGGCGTTGCGCGGCTTGGTGTCCACCTCGCGCAGCGCGTCGTCCCGGGCGGCGATCCGTGCCTCCGTGCGGTGCCCGCGCTCGATGTAGTCCCGGACGACCAGTTCGACGGCGTCCTGCGGATTTCCCACCCCCGCGAGCACCATGACCTCCACCACGAGCTGGGCGTCGAGCGAGACAGTCACCTTGGCCATGCGGGGACGCTAGCACCGGGCGCCGCGCGGCGGGACCGTCCCGGCGAACCCGCCTGGGCACTTATCCGCTCGCGGCGGTACCGCCGCCCGCCCTACCCTCGATGCCATGGCCAAGCCTCTCGTCGCCCTGCTCAGCGGGGCGGGTATCTCCACCGACTCCGGCATTCCGGACTACCGCGGGCCGAACGGACTGTGGCGGCGGGATCCGGACGCCGAGAAGCTCGTGACGTACGAGTACTACATGGCGGACCCGGAGATCCGGCGGCGGTCCTGGCAGATGCGCCGCACGAACCGGACGCTGGCCGCCGAGCCGAACGCGGCGCACCGGGCCGTCGCCGAGCTGGAGAGGTCCGGCGTCCCGGTCCGGGTCATCACCCAGAACGTGGACGGCCTGCACCAGCTCGCCGGGATGCCCGCCCGCAAGGTGCTCGAACTGCACGGCAGCGCCCGCAGTGTGGTGTGCACCGGGTGCGGGGCCCGTGGATCGATGGAGGGCGCCCTCGCCCGGGTGGAGGCCGGCGAGGAGGACCCGCCGTGCCTGGAGTGCGGCGGCATCCTGAAGTCGGCGACCGTGATGTTCGGCGAGCGGCTCGATCCGGTGGTCCTCGGCGAGGCCGTGGCCATCACCCAGGCCTGCCAGGTGTTCATCGCCGTGGGCAGCAGCCTCCAGGTTCAGCCCGCCGCCGGCCTCGCCGGCGTGGCCGCCGACCACGGCGCACGCCTCGTCATCGTGAACGCCGAGCCCACGCCGTACGACGACCTGGCCGACGAGATCGTCCGAGAGCCGATCGGCACCGCGCTGCCCGCACTTCTGCGCACCTTGAGCGACTGAGGGCGCCGAGCAGCCGGGTCAGAACAGCGCGGTGCCCCGTTCGAAGTCCAGGAGGCGGCGCTTGCGGTCCAGGCCGCCGCCGTACCCGGTGAGGCTGCCGTCGGAGCCGATCACGCGGTGGCAGGGGACGATGATGCCCACGGGATTGCGGCCGTTGGCGAGGCCGACGGCACGGGAGGCCCGGGGGTTGCCGAGGGCGTCGGCCAGTTCGCCGTAGGTGCGGGTCTCGCCGTAGGGGATGCCGGCCAGCTGCTGCCAGACGCTGCGCTGGAACGGTGTTCCGCGCAGTCCGAGCCGGACGGTGAACTCCTTGGTCTCGCCCGAGAAATACGCGGTCAGCTGCTCGGCCGTCTCGGCGAAGACGGGCAGGGTGTCGTCGCGCGGGCCGAACGTCTCCTCGCCGGGGCGGTGCCGCTGGTCCGCCATGTACAGGCCGCACAGGGCGCCGTCGGCGTCCGCGACGAGGGTGAGCGGGCCGTACGGGCTGTCGGTCACGGTGTGGTGGTTCATGGAAGTCCTTCAGACCGGGAGGAAGTTGATCGGGTGGCTGTCCGTCGCCCACAGGTACTGCACCGCGTACGCCCGCCAGGGCCGCCAGGTCTCCGCGCGGGCGGTGAGCGCGGCCGGGGTGGACGGCAGGCCCAGCTCCTTCGCGGCGCGCCGGATGCCGAGGTCGGTGGGGAGGAAGGCGTCGGGGTCGCCGAGGGCGCGCATGGCGATGACGTCCACCGTCCAGGGTCCGAAGCCGGGCAGCGCGAGGAGCCGGGCCCGCGCCTCGGCCCAGTCGGCCTCCATGCCCAGGCGGAGGCCGCCGTCGGCGAGTTCACGGACGAGGGTGCTGAAGGTGGCGCGCCGGGTACGGGGCATCGCCAGGGTCTCCGGGTCGACGGCGGCCAGCGCCTCGGGTGAGGGGAAGAGGTGCGTGAGGCCGCCTTCGGGGTCGTCCAGGGGCTTGCCGTGCGCGGTGACCAGGCGGGCCGCGTGGGTGCGGGCGGCGGCCGTGGACACCTGCTGCCCGAGCACGGCCCGGACGGCGAACTCGGCCTCGTCGACCGTGCGCGGCACCCGGCGGCCCGGGGCCCGGTCGACGAGGGGCGCGAGCAACGGGTCGGTGCGCAGATGGTCGTCGACCGCCACCGGGTCGGCGTCCAGGTCGAGCAGGCGGCGGCAGCGGCTGATGGCCACGGTCAGGTCGCGCAGGTCGCTGAGGGTGAGTCGGCAGGCGATGTGGTCGGGGCGGGGTGCGAGCGCGACGATGCCGTGCCCGTACGGCAGCCGCAGGGTGCGGCGGTAGGCGCCGTCGCGCCACTCCTCGACGCCGGGTACGGCGGTGGCGGCGAGGTGGCCGAAGAGGTTGGACGGGTTCAGCGGGGCCCGGAACGGCAGCCGCAGGGTGAGCACGCCGGGGGTGACCGCGCCGCTCCTCGGCGCCCGGGCGCGCAGTTCGGTCGGGGACAGGGCGAACACCTCTCGGACCGTGTCGTTGAAGGCGCGGATGGAGGCGAAACCGGCCGCGAACGCGATCTCCGCCATCGGCAGTGCCGTGGTCTCGATGAGCAGCCGCGCGGTCTGGGCCCGCTGGGCGCGGGCGAGCGCGAGGGGGCCGGCGCCCAGCTCGGCGAGCAGTTGGCGTTCCACCTGCCGGGTGCTGTAGCCGAGCCGGGCGGCGAGTCCGGGCACGCCCTCGCGGTCCACGACCCCGTCGGCGATCAGCCGCATGGCCCGGGCCACCAGGTCGGCGCGCGCGTTCCACTCCGGGGAGCCGGGGCTGGTGTCGGGGCGGCAGCGCTTGCAGGCCCGGAACCCGGCCTGCTGGCAGGCGGCGGCGCTCGGGTAGAACGTCATGTTCTCCGGCTTGGGCGGCACGACCGGGCAGCTCGGCCGGCAGTAGATCCGGGTGGTCAGGACGGCGGTGAAGAACCATCCGTCGAACCGCGCGTCCTTGGACCGCACGGCGCGTACGCAGTGCTCCCGGTCGAGGTGCTTCCCTGTCTGCATGCGTCCAGCATCGGCCACCGCGCGCCCCGGCGGCTGGCGGAAATCCGACACGTACGTGGGCCTGGCCAGGGTTTCGCCTACGGGCGAGCGGTCTGGCGCACCTCGCCGAACCGTTCGGAGTCGTGGCGGAAGCGGCTGATCCAGTCGGCGGTGGTCCGCAGGCCCCCGAACGTGTAGAAGTGCACCTTCACCGTGCCGTGCCGGGCGGGGTCGTACCGGTCGGCCAGCGTGTGCAGAAAGCGGTCCGGGCCGGCCGTACCCATGAGGTTGGTGAGCGAGAGGCCGTACTTGCGGGCCACGGAGGCGCTGGTGCCGACGCCGAACCGGCCGGCGTAGCGCAGCAGCCGGCGCACGCCCGCCGGTCCGGGGACGCCGATACGGACGGGCAGGTGCACACCCCGTGCGCGGAGGGCCTCCAGCCAGGCGAGCACCGGGTCGACGTCGAAGCCGAACTGGGTGATGACGTCCCCGGTGAACCGGCCTGCCCCGATGGCCGCCGCCTTGTCCGTGAGCGCCGACCAGAGGGCCCGGTCGACTATGCCGGGGTGGCCCTCGGGGTAGCCGGCGATACCGATGTGCCGGACGCCGTGGCGTCGCAGCAGCCCGGTGCGCAGGACGGCGAGGGCGTCCTCGTAGGGCCCCTCGGGCCGGGCCGGGTCGCCGCCGACGACGAACACGTTCCCGGCGGTGCCGTCGGCCGCCAGCCCGCCGAGGAACTCCTCCAGGGCGGTCCGGGAGGGCAGGCGGCGCGCGGAGATGTGCGGTACCGGGACGAAACCGAGCCGTTTGACCGCGCGGGCGGCGGTCAGCCGCGTACCGGTGTCCTCGCCGGCCAGGAACGTGATGTTGATCCGGGTGCCCGGCGGGATGCTGTCGCGGGCCTCCACCAGCCCGGGCACGTCCTTGCCGGTCATCTCCAGGGAGAAGTCGTCCAGCAGCGCGGGGTCCATCGTGCTCTCGTGCTCCCTCGTGCTCTTGGTGCTGGTGCTCCTGGTGCTGTTGGGTCCTGCTGGTGCTCCGACCCGGGCCCGGACCCGGCTGATGATGCCACGCGGTGCGTCGGGGAGGGCGGGTAGGGGGCGATGGTCGCGGAGTTATGGACCGGTGATCCGTGCCTTGTTTGGTCCTGGCCACCGGGCCAAGGGCCGGGCAGGGTGGTGCTCCCGATCACCGAGGAGGTCCCGTTGAGCGTTTCGTCGAGCCCGGCTGCCCGAGCGGTGGTGGCGTGACCGTGCGATTCCGGCATGCGGACCCGGTCCGGGCCGCCTTCCCCGACCTGTCCGCAGGCGCGCTGTACGCCGCCGGCGTCGGCGACCCCATGGACACGGGGCCACGCGCCGCCGCGTACACCGCCCGGGCCGTGGCGCGGCTCGCGCGGGCCACCGAGGGCGAGTTTCCCGAGGTGCTGGCCTGGCGGCGGGCCTTCGCCCGGATGGGGCTGAAGCCGACGCAGTACCGGTCCGCCTCGGAGTCGCTGCTGCGCCGGCTGCGGAAGGAGGGCGCGCTGCCGCGCATCCATCCGCTGGTGGACCTGTGCAACGCGATCTCGGTGGCGTACGCGGTTCCGGTGGCGGTCCTCGACGTCGACCGGATCGCCGGGCCGCTGCTGGAGGTGCGCCCGGCCCTCGGGGACGAGACGTACACGGCGTTCGGCGGCGCCGTCGAGCATCCGGCGCCCGGCGAGGTGACCTTCGTCGACTCGGCGGGCCGGGCCCATGCCCGCCGCTGGACCCACCGGCAGAGCGGCCACTCGGCGGTCGGCGCGCACACCGGGCGGGTGCTGGTGGTGACGGAGGCGATGCACGAGGGCGGCGCGGAGAGCGTGGCCGAGGTGCTGAAGACGGTCGAGGAGGAGGTGGCGGCGCACTGGGCGGCCACCACGGCGACGGCCGTGCTCACCCCGGCCGCTCCGGAGTTCGTCTTCGACGACTGACCGGCCGAAGGGCAGTATGGGCGGGGTGGACGAGGGGCGGGAGACGGTGGAGGTGCCGGCGCGTGGCTCCGACTTCCTGCAACTGGCGGTCGGGGACGTGCCCGCCGGCGGCAAGGCGGAGTGGCTGACGGAACGGCTCCGGCAGGCGATAGCCGACGGCCGGCTGACGGTCGGCAGCAGACTGCCGCCGACCCGGGTGCTCGCCGCCGAACTGCGCGTCTCGCGGGGCGTGGTGACCGAGGCGTACCGGCGCCTCGCCGAGGACGGCCAGGTGGCGGGCCGCCGACGCGGAGGCACGGTGGTGGTGGCGGCACCGTTCACCACTACGACGCCGACGGCTGCCGGTGACGGGGCCGGGGCGGGGGACGCGGGTGGGAGCGGGTCGCCGGGTGCGGGTGGCGGGGGCGAGGGCGTTGGTGACGGCGGGAGCAGTCGCATCGCTGGGAACGCCGACCTCGGTGACAGGGCTGGGCTGTCCACGCGTGAGCGCGCCGGTGGGCTGGGAGGGCGGTACGTCGACCAAGGCGCCGGTGAGAACGGTCGGGCGTACGCCGCTTGTGCGGGCAGTGGACCGCACGCCGGCCGGCGCGACGACAGCTCCGCCGGACCGAACCCTGGCCACACCCCCGCGACCCGTGAGCCGTACCCCAGTCAGCGCGACGCCAGGTCCGCCGGACCGAACCCCGGCCAAGACACCACCGCGACGCCTGGGCCGTACCCCGGCCAAGGCACCACCGGGACTCGTGGGCCGTACCCCGGTCGGCGCGACAGCGGGCCCGCCGGGCGGCACCCCGGCCAAGACACCACCGCGACGCCTGGGCCGTACCCCGGCCAAGGCACCACCGGGACTCGTGGACCGTACCCCGGCCAAGGCACCACCGGGACTCGTGGGCCGTACCCCGGTCGGCGCGACAGCGGGCCCGCCGGGCGGCACCCCGGCCAAGACACCAC
>NZ_JBVHWM010000101.1:15711-26697 GCF_055564375.1 Streptomyces sp. NPDC029138
CACCGCACCCCATGAGCCCTACCCCGGTCAGCGCGACGCCAGGTCCGCCGGACCGAACCCCGGCCAGGACACCACCGCGACGCCTGAGCCGTACCCCGGTCAGCGCGACAGCGGGCCCGCCGGGCCGAACCCCGGCCACACCCCCGCGACCCATGAGCCGCACCCCGGTCGGCGCGACGCCAGGTCCGCCGGACCGAACCCCGGCCAAGACACTGCGACCCATGAGGCGCACCCCGGCCAAGGCGCCACCGGAACCCGTGAGCCGTACCCCGCTCAAGGTGTCGGTGAGCGCGGTCGGCCGGGCGTCGGTGAGGGCGGTGGGCCGGGGGTCTCTGGAGTCGGTGGGCTGTTCGGCGGGGAGCCCGGGGCGGCGGTGTTCGACGTGCTGCGGGCCGCTCCGGCCGCCGTCGACTTCACGCCGGGGCGCCCCGACCTCACCACCTTTCCCCGCGCCGCCTGGCTGCGGGCCGAGCGGGCCGTGCTCGCCGAGCTGTCCGCCGAGCAGCTCGGCTACGGCGACCCGCGCGGCGCGCCCCGGCTGCGGCGGGCCGTCGCCGACTGGCTCGCGCGCGTGCGGGGTGTACGCGTGGAGCCGGACGCGGTGCTGATCGTCGCGGGCACCGCACAGGCGCTCACCCTGCTGCACCCGGTGCTGCGGGCGGACGGCGTCGACGCGGTCGCGGTGGAGGATCCCGGCTCGCTCGGGGCCCGCCAGCACCTGCGGAACGGAGGGCTGGCCACCCCGCCGGTGCCGGTCGACGAGGAGGGCGTACGGGTCGACGCGCTGCGGGCGACCAGCGCCCGGGCCGTCCTGCTCACGCCCGCCCATCAGTTCCCCACCGGCGTGGTGACCAGCGGCGAGCGCCGGCGCGAGCTGCTGGAGTGGGCGCGGGACGGCGGGCTGATCCTGGAGGACGACTACGACGCGGAACACCGTTACGACCGGCCCCCGGTGCCCGCGCTGCGCGCCCTGCTGGCCGACCGGGTCTGCTATCTGGGCAGCGTGTCGAAGCTGCTGGCACCGGCGCTGCGGATCGGCTGGCTGGTGGCACCGGCCCGGTACCGCGCCCCGCTGGTCGACGCCAAACGCTTCGACGACCTGGGCAACGCGGTGCTCCCGCAGCTGGTGCTCGCCCGGTTGATGGAGTCGGGGGAACTGGAGCGCCACCTGCGGCTGTTGCGCGGGCGCCACCGCAGGCGGCGGGACGCGATGATCGCGGCCCTCGCCGAGCATCTGCCGGGCGCGCGGGTGCACGGGGCCGCGGCGGGCCTGCATCTGACGGTGACGTACGCCTCCGACGTCCCCGACACGGAGTTCGCCGCGGCGGCGCTGGCGCGCGGGGTGAAGTGCCAGCCGCTGTCCTGGCACCGGCAGTCGCCCGGCCCGCCCGGTCTGGTCCTCGGCTACGCGGCCACCCCGCCGGGTGTCGTCGCGGAGGGCGTGGCACTGCTCGGCAGGGCCCTGCGTGAGCTGCGGTGACGGAGGCGTGCCGGGCTCCGGCGGGGTCTCAGCTCGCCGCTTCGCGACGGGACGCCAGCGCCCAGAGCACGAAGACGTCGATCGCCAGCAGGATCAGCGACCAGACGGGCGCGTACGGCAGGAACAGGAACTGCGCGATGAGGCTGAGCGCGACGAGGAACAGACCGACGACGCGGGCCCAGGCCATGCCCATGAGCAGCCCGATGCCGGTCGCCAGGACCAGGGCGCCGATGATGATGTGGATCGTGCCCCAGCCGGTGAGGTTCATCTTGTAGATGTAGCTGCCGAGGCGGAAGTAGACGGCGTCCCCGGCGACCGCGGCGATCCCCTGGAGGAGCGCGAGGAGGCCGCTGCATAGCATCAGGACTCCGGCGAAGGTGACGCCGCCGGTCACCCAGCCGTTGCCCCGGGCTCCGGACTGCCGCGACGGCCACGAGCCGCCCGAGGGGGTCGGTCCGGTGGGCTGCGCTGCCTGGCTCATGAGCGTGTCCTTTCTGCCTCCCCGTTCGTCCGGTGCCCGCGTGCTCGCGGGGAGCACGCGGGCACTCCGAGCGTTGGCCAGACAGCCGCCGGGCGCACCAAGGGCTACGCCGTTCGGGTGACCCCCGTCGATCGGCCCGGGTCGGTCGGCGGCAGCGTTCGTCAGCCGACCCGCCGGGCGAACGCCTGGTAGGCCCGTTCGTCGAAGAGCACGAAGCGTGCCTCCTCCACCGCCGTCGGCGTGTTCCGTACCGCCTCCACCGCGATGCGGGCCGCGTCCTCCATCGGCCACCGGTAGACGCCGGTGGAGACGGCCGGGAAGGCGACGGTACGGGCGCCGAGTCCGTCGGCGACGCGCAGGGACTCGCGGTAGCAGGAGCCGAGCAGCTCCGAGCGGTCCTCGGTGGCGGACCAGACGGGTCCCACGGTGTGGATCACCCAGCGGGCGTCCAGTTCGCCCGCCGTGGTGGCGACCGCCTGGCCCGTCGGGAGGCCCTTTCCGTACCGGGAGGCGCGCAGGGCACGGCACTCCTCCAGGATGGCGGGGCCGCCCCGGCGGTGGATCGCGCCGTCCACGCCTCCGCCGCCGAGCAGGGAGGAGTTCGCCGCGTTGACGATGGCGTCGGCGTGCTGCCGGGTGATGTCGCCCTGGACGAGGGTGATGGCGGTCATGTCTGCCTCAGCTGATGGGCGTCATGTCTGTCTCAGTCTCCGCCAGACAGCCTTGGCCGCGTTGTGTCCCGACATGCCGTGGACGCCGGGCCCGGGCGGGGTGGCCGAGGAGCAGATGAAGACGGCCGGGTGGGGGGTGTGGTACGGGAACAGGGTCGGCTTGGGGCGCAGCAGCAGCTGGAGTCCGGAGGCCGCGCCGCAGGCGATGTCGCCGCCGACGTAGTTGGCGTTGCGGGCGGCCATCTCGGCGGGCCCGGCGGTGGCGCGGGCGAGGACGCGGTCCCGGAAGCCGGGGGCGAAGCGCTCCAGCTGGCGTTCCATGGCGTCGGTGAGGTCGCCGGACCAGCCGTTCGGCACATGGCCGTAGGCCCAGAAGACGTGCTTGCCCTCGGGGGCGCGGGTGGGGTCGACCAGGCTGGGCTGCACGGTGATCATGAACGGTCTCTCGGGGGCGCGGCCCTCGCGGGAGGCGGCGCGCAGCGCGGTGCCGATCTCGGTGTGGCTCGCGCCGATCTGGACGGTGCCGGCGATGCGGGCCTCGGGCGCGGTCCAGGGCACCGGGCCGTCCAGCGCGTAGTCGATCTTGAAGACGCTGGGGCCGTAGCGGTAGCGCGCGTAGTGGTCGCCGAAGCCGGCGATCCGGGCGAGCGCGGCGGGCGAGGTGTCGAAGACGTACGCGCGCGCGGGCGGCAGGTCGTCCAGGCGCTTGACCTCGTAGTCGGTGTGCACGGCGCCGCCGAGGTCGGTCAGGTAGGCGGCGAGGGCGTCGGAGATGGCCTGGGAGCCGCCACGGGGCACGGGCCAGCCGCGGGCGTGGGCGGAGAGGGCGAAGACGAGTCCGATGGCGCTGGTGGCCAGGCCGCTCAGCGGTGCCATCACATGGCCGACCAGGCCGGCGAACAGCGTCTTGAACCGCTCGTCCTTGAAGCGGCGCATCAGCCAGGTGGACGGCGGGAGCCCGGCCAGGCCGAAGCGGGCCAGGGTGACCGGGTCGCGGGGCAGCGCGGTCAGCGGGAGGGACATGAAGTCCCGGACGAGGGTGTCCCAGTGGGCGAGGAGCGGCTCGACCAGTCTGCGGTACGGTCCCGCGTCGCGCGGGCCGAAGGAGGCGGCGGTCTCGGCGACCGAGCGGGACAGCACGGCCGCGGTGCCGTCCGGGAACGGGTGGGCCATGGGCAGCGGGGCGTGCAGCCATTGGAGGCCGTACCGGTCGAGCGGCAGGGCGCGGAACGCCGGGGAGTTGATGCCGAGGGGGTGCGCGGCCGAGCACGGGTCGTGCCGGAAGCCGGGCAGGGTCAGCTCCTCGGTGCGGGCGCCGCCGCCCACGGTGGGCTTCGCCTCGAACAGGGCCACGGAGAAGCCCCGGCGGGCCAGCTCCACAGCTGCGGTCAGTCCGTTCGGTCCCGCACCCACCACGACCGCATCGAGCATCGACGGCACCTTCGGTCCCCTTCGTCAGCCGATGGCCATTCGGGATCAGGATATGCCGGGGGTCCGACACTCCCCCGGCCCGGGTGGCCCCGGGGGTCAGGACGCGGTGCGCAGCAGGTCCGCGACCCGGCGGGCGGTGGCGGCGTCCCGGGCGGCGGTGAACGGCAGGGCGTTGCCGCCGGTGACACGGAACGGCTCACCGGTCAGGGTGAGGTGCGTACCGCCCGCCTCCTCGACCAGGAGCAGACCGGCCGCGTGGTCCCAGGCGGCCTCCCAGGAGAACGCGACGGCGTCCAACTCGCCCCGGGCCACGGCGAGATACTCCAGGCCCGCGGAGCCGCACGCGCGCGGGGCGAGGCCGTCGGTCCACAGGGAGCGCAGGGCGCGCTTCTGCTCGTCGGTGGTGTAGTCCGGGTGGGAGGTGGCGACGACGAGGTCCCGGCCGGGCGTGGGCGGGCCCGCGAACAGCCGCTCCCCGTCGAGGAAGGCGCCCTGGCCACGGACGGCGGTGGCGAGCTGGTCGCGCGCCGCCGCGTAGGTCCAGGAGGCGATCACCACGCCCCGCTGGACGAGCGCCACCAGGGTGCAGAAGCCGTCGTCGCCGTGCACGAACTGGCGGGTGCCGTCGACCGGGTCGACGATCCACACCGGGACGTCGTCCTGGAGCGCCTGGTACACCGCCGGGTTGGCGTGCACCGCTTCCTCGCCGACCACCACCGAGCCGGGCAGCAGGGCCCCGAGGTCCTCGGTGAGCCGCAGCTCGGCGAGGCGGTCGGCGTCCGTCACCAGGTCGTGCGGGCCGCTCTTCTGGTCGACCTCGTGCGCGGCGAGGCGGCGGAAGCGGGGCAGGATCTCGGCCGCGGCGGCCTTGCGGACCGCTTCCTCCACGTCGGCCGAGCAGCGGGCGAGAAACTCCTCGATGGTTTCCGTCTCTTCGATCATGCCTCCCATGAGAGCACGTCCCACTGACAATCCCCGCCGCCGCCCGGTGTACGCGGGGTGGAATCGGGGTGAAGAGCGGGGATCGGCACCGCCGCCGGTCCGGCACGGCCGCCGGTCCGGCACGGCCGTCAGCGGCCGACGGCGTATCCCTGCATGCCGCGCGGATTGGCCGCCGCCGACAGGACGCCGGTCTCCGGGTCCCGGGCCACCGCGCACAGCCGCCCCTCGGACCATGCGGGGCCGACGGTGACGTCGTGGCCGCGCCGCCGCAGCTCCTCGATCACCTCGGCGTCCATGCGGGACTCCACTGTCACGCCGCCGGGATGCCGGCCGCGCGGGTGGAAGGAGCTGGGGTGGCTGTCGTTGTGCCAGTTCGGGGCGTCGATGGCGCCCTGGAGGTCGAGGCCGCCGCGCACCGGGGCCCGCAGGGTGGCGGCCAGGAAGAAGTGCAGCTGCCACTGGTCCTGCTGGTCGCCGCCGGGCGTGCCGAACGCCATGACCGGCACGCCGTCGCGCAGCGCGAGGGACGGGGTGAGGGTGGTGCGGGGGCGGCGGCCGGGGGTGAGGGAGCCGGGCAGGCCCTCCTCCAGCCAGGTCATCTGTAGGCGGGTGCCGAGCGGGAAGCCCAGCTCGGGGACGACCGGGTTGGACTGGAGCCAGCCGCCGCTGGGCGTGGCCGCGATCATGTTGCCCCAGCGGTCGACGACGTCCAGGTGGCAGGTGTCGCCGCGGGTCGTGCCGTCGGCGGCGACCTCGGGCTCGCCGGGCAGTCTCGCGACGGCCGGCTCGTTGGTCAGCCTCGCGACGGTCGGTTCTCCCGCGCCCATCGGGTCGAAGCCGGGCTCCGCGCCGGACCGCACGCGCGCGTGTGCCCGTGCGGGCAGCCTCGGGGTACGGCCGCCCGGGCTGCCGGGGCGCAGCTCGTGGTCCGCCTTCTCGCCGACGAGGGCCCGCCGGTCCGCGTTGTACTCGTCCGACAGCAGGTCCGCGAGGGGCACCTCGGCGGCGTCGCCGTACCAGGCCTCACGGTCGGCCATGGCGAGCTTGCAGCCCTCGATCAGCAGGTGGACGTAGTCGGCGGAGCCATAGGCGGGCAGCTCGGGCGGGAGCAGGGCGAGCTGCTGGAGCAGCACCGGGCCCTGGCTCCAGGGGCCGGCCTTGCACACCGTCCAGCCGTTCCAGTCGTACGTCACCGGCGTCTCGTACGTCGCCGACCAGCCGGCGAGGTCGGCCTCGGCGAGGGTGCCGGTGTGCCGCTCGCCGCTGGTGTCCAGGGTGGGCCGCCGGGACTGCCGTACCAGGGCGTCGGCGATGAAGCCGGAGCGCCACACCTCGCGCGCGGCGTCGATCCGGGCCTCCCGGCCGCCCGCGCGGGCGGTCTCGGCCAGCAGCCGCCTCCAGGTGGCGGCGAGGGCGGGGTTGCGCAGCAGCGTGCCGGGGCGGGGTGCCCGGCCGCCCGGCAGGTACACCTCGGCCGACGAGGTCCACTCGGTCTCGAACAGCCGCCGTACGCTCTCGACGGTCAGGCCGATGTTCTCCACGGGCGCGTGCCCGTGTTCGGCGTACCCGATGGCGTACTTCAGGACGTCGTCCAGGGACTTGGTGCCGTGGTCGCGCAGGAGCAGCAGCCAGGCGTCGAAGGCACCGGGCACGGCCGCGGCGAGCGGTCCGGTGCCCGGGACGAGATCCAGTCCGAGCCCCCGGTAGTGGGCGACCGTCGCGCCCGCCGGGGCCACGCCCTGCCCGCACAGCACACGCACGGCGCCGCCCGCCGGGGCGAGCAGGATCGGCACCTCACCGGCCGGCCCGTTGAGGTGCGGCTCCACGACATGCAGCACGAACGCCCCGGCCACGGCGGCGTCGAACGCGTTGCCCCCGTCCTCCAGCACCGCCATCGCCGACTGGGAGGCGAGCCAGTGGGTGGAGGACACCATGCCGAAGGTGCCCTGGAGGGTGGGGCGGGTGGTGAACATACGACCTCTCACCTCGCTGTTTGCGCGCACCGGTCCGTCCGATCGGCGCTCAGGAACCGTCCTGGGGAGAATCTGGGAAGTTCGAGTCAGCACCCGCGTTCCCCCGGTCACCGAGCAGGCTATCGATCGCCTTGCGTCCCTCCTCCCCTGCCTCTCCATGAAGTGGGTGCAGTGGTCGAGCGTGATGGTCGGCCAAGAATGCCCCAGCCACTTGGCGAGGGTTACGACCGACTCCCCCGCCTCAAGCACATAGAGGGCATGACCCCATGGGACGGGGGCATCAGGCAGGGGCCCGACACGGTCATCTCCGAGATGGACCACGTGCCAGGGAGAAGGGAGCCGGATGGACCGAAGGCACGGTTGCCGGCACCACGACCGGCTGGGCGAGGCGGCACTCGACATGCAGGACGCCGGCCGCTTGCACGAAGACGTCGTCTGCCGCGCGAGACCGCTCGCGCCGCGATGTACCTCGCCCTCGAGAACGTCCCGTTCACCGGGCCGCTGCCCGTGGCTTCGGCGCCGGCGTGGCCCAGACCACGTGTTCAACCCTGACAAGCGGTTCGGCCGGTCACGGTTTGCTTCCGCCCCTGGGGGAGAACCGCTGTATCGACCAGCGTTTCGGCTTCCAAGCGGCCGAGCTGACCACGATGATCCGCATAGGCGCGGCAGCAGACGGTCGTCCAGCGTCGCCTGATCCTCGACGAAGGGAATGATCATGGCCACGGGCACGGTGAAGTGGTTCAACGCGGAGAAGGGATTCGGCTTCATCCAGCAGGACGGTGGCGGACCGGACGTATTCGTCCACTATTCGGCCATTGCCGGCGGTGGCTACCGGGAGCTCAGCGAAGGTCAGAAAGTCCGCTTCGACATCACCCAGGGAAACAGGGGCCCGCAGGCCGAGAACGTCACACCGGCCTGAACGGTCGGGGCTGGCGCACGCCGTGGCGCAAGGGCCGCGGGCCCTGCCAGGCAACCGCATTACTCGTTGGGCTCCGAGGCGCTGATGTCGGCCGGCGCGGAGTCGGTGTCGCGTTCGACAGCCAGGTCTCCGAGGGAGACGATGCCGACCGGCCGGCCCTCTTCGATGACCGGCAGACGGCGCACGGAGTGCTCGCGCATCAGCTCGACCGCCCGGCTGACGCCGTCGGCCGGGGAGAGGCTGACCAGTTGCTCGCTGCGCGCTTCGGCGACCGTGCGGTCCTCGATGTTCCCTCCCTCGCACAGCACGCGCACGACCAGGTCCCGGTCGGTGACCAGGCCGCGCAGTTCCTGGTTCTGGGCGACCAGGACGGCGCCGACGTCCTCATGATGTCCCGGACCTTGTGCACTGCCATGGCTCGCCTCCGTGGCGGATTTTGTGGCCGCGCGGCTCCCGCGATCGGCGGTGCTTCCCGGCCCCAGTGCCCTTACCCGCACGCCGCCGACCGTTTCCGCCTTGCGGCCGCTTTCCCCTCCGAGGGCCCGGCCACAGGGCCGGCCGCCACAGCGACTCGCCTCTGCCACCGGGACACCGACGGCGCGACCAACGATCAGTCGGCCAGATCCGGCCTGCCGAACAGCGCGGCGTAGCCGGAGGGCAGCTGGCTGATGATCTGGTTCAGCTCCCCGCCGGAGACGGCGTCGGCCACAGTCGACAGCACGGCACTGGCGTCCCACTCGGCCGTGCGGGGACGGGCGCCGGTTTGTACGGCGACGCGTCGGCAGAACTCCTCCACTCCGAATCCCTCCGCCTGGCGCTCACGATCACCGGTCAGCGCGGCATCCAGCGGTTCGGGCAGCTGCGCGGCCAGGTCAGCGGCCTCACCTGGCGTGATCCGCTGGGACAGGACTTCAAGCACCGCGGTGGTGACCTTCTCGGCCTCCTCCCGGTCGGTGTACTCGCCTCGCTCGCGGACCTGGGCCAGGAACTCGTCGTACCTCATCGCCGTCCTTCACTTTGTGATCGTGTCGGGACCCGCCCATGCACGCACAGAGCGTGAGGAATATGGGCGGTAATCGGGTCATTATGGGCAGTGGAGTTCCCGATCAGGGGGAAGGACCGGCCGGCTTTGCTCAGCCGATGTCGAGCCGGCTCAGGGACCACGTCGATGATCGTGATGATCTCCGCCTGCGCTTCGTCCGGCACAGCGAAGAGCACGTGGACGGCCCGATGGATCAGTTCCACTCCGCATGATGCCCCGCAGACGGGCAGGAACGCCGCAGCCGACCAAGCGACCCACATCGCCCCACACCAATGAACCGGCAAAGGCTGCTCAGAACCACCATCAAGCCGGCCTCACGTGGAGACCTCAGCGTCCGGCGGCGTCGGAATCGTCGCGCACCCAGGCAAGCGGGGCCGATCGTTCTCCGCATCACTCTCATCGCCGGGAACGCCCAGCCGTCCCATGAACGCCGGCTCGCTGCACGCCAGGACACGCTGTAACCGCTCCCGCAATTCCGCATACGGCACGCCTGTGCCAGGTCGCTCTGCTGCCACGGCAGACCTAACGAGATGGGCGGGGCGGGCGGTGTCCGCCGGACGGGTGGGGTAGCGAACCCACTACCAGGAAGCGGGGCTGAACCGGAAGGGGCCGAAGCCGAGGGCAGGAGATGTGCGGGACCACAACTCTGGTGGACACTTGAGGCAGGTCAGTGGCTACCTGCGGCGAAACGGGGTGCGATGGCCATGAAACACGGCACCACACACTCTCCGGCTGCAGCGGACGTCGTCTTCACGGGTTCCGTGTCCGGCGCGCCGTGCTGGGTGAGTCTGACCAGCCGCGATCTCGACCAAACACAGCGCTTCTACGGCGCCGTACTGGGCTGGCAATGGCGCACCGCAAGACTGGGTGACCGTTTCCTGACCGCGCTGGCGGACGGCATACCCGTCGCGGGGATCGCGGGGATGGCCACCGTCTGGCGCATGCCCGTGACCTGGACACCGTACTTCGCCGTCGAGAACGCGGACGAGACGGCGGCCCGCGCCCGGGAGCGCGGCGGGACCGTGGCGGTGGGGCCGATCTCCTTCCCGCCCGGAAGGGCGGCGCTGCTCGCCGACCGTGACGGGGCCGCCTTCGGGATATGGCAGGGCAAGCTCGTCACCGAGTGGGAGGCGTGGCGACAGGCGGCACCGACGTTCATCACCCTCCACACCCGCGACGCGTTCGATGCGGCCATCTTCTACGGCGAGATCCTCGAATGGGCCTCTGACCGCCCCGGCTGCTGCCAGGTGCAGTACGAAGAGGACAGGGTGGTGCTGCGCAGCCAGGGCTCCGTCGTGGCGCGTATCGAGGCCGGCACGGTGGACACAGCTCCCGATCGCTCGGTCCGGCCGCACTGGCAAGTCTGCTTCGTGGTGGCAGACGTGCCACGGTGCGCCGAAGCCGCACGAAGGCAGGGCGGCGACGTCCTTGCCGAGGGCGAACACGAGGCTGTGCTGCGCGACCCTGACGGCGCCCGCTTTACGGTGACCTCACGCCGGGAGCACTGACGTCGGCCGGGTAAGCGCGTGGGACCGGGCGGCGGCTGGGCGTCACGCTCGCCACCCGCCCGGTGTCCCGATCAGGCCGAGGTCTTCTGCTGCGCCTCGCCGCCCTGGTTGCGCAGTTCCTCGTTGATGCGCCGGGCCTCTTCGAGTTGGTCCTCGAGGATGACGATGCGGCAGGCAGCCTCGATGGGGGTGCCCTGGTCGACGAGTTCACGGGCGCGGGCAGCGATGCGCAGCTGGTAGCGGGAGAAGCGGCGGTGGCCGCCTTCGGAGCGCAAGGGGGTGATCAGGCGGTGTTCGCCCAGGGCGCGGAGGAAGGCGGGGGTGGTGCCGAGCATCTCGGCGGCCCGGCCCATGGTGTAGGCGGGATAGTCGTCGTCATCCAAAGGGGTGACGGGGCGGGTACTGCGAGGGGGCATAAACCTCTTCTTTCAAAGGACGCGTCGGGGGGGGGGGGGGGGGGGGGGGGGGGGGGGGGGGGGGGGGGGGGGGGGGGGGCTGCGTGGCAAAGCGTGGAGTTTCGTTTTTTTTCGGTGCCCCTT
>NZ_JBVHWM010000102.1:0-25289 GCF_055564375.1 Streptomyces sp. NPDC029138
CCTGTTGCGGCCCCCCTGGGTTCATGGCCGGAAATCCTTGGGGGCCCCCCCCCCCCCCCCCACCCACCCCTCCCCCCCCCCCCCCCGCCCCCCCCCCCCCGGGCCCCTTGTCATCGCCCGGCCCGTGGCGGACTCCGTCACCCCGTGCGTCGCCTCCGCAGCACCGACCGCCCGTGTCAGCGGGCTGGTCGGGCTCCGGCGCTACTTCACTGCCAGCACCAAGGTGTCCGAGGGCGAGCACCATACCGGCCGGGCCTCGCTGAAGCCGCGGGCGAGCAGGGTGCGCGCGTGCCACGCCGCCGGCGGCATGTCCCCGTCCGCGTGTTCGCCGTAGATCTCGAAGCGGCGGGCGGTCGGCTCGGCGAGGACCGGGTCCTTGGCCGCCAGCTGCCACCAGTCGGCCCAGTCCAGGGCGCCGTCCCGCTTGGCCTGATCCATGCGGGCGTGGCGCTGGGCGCGCTCGGCCGCGTTGATCCGGGGCGTGGTGTCGTCGATCATGTGGTCCGCGTTCATGAAGACACCGCCGTCGCGGACCAGCCCCGCGACCTGACCGTAGAGGGCCGCGAGGGGTTCGCTGTGCAGCCAGTGGAGGGCCGTGGCGGTCAGTACGGCGTCGTAGGAGTCGTACGGCAGCTCGGCCGGCCAGTCGGGGTCCTTGAGGTCGGCGGTGACGAGACAGACCCGGTCGTCGCCCGCGAAAGTGCCGTGGGCTATGGCGAGCAGCGCCGGGTCGAGGTCGACGCCGGTGCTGGTGGCGTCGGGGAAGCGGCGCAGCAGCCGGGCGGTGATGCTGCCGGTGCCGCACGCGAGGTCGAGCACGCGCGGCGCGGTGCCGACGAGCGCCTCCACCATGTCGAGCATGATCCGGAAGCGTTCCTCCCGGTCCGGCATGTACCACTCCTGCTGCCGGTCCCAGCTCTCCTGCCAGGCCGCCCAGTCGGTTCCGGTACTCGTCGTCATGGAACCCCGTTTCCCCTCGGTTCGCGTAATACCCTGGAAGCACGACCGGCTGTTACCGACCGCAGACCCGACGATAAAGCGCCTCCGTAAGGACTACAAGTGGAACTGGCCTATTACTCGGATTACGCCGTACGTCTCGTCAACAGCGAGGAACCGGCCCGGGGCAAGGACACCCTGACCACGGTCGAGGCCGTCCGCGATCTCTTCGGCGTCAACGCGTCGGCCGCCCGCCGGGCCACCGACGCCGACGTCACACGCTTCCGCTCGGTCCGGGCGCGGCTGCGCGGCGTCTTCGAGGCCGCCGACCGGGGCGACGAGACCCTGGCCGTGGACCTGCTGAACTCACTCCTGCTGGAATTCCCGGTCAGCCCGCAGATCTCCGGGCACGACCACCGCGACGAGGACGGCCGCCCCCTGTGGCACATGCACCTGGCCGACCACCCCTCCAACGCCACCGCCGGCTACGCGGCGATCGCGGCGATGGGCCTGGCCTTCCACCTCACCGAGTACGGCGTCGACCGCCTCGGCCTGTGCGAAGCCGCCCCGTGCCGCAACGCCTACCTGGACACCTCGACCAACCGCTCCCGCCGCTACTGCTCGGACCGCTGCGCCACCCGCGCCAACGTGGCCGCCTACCGGGCCCGCAAGCGCCTGGAAGCCGACCGGTCGGGCAGCAGCGGCCTCGCCGCCGAGAGCGCCCAGCGCAGCAGTGTGAGCGGCGAGCGCTGACCGGCCCGCAGCGGCCGGAACCGGAACCAGGCCGTCCCGAGAATCAGCTCCTCGGGCACGACCCCGTAGTCCGTGCTGTCCCCGCCCGCGTACGCGTTGTCCCCGAGCACCCACCAGCCGCCCTCGCGCCGCTCCACGGCACGCTTGACGACCAGCAGGTCCTGCTGGAACGGATGACGCAGGACCACGACGTCCCCGGGCCTGACCGCACCCCCGTACCGCACGAGCAGCTGATCCCCGTGGTGCAGCGTGGGCACCATGGACGGGCCGGTCACCTCGGCCAGCCCGAAGGGCGCCACGGCCCTCCCCCGTTCGGTCTCCTGCGACAGCTCCGGCATCCCCGGCACCTCCCCGGTCCGTTCCTCCACCAGTCTCAGTCTCACCCTGGACTTTTGTCCTAAGCCCTAGGGGGCACCCGAGAAATCGCCTTCCTCAGGGAGTAATGTCGCACCTGAGAAGACGATCACGAGGAAGGAATGCTCCATGCTTTCCCGCCTGTTTGCCCCCAAGGTCAAGGTCAGCGCCCACTGCGACCTGCCCTGCGGCGTGTACGACCCGGCCCAGGCCCGCATCGAGGCGGAGTCGGTGAAGGCCGTCCAGGAGAAGATGGCCGCTAACGACGACCCCCACTTCCAGGCGCGTGCCACCGTTATCAAGGAGCAGCGCGCGGAGCTGGCCAAGCACCACGTCTCCGTGCTCTGGAGCGACTACTTCAAGGCCCCGCACTTCGAGAAGTACCCGGAGCTGCACCAGCTGGTCAACGACACCCTGAAGGCCCTCTCGGCCGCCAAGGCGTCCACCGACCCGGCGACGGGCCAGAAGGCGCTGGACTACATCGCCCAGATCGACAAGATCTTCTGGGAGACCAAGAAGGCCTGATTCAGGGCTTCTTGATCTCGTACCTGCGGGCGGTCGTGCCGCAGGCCGGAATCCACGCGAGAGCGGCCCGCCCGGACACCCGGGCGGGCCGCTCTCGTGTCCCGAGGCCCCGCATTCCACCCGCGTCCGACCGGCCGTCGGGGCCCGGCCGACCCGGGTCGGGGAATCCACCGTCCCAGGTCGGGGGACCCGCCGCCGGGCCGGGGGACCCGTTGCTCGCCCACCGCGCGGCCCGAGCCTCCCCTAGTGGAACCGCGGCACGATCAGATAGATCCCGTACGCCACCACCGCCGCGCACGCGAGGTGGGACTCTGTTGTGCGGTCCTGTGCGAGGCTGAGCAGGTGACCGCCCTGGAGGATCTGAGACGGCTGCGGCGTGTGCGCGACCGCATGGACCGGGAGTACGCCGAGCCGCTCGACATGACCGAGCTGGCCCGTGACGCCCTGATGTCCCCGGGCCACTTCCAGCGCAGCTTCCGCAAGGCGTTCGGAGAGACGCCGTACAGCTATCTGATGACCCGCCGGATCGAGCGGGCCAAGGCGCTGCTGCGCCGGGGCGATCTCACCGTGACCGAGGTGTGCCTCGCCGTCGGCTGTACCTCGCTCGGCTCCTTCAGCTCCCGGTTCACCGAGCTGGTCGGCGAGACGCCGAGCGCCTACCGGGCCCGCGACCACGAGGAGAGCGCGGCGATCCCGCCCTGTGTGGCCCGCAGGCTGACCCGGCCGCGCCGCCGCCCGTACTGAGGCGCGGCCCGTGCCTCGGTTCTAGGGTGAGTCCATGGACGTGAAACTCGCGCAATGCTTCATCGCCGTGGACGACCACGACAAGGCCGTCGCCTTCTACCGCGATGTGCTCGGTCTGGAGATCCGCAACGACGTGGGCTTCGAGGGGATGCGCTGGGTGACCCTGGGCTCCCCGCTCCAGCCGGACGTGGAGATCGTCCTCGAGCCGCCGGACGCGAGCCCGGACGCCTCCCCCGCCGACAAGCAGACGCTCAACGAACTCCTCGCCAAGGGCCTGCTGCGCGGGGTCATCTTCACCACCCCCGACTGCGACGCACTGTATGAGCGGGTACGGGAGTCCGGCGCCGACGTCCTCCAGGAGCCGATGGACCAGCCGTACGGGGTACGCGACTGCGCCTTCCGGGACCCGGCCGGCAACCAGCTCCGCTTCATCGAACGCCCCACGGGCTGAACTCCCGCCACCCGTCGCCCTGTTCGGTCATCACTCCGCCCGGACTTCCCGGATGACGGTCCGCACGACGTACGCCTTCGTCGACCGCCCCGCCGCACGTCTCGCCGACGCGTGCGCCTTCCGGACGACCGTCACCGGCACCCGGCTCTCCGCATTCCGGGCGAGCACGGCGAGTTCGTGACCCTGCTGCCGAGGGAGCGGACCCGAGCGGGAAGCTCCAGGGCATCACCGAGGGCGACGGCGTACCGGGCTGTGCGCCGAGGACGTGCGGGAGTTGACGGCACTCGCCCGGCGACTCGGCGCCGATCTGGTGGCGGACCACGGCGACTGGGCCGTACTGCGCTCTCCGGCGGGGCAGTTGTTCCCCGCGGCGCCTGGGCACGGCGAGACGGTACGGCCACCGGTGGTGTCCGGCAGCCGCCCGGACCAGGTGTGCCTCTGCTGCTCCAGCGGCTCGACGAGGAACGCGGTCCGTGCTCAGTGCGCCCATGTCGGCCAGCCGCCACACGGGTCCGTCAGGGACCTGCCTTCCCCGCCTCCCGTCTCAGCCGCCCCACGGCTCCACGTCCACCACCGCCTCGACCGGCACCGGCCCGTACACGTGCGGGAACTCCTCCCCGCCCGGCTCGACGGACTCGTACGTCACCGGCACCCCGACCCGCGTCGGATCCACGACCAGCACGACCAGCTCGTCCGGGCCGTCGTAGCCGCCGTAGAGGAAGTCGGCGATGCGCGGCAGCTGCTCGCGGGTGGAGCAGTGGATGAAGCCCTCCTCCTGGAGGGTGCGGCCCCGGGTGGACATCTCGTAGGCGCCGCGCTCACGCGCCGCCTCCCACAAGGAGCGCTCGGTGATGTGCAGGATGTACGGCAGCTTCGGCATGCGCCCACGCTACGGCGCCCCCGCCCGCCGCCCGTGCTCAGAGGTCGCTGTTCTCGGCGCCGGCCGCCGACGGGCCCTCCGGACCGCTGCCGCTGCCGCCCGGCCGGGCCTGCGCACCGGCGGACCGCTCGGACCGCTCGTGGCCGGCGGGCCGGGAGCCGGTCTCACCGGTCCGGCCGCTCTCAGCAGGTCGGCCCGTCGCAGCAGGTCGGCCCGAGCCGGCGGGCCTGCCGGCGTCCGCAGGATGACCGGTCTCGGCGTACGCCGGGCAGTCGGGATTGCGGCAGGGACCGGGGCCCCAGACCGGCACCCAGGCGCCCAGGGTCTTGTGCCGCTTGACGACCGTTTCCACGGGCTGTCCGCAGACGGGACAAACGTGTTCGTCGCTGGCCATGTCCTCAGGGTAGATCGGTGGCGGCCTCAGCGCTCCCCACCGTGATGACCTCAGCGCTCCTCACCGTGATGACCTCGGCGTCCGTCGCCGGGGGATCGGCGGGCCCCGCACACTGTGGGGATGCGCGGGGCCCGCCTGGCCGGAGCGCCCGAAGACCGCGCGGGGTCAGGAGCCGCACGGGCCCGGGGACTCCGGGTTCTGGTCGGCCGCCTGGACGGGCGGCCCTCAGCTGGTGCGCCGGGTCACGAACTCGGCGAGCGCCAGCAGACCGCCCGCCGCCTCCGGGTCGGGGACCGCGCGGGCCAGCTCCTGCATGGCCCGGGCCATCCGGTCGGCCGCCTCGGCCTGCGCCCAGTCCCGGCCGCCGGCCCGCTCCACCGCCAGCGCCGTACGCGCGATCTCCCCGGCCTCCGCCTCCTCCTCGCGGTACGGCTTCCCGTACAGCTCGGCCAGCTCGGCCGCCGCCGGGCTGCCGGAGGTGAGCGCCGCCACCACCGGCAGGGACTTCTTGCGGGCGGCGAGATCCGCGCCGGCCGGCTTGCCGGTGTGCCGCGGGTCTCCCCATATGCCGATGACGTCGTCGATCAGCTGGAAGGCGAGCCCGGCCTGCCGGCCGAAGCCGTCCAGCGCGGCCACCTCCTCCTCGCCCGCGCCCGCGTACAGCGCGCCGAGCGCGCAGGCGCAGCCCAGCAGTGCGCCGGTCTTGGCCTCGGCCATCACGAGCACCTCGTCCAGGGTGACCGCGTCCGGCGCGCGCCGCTCCAGCTCGGTGTCGGTGTGCTGGCCCTCGCACAGCTCCACGACACAGGCCGCGAGCCGGGCCGCGGCCGGGACGGAGGCCGGGTGCGGGTCCTCGGCGAGCAGCCGCAGGGCCAGCGCCTGGAGGGCGTCCCCGGCGAGGATCGCGTCGGCGTCGCCGAACACCGTCCACGCCGTCGGCCGGTGCCGGCGGGTGGTGTCCCGGTCCATCACGTCGTCGTGCAACAGCGTGAAGTTGTGGACCAGTTCGACCGCCGCTGCCGCCCGGACGGCCGCCGTCCGGGCCGCCGGTCCGCCGAGCGCGGCGGCGGCCGCCAGGACGAGCGCCGGTCTGATCGCCTTGCCCGCGTTGCCCGCCGCCGGGGTGCCGTCGGCGTGCTGCCAGCCGAAGTGGTAGCGCGCGATCCGGCGCATGGAGCCCGGCAGCGACTCCACGGCCGCGCGCAGCTCCGGGTCGACCAGCGCCCGGGCGCGGTCCAGCTGAGCCGCCGCCTCCTGCCCGTCGAGCGGACCGGCGGCGCCGTCCCCGGCCTTCTCCGGTGGCTCCCCCGCTGTGCCGGGACGCGGCACACCGGAGGAACGTTCTTCGGTCTCCGTCATGAACTCGGCCATGTCTCCCCCTCGCCAGGTCCGCGGAGTACGGCGTCACCGGCCCGGCCGGACGCGTACCCCGAGGGCCTACCCGCCCCGGGGGGCGGGGACACGGCCGCGACGTGCGGAGACGTCACCTCCACCGGCCGATCTCGACGTTCTCCAGCACGCCGAGCGCGTCGGGCACCAGCACCGCGGCCGAGTAGTACGCCGTCACCAGGTACTTGATGATGGCCTGCTCGTTGATGCCCATGAACCGGACGGACAGGCTCGGCTCGATCTCGTCCGGGATGCCGGACTGCCGGAGGCCGATGACGCCCTGGTCGGCCTCGCCGGTACGCATGGCGAGGATGGAGGTCGTCCGGGCCTCGCTGATCGGGATCTTGTTGCACGGGTAGATCGGTACGCCGCGCCAGGTGGGGATGCGGTTGCCGGCGATGTCGATGGTCTCCGGGACCAGTCCGCGCTTGTTCAGCTCGCGCCCGATCGCGGCGATGGCGCGCGGGTGGGCCAGGAGCAGCTTGGTGCCCCGGCGGCGGCTGAGCAGCTCGTCCAGGTCGTCCGGGCTCGGCACGCCGTCGTGCGGCTGGATCCGCTGGTCGTACTCGCAGTTGCTGAGCAGACCGAACTCCGGGTTGTTGACCAGCTCGTGCTCCTGGCGCTCCTTCAGCGCCTCGACCGTGAGCCGCAGCTGCTGCTCGGTCTGGTTCATCGGCTGGTTGTAGAGGTCGGCCACGCGCGAGTGGATGCGCAGCACGGTCTGGGCGATGCTCAGTTCGTACTCGCGGGGCCGTGGCTCGTAGTCCACGAAGGTGTGCGGGATGTCGGGCTCGCCGGAGTGGCCGGCCGCCAGCTCGACCTCCTTCTCCCCGTACTTGTTGGTCCGCTGCTCGGGGATCGAGCGCAGCCTTTCCAGATGCGCGCGCAGCGAGTCGGAGCGCTCCGCGACCTGCTGGAAGTCCTGGCGGCTGAGGATCAGGACCGTGGTCGAGGTGTCCGCGCGGACGGTGTACTCCCAGATCGCCTCCGGGTCGAGCAGGGCCTGGTCGCCGAAGTAGGCGCCGTCGGCGAGGACACCGAGGACGGCGTCGTCGCCGTAGGGACCCGTGCCGACCTTCTCCACCCGGCCGTGGGCGAGCAGATAGACCTCGTCCGTCTGGTTGCCGAAGTCGGCGATCACCTCGCCGGGCGCGAAGTCGCGCTGCCGGCAGCGGCGGGCCAGCTCGCTCAGCACCTCCTCGTCCTCGTACGACCGCAGGGCCGGCAGCTCGCCCAGTTCGTTCGGGATGACCTCCACCTGGTTGCCGGTCTTCACGAAGGTGATCCGGCCGTCGCCGACGGCGTACGTGAGGCGCCGGTTCACCCGGTACGTGCCGCCCTGGACGTCCACCCAGGGAAGCGTGCGCAGCAGCCAGCGTGAGCTGATCTCCTGCATCTGCGGAACGGACTTGGTGGTGGTGGCCAGGTTCCGCGCGGCCGCCGTCCCGAGGGACTGCTGCGGCCTGCCCTGATCCGAGCGGACCTCTTCGCCTACCGACATAAAGAAATGCCCTCCCATGTATGCCCGGTGCCGAAGCGCACCGGGCACCGGTCTCGCATCGAGCGTCTCAGCACGGAACGTGCACGCGCCATTACCCGAAAGAGGGGGAATGGATCATCGGATTACTGGGCACAATGGGGAACCTCGCCCCGGCCCGCACGACATGCCCCCGTCTGTCCGGATCGGCTCGCACACCGTACGAACGATGTGTTCCGTGACGTCCGGTTTCGGTAGAAGCAGGCAGGACATCCGGCCGCGACCCGCGACCGGACGGGCACGGCACGAAGGAGTCGGGCATGGCCCCACCCATGTCGGCGAGCGGTTTCCTGGACGCGCTCAGGGCGGAGGGCGTCACGGTCGTCGAGGTCGGCGACTGGCAGCACCACAACCGCAATCACAAGGGCCCCTGGGGTCCCGTCCACGGCGTGATGATCCACCACACGGTGACCAAGGGCAGCGCGCGCACGGTGGAGGTCTGCCGCGACGGCCACCCGGACCTGCCGGGGCCGCTGTGCCACGGCGTGATCACCAAGGACGGCACGGTCCACCTGGTCGGCTACGGCCGCGCCAACCACGCCGGCCTCGGGGACGACGAGGTGCTGCGCGCGGTGATCGCCGAGAAGGGGCTGCCGCCGGACAACGAGGCGAACACCGACGGCAACCGGCACTTCTACGGCTTCGAGTGCGAGAACCTCGGTGACGGGGAGGATCCGTGGCCGGAGGAACAACTGGAGGCGATCGAGCGGGTCGCCGCGGCGCTGTGCCGGCGCCACGGGTGGACGGAACGGTCGGTCATCGGCCACCGGGAGTGGCAGCCGGGGAAGGTGGACCCCCGGGGCTTCGAGATGTCCTGGCTGAGGGAGCGGGTCCGGGAACGGCTGAAGGACTAACGCCGTGGGGGGGCGGGGCCGTCCTCCGACCGCGGGCCCGCTGTGGCCGGTCGCGCAGTTCCCCGCGCCCCTGGCAACTACAGCGGACGTCGACCCAGGGCCTGCGCGACTTCCGGCCAGTCGTACCAGCGAGGCGACGCCCACCCGGCAGCGGCACCCGAGCCCCCGCTGGCTGCGGGCAGTCCACTGTCGGCACCGGTGAGCGACCCCGCCCCCGCACCGGGCGACAATGAAGCCGTGACCAGCCCCGACCCGCTCAGCCCCCGCCTCCCCTCGCCCCTCCACGAGGTGCGGGACGGCCGGTTCGAGCGCCTCGGCCTCCGGCTGCTGCTCAAGCGCGACGACCTCATCCATCCGCAGCTGATCGGCAACAAGTGGCGCAAGCTGGTGCCGAACATCGCGGCGGCCCAGGGTCGCTCCCTGGTCACCTTCGGCGGCGCCTACTCCAACCATCTGCGGGCCACCGCCGCGGCCGGCCGCCTGCTGGGCCTGCCGACCACGGGCGTGGTCCGCGGCCAGGAGCTGGCCGGCCGCCCCCTCAACCCCTCCCTGGCCCGCTGCGCGGCCGACGGCATGCGGCTGCACTTCATCGACAGATCGACATATCGCCGCAAGACCGAGCCGCGGACCCTGGCCGAGATCCTGCGCGCGATCGGCGCCGAGGACGCGTACGTCGTACCCGAAGGCGGCAGCAACACCGAGGCGGTACGCGGCTGCCGTGCCCTCGGCACGGAACTGCAAGGCCGGGCCGACGTCGTCGCGGTCGCCTGCGGCACCGGCGGCACCCTCGCCGGCCTCGCCGCCGGCCTCGCGCCCGGCCAGCGCGCGCTCGGCGTACCGGTCCTGAAGGGCGGCTTCCTGGAGGCCGACGTACAGGCCTTGCAGGAACGTGCCTTCGGCGCCCGCAGCGGCGCCTGGTCCCTGGACGACCGTTTCCACTGCGGTGGTTACGCCCGTACGACACCGGAACTGGAGGCGTTCGCACAGGACTTCGAGCAGCGCCACGGGCTGCCCGTGGAGCGCCTTTATGTCGCCAAATTGCTGTTCGGACTCGTCGCCCTGGCGGAGGAGAACACCTTCGCGCGCGGGACGACGATCGCCGCCGTCGTCACGGGGCGGCCGTTCCCGGAACCCGGGACGGCCGTCCCGGAGCGCTAACCGGCCTCCCGGTAGGCCGCCGCCTCCTCCAGGTCGAGGCGTCTGAGCAGGGCGCGCAGCATCTCGTCGTCGATGTAGCGCAGGTCGCGGAGCCGGACGAAGACCTCACGCTCGGCGCTGATCATCTCGCGGGACAGCCGGCGGTAGGTGTCGTCCACGGACTCGCCGGTGATCGGGTTGACCTGCCCGAGCCGTTCCCAGACGGCGTTGCGGCGGCGCTCCAGGACCATGCGGAGCCGGTCGGCGAGCGGCTGCGGCAGGGCGTTGCGCTCGTCCGAGAGGAGTTCGTCGAGCCGGGCCTCGGCGGCCCGGGAGGCCTGCGCCTGGGCGTTGGCCTCGGCGAGCGTCTCGGCCTGCCGGTCGCGGCCGGGGAACTTCAGCAGCCGGATCAGCGGCGGCAGCGTGACGCCCTGTACGACGAGGGTGCCGATGACGGTGGTGAAGGTCAGGAAGAGGATCAGGTTGCGGGGGCCGTCGGGCATGGTCGACGGGATGGCGAAGGCGATGGCCAGGGAGACGACACCGCGCATGCCGGCCCACGAGGTGACCATCGCGCCCCGCCAGGTGGGGTTCTGCTCGCGCTCCCTGATGCGCGCCGACAGCATCCGGGGCACGAAGGTCGCCGGATAGACCCAGACGAACCGGGCCACCACCACGACCAGGAAGACGGCGACCGCGTACCAGGCGGCGGAGGTGCCCTCGTACTCCCCGAGCCGCTTGAGGACGATCGGCAGCTGAAGACCGATCAGGGCGAACACCGCGGACTCCAGCACGAAGGCGACCATCTTCCACACGGCCGCCTCCTGGAGGCGGGTGGCGAAGTCGACCTCCCACGCGCGGTGGCCTAGGTAGAGGGCGACGACCACCACCGCGAGCACCCCGGAGGCGTGTGCCTGCTCGGCGACTCCGTAGGCGACGAACGGGATCAGCAGGGAGAGCGTGTTCTGGAGAAGGGGCTCGGTCAGGTGCGTGCGCAGCCAGTGCAGGGGCGCCATGAGGACGAGACCGATCCCGACACCGCCGACCGCGGCGAGCGCGAACTCGCCGAGCCCGCCCGCCCAGGTGGCCCCCTCTCCGACGGCGGCGCCGAGCGCCACCTTGTAGGCGGTGATCGCCGTGGCGTCGTTCAGCAGGGACTCGCCCTGGAGGATGGTGGTGATCCGGGACGGCAGGCCGACCCGGCGCGCGACCGCCGTGGCGGCCACCGCGTCCGGCGGCGCCACCACCGCGCCCAGCACCAGTGCGGCGGTCAGCGACAGCCCGGGGATGATCAGATAGGCGGCCCAGCCGACGACGACGGTCGCGAAGAGCACGTATCCCACCGAGAGCAGCGCCACCGGCCGCATCTGTGCCCGCAGGTCGAGGTAGGAGCTGTCGCTCGCCGAGGTGTACAGCAGCGGGGGCAGCAGCAGCGGCAGGACGATGTGCGGATCGAGGGTGTAGGACGGCACGCCGGGGATGTAGGAGACCACCAGACCGACCGCGACCAGCAGCAGCGGCGCCGGTGCCGGGGTGCGCCGGGCCGCAGCGGCCACCGCGGCACTGCCCGCCACCAGCAACAGCAGGGGCATCACGTCCATGGTCCTCGCCCACCCTCGTCTTTCGCGCGGCAACCCGCACAACCGTCGTAATCTGGCAATCATGAAACAGTGCACGCACGCCGACGCGCTGCCGCACCCGGAACCGGAGCCGCTCGACGAGACCTGTCCGGAGTGCCTGCGGGACGGCACGATCCCGGTCCAGCTCCGGCTGTGCCTCAGCTGCGGCTACGTCGGCTGCTGCGACTCCTCGCCGGGCCGGCACGCGACGGAGCACTACACGGAGTCCGGTCACCCGGTGATGCGGACCTTCGAGCCCGGCGAGGACTGGCGGTGGTGCTTCGTGGACCACGTGCTCGTCTGAGCCCACCCGGTCAGAACCCGCCCGGGAGGGGCCTCCGAGCGCGTCTGCGAGAGCGTTCTCCCCGAGAGCGTCCCGTCCGACCGCGTTCTCGTGTGACACTGCATGCGGCGGCTGCCGCACGACGGTTCGAGCGTGTGACGTCTGGGTACGTCAACCCGGCGCGCGCTCTCCCTATTTGGGCCCGCAAACCCTCTAGACACGGAGCGTATCCACAGCTTTACTGTGAGTGACGCCAGGGGGTTGGGGTCCCGGGGACAGGAACGTTCGGAGCGCGATAGCGTCACCGTTTGAACCATCTACGCGTTACCCCGGGGGGCGACCCTCGGCCCTGTAAAGCTTGTACCACCATGGAGGTGAGGGTGTCCCAGATCGCAGGCGAGCCCGCGGCGAACCAGGACTTCGTGGAAGTCCGGCTGCCGGCCGCGGGTGCCTACCTGTCGGTGCTGCGGACGGCCACGGCCGGTCTCGCGGCCCGCTTGGACTTCACCCTGGACGAGATCGAGGACCTGCGCATCGCCGTGGACGAGGCCTGCGCGATCCTGCTCCAGCAAGCCGTGCCCGGCTCGGTGCTCAGCTGCGTCTTCCGGCTCGTCGACGACTCACTGGAAGTCACGGTGTCGGCGCCGACCACGGACGGCCACGCCCCCTCGCGGGACACCTTCGCCTGGACCGTGCTGTCGGCCCTCGCGGGCAAGGTCTCGTCCGCCGTGGACGAGGACAAGACGGTGTCGATCAGCCTCTACAAACAGCGTGGCGCCGGCCCCGGGCCGGCGTGAGGAACGGGGACGGGCCGGTGCGGGACGAAGAGCGCGGCACAAGGGAGCTGCCGACCGGGGACGGGGGTGCCTCTCGGTCGAGCGATGCCGAGACCTCCGGGGCAGGCCCCCGGGACGGTTCCCGGCGCATGGCGGACGGCATCGACGGCATCCCCGAGCAGGCCAGGCCGCACCCGGAGGACGACTCCGCGCGGGTCGTCGGTGACGGTGCCACGGGCACGCCACCGACGGCACGCGGCGGCGCCGGATCCGCCGTCCGCGCGGGGGCCAGGGCTCGGGGAAGGGCTACGGGCGGGACGATGAGCGAGCACGAGCGAAACGCCGAGGACGACGCGCTGGGCACGGAGGCCGTGCAGGCCGTGCAGCACGACGTCCAGGACCGCAGTGGAGCGCGGGCGATGTTCGTCGAGCTGCGCACGCTGCGGGAAGGCAGCACGGAGTACGCGGAGCTGCGCAACCAGCTGGTCCGTATGCACCTGCCGCTCGTGGAGCACCTGGCACGCCGGTTCCGCAACCGCGGCGAGCCGCTGGACGACCTCACCCAGGTCGCCACGATCGGTCTCATCAAGTCCGTCGACCGGTTCGACCCCGAGCGTGGCGTGGAGTTCTCCACGTACGCCACGCCGACCGTCGTCGGCGAGATCAAGCGGCACTTCCGCGACAAGGGCTGGGCGGTCCGCGTGCCGCGCCGGCTCCAGGAGCTGCGGCTCGCGCTGACCACCGCGACGGCCGAGCTGTCCCAGCTGCACGGCCGGTCTCCGACGGTGCACGAACTGGCCGAGAAGCTCGCCATCTCCGAGGAGGAGGTCCTGGAGGGTCTGGAGTCCGCGAACGCGTACTCCACGCTGTCCCTGGACGTCCCCGACACGGACGACGAGTCCCCGGCGGTCGCCGACACCCTGGGCGCCGAGGACGAGGCGCTGGAGGGCGTGGAGTACCGCGAGTCCCTCAAGCCGCTGCTGGAGGACCTGCCGCCGCGCGAGAAGCGGATTCTGTTGCTGCGCTTCTTCGGGAACATGACCCAGTCGCAGATCGCGCAGGAGGTCGGCATCTCGCAGATGCACGTCTCCCGCCTGCTGGCCCGCACCCTGGCCCAGCTCCGCGAGAAGCTCCTCGTGGAGGAGTGAGCGAGGGATGAGCAAGGAGTGAGCGAGGGGTGAGCCCTACTCGCCCCGGCCCGGTCCCTTGATGCCGAGGGCCCGGGTCGTCTCGCCGTTGACGAGGAGCACCAGCGCCGCCAAGGCGACCACGCCGAGCGCGATACCGGCCGGGATGGCCATGCTGTCGGCCTTGACCAGATTGTAGGCCACGGGAAGGGCCATGATCTGGGTGATCAGCGCGGGCCCCCGGCTCCAGCCGCGCCGTAGCAGCAGACCGCGCGAGGCGAGCAGCGGCAGCAGCGCGAGGACGACCAGGGTGATCCCCAGGGTCACGGCCTGCTGCCGGTCGTCGGGATCACCGGTGAGCCCGAGGACGAACACCCACAGGCCGCCGGCCACCAGCGCGGCGCCCTCCAGCGCGGCCAGCGCCGCCGCGTACGTCAGCCGACGCGGGCGCGGCCCGGCGGCCGGGTCGGTTGCGGCCGCTGCGTCGGCCGTGGCGGCTTTGGCGGTGTCCGGGGCGGGATTCTGCTGACTGCTCACCTCAGCAGGGTAGCCCTCCGCCTCCGGCGCGCTGCCGCGCCCCGCGCCCCCCGAGTGTCCAGGCTCACGCCCCGGTCTCTTACCGGATCCCTAACTCGGTCTGGGCCGAGTACCCCCCAGTAGGTACGCTGCCATGCATGCGTGCACTTCTCGTGGTCAATCCGGCGGCAACCACCACAAGCGCACGCAGACGTGACGTACTGATCCACGCACTGGCGAGCGAGATGAAGCTGGAGGCGGTCACCACCGAGTACCGCGGTCACGCTCGCGACCTCGGCCGGCAGGCGGCGGAGAGCGACGACATCGACATGGTGGTGGCGCTCGGCGGCGACGGCACGGTCAACGAGGTCGTCAACGGCCTGCTGCACGCCGGCCCCGCCCCGGACCGCCTCCCCGGTCTCGCCGTCGTCCCCGGCGGCTCCACGAACGTCTTCGCCCGCGCCCTGGGCCTGCCCAACGACCCCGTCGAGGCCACCGGAGCGCTGCTGGACGCGCTGCGCGACGGCACCGAGCGGGTCGTCGGCCTCGGCCTGACCTCGGGCACGCCGGGCACCGAGGACGAGGCGGTGCCGGCCCGCTGGTTCACCTTCAACGCCGGGCTCGGCTTCGACGCGGGCGTGGTCGGCCGGGTCGAGCAGCAGCGCGAGCGCGGGAAGAAGTCGACGCACGCGCTCTACGTCCGTCAAGTGGTCCGGCAGTTCCTCGGCGAGCCGAACCGCCGGCACGGCACGATCACGCTCGAACAGCCCGGCGCGGACCCGATCGAGGATCTTGTCGTCGCCATAGTCTCGAACACGTCTCCGTGGACGTATCTCGGCAATCGCCCGATGTACACGTCACCTAAGGCCTCGTTCGATACCGGCATCGACGTGCTGGGCCTCAGCCGTCTGTCCACAGCCGCGGTTGCCCGGTATGGCACCCAGTTGCTCACTTCGTCCCCCGAGCGGGGACCGCAAGGGAAGCATGCGGTCTCCCTGCACGATCTGGACCAGTTCACCTTGCATTCGAAGGTGCCTCTCCCCCTTCAGATGGACGGTGACCACCTCGGGCTGCGTACGAGCGTGACGTTCACAGGCGTACGCCGTGCACTGCGTGTGATTGTGTGAGCGGAACGGGCGAAAGTCCTTTCACTCGAACGTTTAGGCCAGGGTCCACCCCATGGAAGTACGGCTGTGACCTAGTCGACACCGAGGAATCAAAAAAAACTTTCCAGAAGGGGTTGTATCCGCCGCCGAGGTTTGCGAGTCTCTACGTGGCGATCGGGACGGCCCGCAACACCAGCCTCCAATGATCACCAGAACCCCTCTTCAGACACAGGACCACGCCGGGTGAAGACTCGGCGGTCGGCCCTTCACTTGTTGAGGGATTCGTGAAAGCGTTCACATTCACAAGCAACCTGCACGTAATACCAAGGAGAGGTAGCAGCCATGGACTGGCGTCACAACGCCGTTTGCCGCGAGGAAGACCCCGAGCTCTTCTTCCCCATCGGCAACACCGGTCCTGCGCTGCTGCAGATCGAGGAAGCCAAGGCCGTCTGCCGTCGCTGCCCGGTGATCGAGCAGTGTCTGCAGTGGGCGCTCGAGTCCGGTCAGGACTCCGGCGTCTGGGGTGGTCTCAGCGAGGACGAGCGCCGCGCCATGAAGCGCCGCGCCGCCCGCAACCGGGCTCGTCAGGCCTCCGCCTGACATACCCACCCCTGCTGACAGCCTGAGCTTGGCGGCGCGCACAGCACGTACGCATCTCCCGCCCCCGAGCCGCAGCGCGCAGTATCCCCCGATGCCGCTAGCGATTTAGCAGAGCAGCAACGAGCACGAGCCTCGGACCCATGGCGGTCCGGGGCTTTTTGCTGTCCCCGAGCGGTTTGCTCAAGCGCCCTTGCCGTCGAGTGAGTTGCCTACTTCTGCGCCCGCACCGGGATGTCGAGGATCACCCGCGTCCCCCGCTCCGGCGCCGGCACCATGTCGAACGAGCCGCCCAACTCGCCTTCCACCAGTGTCCGTACGATCTGGAGGCCGAGGTTGCCCGAGCGGTGCGGGTCGAAGTCCTCGGGCAGTCCGACGCCGTCGTCCTGGACGGTGACCAGCAGCCGGGCCTCCTTGGTGGTGCCGCCACGCACCGCGGAGACCTCGACCGTGCCGGTGTCGCCCTCGCGGAAACCGTGCTCCAGGGCGTTCTGGAGAACCTCGGTGAGGACCATGGACAGAGGGGTGGCGACCTCGGCGTCGAGTATGCCGAACCGTCCGACGCGCCGGCCGGTCACCTTGCCCGGCGAGATCTCGGCGACCATCGCCAGCACCCGGTCGGCGATGTCGTCGAACTCCACGCGCTCGTCCAGGTTCTGAGACAGCGTCTCATGGACGATCGCGATGGAGCCGACCCGGCGGACCGCCTCCTCCAGTGCCTCCCGGCCGCGTTCGGACTCGATGCGCCGGGCCTGGAGTCGCAGCAGGGCGGCGACCGTCTGGAGGTTGTTCTTCACCCGGTGGTGGATCTCCCGGATGGTGGCGTCCTTGGTGATCAACTCGCGCTCACGGCGCCGCAGTTCGGTGACGTCCCGGAGCAGCACCAGCGAACCGATGCGCGTGCCCTTGGGTTTGAGCGGGATGGCCCGGAACTGGATGACGCCGTCGTGGGCCTCGATCTCGAACTCGCGCGGCGCCCAGCCGCTGGCCACCTTGGCCAGCGCCTCGTCCACCGGGCCCCGGGTGGGGGCGAGTTCGGCGGTGGTCTGTCCGAGGTGGTGGCCGACGAGGTCGGCGGCGAGGCCGAGCCGGTGGTACGCGGACAGGGCGTTCGGGGAGGCGTACTGGACGATGCCGTCCGCGTCCAGCCGGATCAGGCCGTCGCCGACGCGCGGGGAGGCGTCCATGTCGACCTGCTGGTTGGGGAAGGGGAAGGCGCCGGCCGCGATCATCTGCGCGAGGTCGGAGGCGCTCTGGAGGTAGGTCAGCTCCAGGCGGCTCGGGGTGCGCACGGTGAGCAGGTTGGTGTTCCGGGCGATCACGCCGAGGACGCGACCCTCACGCCGCACGGGGATGGACTCGACCCGTACGGGGACCTCTTCGCGCCACTCCGGGTCGCCCTCACGCACGATCCGGCCCTCGTCCAGGGCCGCGTCCAGCATGGGCCGCCGGCCGCGCGGCACCAGGTGGCCCACCATGTCGTCCTGGTAGGAGGTCGGGCCGGTGTTGGGGCGCATCTGGGCGACCGACACGTACCGGGTGCCGTCCCGGGTGGGGACCCACAGCACCAGGTCGGCGAAGGAGAGGTCGGAGAGCAGCTGCCACTCCGAGACCAGCAGGTGGAGCCACTCGAGGTCGGAGTCGTCGAGGGCGGTGTGCTGGCGTACGAGTTCGTTCATGGAGGGCACGTCTGCGAGCGTACCCGGGGCCTCGCGGGTGGCCGAAAAAACACCCGCGGGCCGCGGCGCCTGGAAGGGACCCTCAACCCTCCCGGCACCGCAGCCCGGAGCATCATCGGCCGTGGGGTGTGCGGTCCCGGTCGGCCGAAGGCCGAGGAGCCGGGGCAGTCAGGGCAGAGAGCGCCGGTTCCTCGATCCGCCTTCCTGTGCGGGGAAGACGGAGGCTTGTTGTTCTCGATTGTGGACTAGACCACGACGGCGTGTCCATGGTGTGGAGGCGTCCGCGCCGCGAGGGGCGCTGGCACGCGATGCCACGCAGCCTAGCCCGCTCGGGTCAGTCGTGGGGCCAGATGGCCATGGCAATTTCCGCGACTGCTTCCAGTTCCTCCCGGCGTGCGCCGTCGCGGGCCTGCTGGGACATGCCCTGGATCACCGCGCCGGTGTGCCGGGCGAGGGCGGCGGCGTCGGTGCCGGCCGGCAGCAGTCCGGCCGCGATGTCCGCGCGGACGCGGGCTTCGATGGCAGCGATGTTGGCGTTCCGCATGTCCCGCAGCAGCGCCTCCACCTCGGGGCTGGTGCAGTTGGTGGCCGCGTGGATGATCAGGCAGCCGTGCGGATGGGCGGGGTCGGTGTACTCGGCGGCGGCCTCGCGGAGCATGCGGGCGACGCCCGCCCGGGCCGTGGGCTCCTCCGCGAGGGCACGGTCGGTGAAGGCGCCGTGCGAGCCGGCGTAGACCCGGACGACCTCGTCGAAGAGGGTCCGCTTGTCACCGAAGGCCGCGTACAGGCTGGGCGCGCCGATGCCCATGGTCCGGGTGAGGTCGGAGACCGAGGTGGCCTCGTACCCGTGCTCCCAGAAGGCCATCAGCGCCTTCTCCAGGGCGGTGGCCCGGTCGAAGGAGCGCGGGCGGCCGCGCGCCCGGCCCGTGCCGCCCTGTGCCCGCGTGTCCTGACCCGTCGCCATGGAGACCATTTTATAGCGGCCCCTAGAAAATTGTCGGCGGGGTGGTGTACGGTTTTTTTGTAGCGATCGCTAGACAAGTCTGGAGGGGCCGAGATGGGCGTGCTCAAGGGGAAGACCGCGCTGGTCACCGGCGCGAGCCGGGGCATCGGACGGGGTATCGCCGAGCGGCTGGGACGCGGCGGGGCACGGGTGGCGGTGCACTACGGAAGCAACGAGACCGCCGCGAAGGAGACGGTCGCGGCGATCGAGGCGGCCGGCGGCTCGGCCTTCCCGATCAGGGTCGAGCTGGGGACGCCCGGGGACGCCGAGCGGCTGTGGGCGGAGTTCGACCGGCACGCGGACGGGCTGGACATCCTCGTGCACAACGCGGGCATCGGCACCTCCCGCCCCTTCGCGGAGATCGACGAGGAGGCGTACGACCGGCTCTTCGCGGTGAACGTGAAGGCCCCGTTCTTCCTCACCCGGCTCGGGACGGAACGGCTGCGGGACGGCGGACGGGTGGTGACCATATCTTCCGGCCTGTCCCGGACCGCCGCGATGCCCGACCTGATGGCGTACTCGATGACGAAGGCGGCCCTGGACGTCTTCACCCGGGACCTGTCCAAGGTGCTCGGCCCCCGGTGGATCACGGTCAACTCCGTGGCGCCCGGCATCGTCGACACCGACGTCAACGCCTCCTGGCTGCGCGCGAGCGACGAGGCGTGGCAGCGGGCGGCCGACTACTCGGCGCTGGGTCGGGTGGGCACACCGGCAGACATCGCGGACGTGGTGGCCTTCCTGGTCTCGGAGGACGGCCGCTGGGTGACCGGGCACTGGCTGGACGCGACGGGGGGCTCCCTCACGTGAGTCCCACATGCCCCCTGGTTACCTGTTACCACTCCTCCCCCGGGCCTTCCGTGGTTCTCCCCAGCCCCTCCTCCGCCCCCTTCCCCTCGTCTTCCCCGTGCGTCCTTCCGTGCGCCTTCTCCGCGCCCTCGAACGTCGATTCTGTTAGATTGGTCTAAACCACATAGAGACGCACAGAGCCCTCTTCAGAACGGCAGGCCCAGCGTGGAAGTTGTCATCGTTCCGGACGCCGCGGCGGGCGGCGAGCTGATCGCCGAGGCCATGGCACAGCTGCTGCGACGCAAGCCCGACGCCCTGCTCGGCGTGGCCACCGGCTCCACCCCGCTGCCCATCTACCAGGCGCTGACCGCCAAGGTGCGCTCCGGCGCCGTCGACGCCTCACGGGCGCGGATCGCCCAGCTCGACGAGTACGTGGGGCTGCCCGCGGACCACCCCGAGTCATACCGCTCGGTGCTGCGCCGCGAGGTGCTGGAACCGCTGGGCATAGGCATGGACGCGTTCATGGGACCGGACGGAACGGCCGAGGACGTCCAGGCGGCGTGCGAGGCGTACGACCGCGCGCTCGCCGAGGCCGGTGGCGTGGATCTGCAACTGCTCGGCATCGGGACCGACGGACACATCGGGTTCAACGAACCGTGCTCCTCGCTCGCCTCGCGCACCCGGATCAAGACGCTGACCCAGCAGACCCGGATCGACAACGCCCGCTTCTTCGACGGCGACATCGAGCAGGTCCCGCACCACGTCATCACCCAGGGCATCGGGACGATCCTGGAGGCCCGCCACCTGGTGCTGCTGGCGACCGGCGAGGGCAAGGCGGACGCGGTCGCCGCGACCGTCGAGGGCCCGGTCGCGGCCGTGTGCCCGGCCTCCGCGCTCCAGCTCCATCCGCACGCCACGGTGGTCGCCGACGAGGCCGCCGCGTCCAAGCTGAAGCTGGCCGACTACTTCCGGCACACGTACGCCAACAAGCCGGACTGGCAGGGGATCTAGTCCGGAGCGCCGACGGGGAGGGCGGCCCCGCCCCCCGCGGGTTCACCGCTCTCACCCTCCCGATGGACTAGACCAACAGCGGGTGCAACGGTATATAGAGGAGATCACGGAGCGTGCGGGTGGAGTGCTGACACGACAACCCGTGCCACGATGTGAGCCGTGGCCGATGGGGATGTCGGTCGCTTTCGGCATTCGGAGCCGGGAAGGCAGAGCATGAGCACCGACGTCAGCAGTGCGGAGAACGAGGCCGGCACAACCCGTACCGCGCGCGTGCCGAAGTACTACCGCTTGAAGAAGCACCTGCTCGACATGACGGAGACGCAGGCGCCGGGCACCCCGGTCCCGCCCGAGCGCACGCTGGCCGCCGAGTTCGACACCTCCCGCACCACGGTCCGCCAGGCCCTGCAAGAGCTGGTCGTGGAGGGCCGGCTCGAACGCATCCAGGGCAAGGGCACCTTCGTGGCCAAGCCCAAGGTCTCCCAGGCACTCCAGCTCACCTCCTACACGGAGGACATGCGCGCGCAGGGTCTGGAGCCGACCTCGCAGCTGCTGGACATCGGGTACATCACCGCCGACGAACGGCTGGCCGAGCTGCTCGACATCACCGCCGGCGGGCGCGTGCTGCGCATCGAGCGGCTGCGCATGGCCAACGGCGAGCCGATGGCGATCGAGACCACCCATCTGTCGGCCAAGCGCTTCCCGGCCCTCAGGCGCTCGCTGGTCAAGTACACCTCCCTCTACACCGCGCTCGCCGAGGTCTACGACGTCCACCTCGCCGAGGCCGAGGAGACGATCGAGACCTCCCTGGCCACCCCGCGCGAGGCGGGGCTGCTCGGCACCGACGTGGGCCTGCCGATGCTGATGCTCTCCCGCCACTCACTGGACCGCGAGGGCAAGCCGGTGGAGTGGGTGCGGTCGGTGTACCGAGGGGACCGGTACAAGTTCGTGGCCCGGTTGAAGCGGCCGGCGGAGTAGGCGCCGACCGGCCGAGGCACGGCACGTTCGCTGAATCGATATACCGATATGCGGACGAGGTCTTCCACTCCCGCGACACCGTCACCTAGATTGCCTGCTCATTACGCAGGTGATCAGCGAGGGGACGGAGCCGTGGCATGTCGGAAACGCCTGAAGTGAGACCACCGGTGGTGACACCGGTCAGGGTGATCATCGCCCTATGTCTCGTCGCGCCCTTCGTGGCGATGCTGTGGGTCGGCTCGTACGCCAAGACGGATCCCGCGTTCATCGGGATCCCGTTCTTCTACTGGTACCAGATGCTCTGGGTGCTGATCTCGACCGCGCTCACCATGCTGGCGTACAAGCTCTGGCGGCGTGACCAGCGCGGCCGCGAGGGGACGAACGGGGGTGCGGCGAAGTGAAGGACGGCGTCAACGGCGTCGCGCTCGGCGTCTTCATCTTCTTCTTCCTGGCCGTCACGGTCCTGGGCTTCCTGGCCGCGCGCTGGCGCAGGGCCGAGAACGAGCACTCCCTGGACGAGTGGGGTCTGGGCGGCCGGTCCTTCGGCACCTGGATCACCTGGTTCCTGCTCGGCGGCGACCTGTACACGGCGTACACCTTCGTCGCCGTACCGGCGGCGATATACGCGGCGGGCGCGGCCGGTTTCTTCGCGGTGCCGTACACGATCCTGGTGTACCCGCTGATCTTCACGTTCCTGCCCCGCCTGTGGTCGGTCTCGCACCGCCACGGGTACGTCACCACCTCCGACTTCGTGCGCGGCCGGTTCGGCTCGAAGGGCCTGTCGCTGGCGGTGGCGGTGACCGGCATCCTGGCGACCATGCCGTACATCGCGCTCCAGCTCGTCGGCATCCAGGCGGTGCTGGACGTGATGGGCGTCGGCGGCGGCGAGAACACCAACTGGTTCGTGAAGGACCTGCCGCTGCTCATCGCCTTCGGTGTGCTCGCGGCCTACACCTACTCCTCCGGCCTGCGGGCGCCCGCGCTGATCGCGTTCGTCAAGGACACCCTGATCTACATCGTCATCGCGGTGGCGATCATCTACATCCCGATCAAGCTGGGCGGGTTCGACGACATCTTCGCCAAGGCGGGCGAGGCGTTCAGCCAGGTCAACCCGGCCACGAAGGCGCCGCGCGGCGCACTCGCGCCGGGCGAGGCGGGACAGTGGACCTACGCCACGCTGGCCCTCGGCTCCGCGCTCGCGCTGTTCATGTACCCGCACTCGATCACCGCGACCCTGTCGTCCAGGAGTCGTGAGGTGATCCGCCGCAACACCACGATCCTGCCGCTGTACTCCCTCATGCTGGGTCTGCTGGCGCTGCTGGGCTTCATGGCGATCGCGGCCGGCGTGAAGGTCACCAACGGCCAGCTGGCCATCCCGCAGCTGTTCGAGGACATGTTCCCGGACTGGTTCGCGGGCGTGGCGTTCGCGGCGATCGGCATCGGCGCGCTGGTCCCCGCGGCGATCATGTCCATCGCGGCGGCCAACCTCTTCACCCGCAACATCTACAAGGACTTCATCAAGCCCGACGCGACGGCGGAGCAGGAGACCAAGGTCTCCAAGCTGGTCTCGCTGCTGGTGAAGGTCGGCGCGCTGGTCTTCGTCCTCACCATGGACAAGACGGTCGCCATCAACTTCCAGCTGCTGGGCGGCATCTGGATCCTCCAGACCTTCCCGGCGCTGGTGGGCGGCCTGTTCACCCGCTGGTTCCACCGCTGGGCGCTGCTCGCCGGCTGGGCGGTCGGCATGATCTACGGCACGGCCGCGGCCTACGGGATCGCCTCGCCGACGCAGAAGCACTTCGGCGGCAACGCCAAGGAGATCCCCGGCATCGGGGAGATCGGCTACATCGGCCTGACGGCGTTCGTCCTGAACGTCCTGGTGACCGTCGTCCTCACCGTCGTCCTGAAGGCCGTGAAGGCCCCCGAGGGCGTCGACGAGACCAGGCCGGAGGACTACACGGCGGACGCCGGCGACCCCGGGGTCCAGGTGGAACTGCCGCCCGCCACCGCGGGCGCCAGTCACTAGGCAGCCGTCGCTCGACGGGCCGTCGGAGGAACGTCCGGCGGCCCGTTGCCGCACCTCGGCTCGTTGCCGCACCTCGGCTCGTTGTCGTACCTCTGCGGCAGACTCGATGTCATGGACTTCGTGATCCGGCGGGCCGCTCCCGACGAGTACGACGACCTGGGCGAGATCACCGCCCAGGCCTATCTGGGCGACGGCCTCCTCGCCTTCGACGCGAGCGACTGGTACCTCGGCGAGCTGAGGGACGTGGCCAAGCGGGCCGCCGCCGCGGACGTCCTCGTGGCCGTCCGCGACGGCGTCCTCCTCGGCGGGGTCACCTTCGTCCGCTCCAACGGCCTCATGACGGACATAGCGGGCCCGGGCGAGGCCGAGATCCGGATGCTCGCGGTCGCCCCCGCGGCCCGGGGCCAGGGTGCCGGCGAGGCGCTGGTGCGGGCCTGCGTCGAGCGCGCGCGGGCGACCGAGGGCTGTGTCCGCGTGGTCCTCTCCACCCAGCGGACCATGCACGCCGCCCACCGCATCTACGCCCGCCTCGGTTTCGTCCGCGCCCCCGAGCGGGACTGGAATCCCCTCCCGGACCGGGACGACCTCACGCTCCTCGCGTACGAGTTGACCCTCTGAGACCGGACCGGCACTACATCTGGGGGTGACACGGCAGCCCGGCACTAGATGTATGCTCATCCTCGCTGTCGTCGCAGGGGAATCCGGTGCGAATCCGGAACTGTCCCGCAACGGTGTACTCGCGTGCTTCCGCATGCCTGTCGAGTCCGAAGACCTGCCGACGGTGCACCCGGCCGTCCAGGCCCGGGTGGTTCTGACGTCCGGGCCTCGTGGAGTGGGCCGGTGGACGCGACGCCGTGCGCGCTCGTGGCTGCCCCTGCCCTCCGCCAGGCCCCGTGCCGAGCGAGGGAGAGCCCCACGTGACCATCGCGCCAGCCGACCCGGCTTCAGTCACCGAGTTGGAGACCGACGGTCCCGGTGCCGCGCTGCTGCGGACCCTGACCGAGCTGACCGCCGACCTGCCTGACGCCGACGCGGGCCGGGTCGCCGCCGCCGCGCTGCGCGGCCGGTCCGCGCGGGCCGACGAGGCGGAGCTGCGGGAGCTGGCCACGGAGGCCGCCGCCGGCCTGATCTCCGACGACCCCGCGTACTCCAAGCTGGCCGCCCGGCTGCTGACCCTCGCGATCCGGGACGAGGCCGCCTCGCAGGGCGTGACGTCCTTCACCGAGTCGATCGCGGTCGGCCACCGCGAGGGCCTGATCGCCGACCGCACCGCCGAGTTCGTGCGGCTGCACGCCGAGCGCCTCGACGCGCTGGTCGACGGCACGGCCGACGACCGGTTCGGCTACTTCGGCCTGCGCACCCTGCACAGCCGCTACCTGCTGCGCCACCCGGTCACCCGCAAGGTGATCGAGACACCCCAGCAGTTCATGCTGCGCGTGGCGAGCGGCCTCGCGGAGGACGACACGATCCGCTCCGTGGACGAAGTCGCCGCGCTGTACGGCCTGATGAGCCGGCTGGACTACCTGCCGTCCTCCCCCACCCTCTTCAACTCCGGCACGCGACACCCCCAGATGTCGTCCTGCTACCTGCTGGACTCGCCCCTGGACGAGCTGGACTCCATCTACGACCGCTACCACCAGGTCGCCCGGCTGTCGAAGCACGCCGGTGGCATCGGCCTGTCCTACTCCCGTGTCCGTTCGCGCGGTTCGCTGATCCGGGGGACGAACGGGCACTCGAACGGCATCGTGCCGTTCCTGAAGACCCTGGACGCGTCGGTGGCGGCGGTGAACCAGGGCGGCCGGCGCAAGGGCGCGGCGGCGGTCTACCTGGA
>NZ_JBVHWM010000103.1:0-25015 GCF_055564375.1 Streptomyces sp. NPDC029138
TTCTTGCGCGACAGGTCGCCCGTGACGCCGAAGATGACCAGGCCCGACGGCCCCGCGATACGCGGGAGCCGTCGGTCGGCCGGGTCACGAAGCGGATTTCTGTGGATGCCTCTCATCTGCACATCAACCATCAGGACACGTAGTGCTCGACCACGGACTGCGGCCGGACCTGCGCGTTGTCGGGATCCTGTCCGAACTCTGCCCTGGCCTTGCGCTGCCGCAGCAGATCCCAGCACTGGTCCAACTCGCGTTCCAGCCGCCCGAGACGGACCCGCTCGGCGTCACCGCCTCCCTTGCCCGCTCCGAGGGAGTCGCGCAACGACCGTTCCTCCTGCGCCATTTCCGTGATCCGGTGCAGGATCTTCTGGTCCTCGTCCATATCGTGTCGCTCCTTCTTCGCGTTGTTCGAACGGTGGCGTCCGCACCGGAGTCATTCCGGTACCGAGCCTCTTCAGCGCGCCCGGGGCGTCCCCGGCCTGTTCGTGGGTGCCCCGGACCGCGCCGCCTCAGATCTCGCGGTGGTGACGTCCTGGCCCAGCGGAGCCGTGGTGGTCTCGACGCCCTTGGTGTGCCCGTACTCCGGGTGACCGGGGGTCTTGGAACCCCACGTCCTGAACGACTTCAGATCGTCCAGCTCCAGGCCGAAGCCGGCCGGGTAGATCACCTTCTGGAAGAGGGTGTAGGCGGCCGGGGCCAGGCTCATCGCCGTACCGGGATGGCCGTTGCCGACCTTCTGTACGGCATCTGCGGCCGGACACAGGCGGTGTCCACGGCCCGCTGGTCCAGCTCGGCCCAGTTCAGATGGGACGACGTGGAAGGCATCGTCTCTCCTCGATCTTGTCTGCTACGAAGGCCGACCACGGCTGGCGCGGTGCGCCCGGGGTGTCAGTGCGGGCGGCTCGGACCCAACCGGTCCAGGTACCGGTGAAAAGCCACACCCATCCGGCGGCGGAGCGCCTCCCTCCGCCCGCGTCAGCTGCGGTTCTCCGCCTGGAACATCCAGCTCTGCTTTTCGAGTTCGGCGGTCAGCCCGATCAGCAGGTCCTGGGTCACCGGGTCGGACTGACCGGTGGTCTCGATGCGGGCGCGCACGCGGTCGATGAGCACCGAAAACACCTGGACCAGCGCCTCCACTGCGGCGCTGTCCGCGATCCAGCCGGCCTCGAAGCCGGGAAGGCCGCTGCCGAGGGCGATGCTGCCTGCCCGTCCGTCGGGGCTGGTTCCCAGCGTGGCCGCACGCTCGGCGACCTGGTCGGCATAGTCACGCGCGATGGTGACCACGTCGTCGAGTTGCTGGTGGATGGAGCGGAAGCGCGGACCGTAGACGTTCCAGTGCGCCTGCTTGGCGACCAGGGACAGGTCCAGCAGGTCGACGAGGGTGTCCTGCAGGGCGGCTCCGGTCACCTTGCGTTCCGTTTCGGGAAGCGGACTGGAAATGATGCTCATGCTGCGTTCCTTCGTCGTACGTCTCCGTCCCGAATCGACGTGGATGCCCTGTCCGGCGGAGATCACCTCCCCCGGCGACCGACTCGTGCAGCCGTCACCGGGGCCTGTGCCCCCATTCTCGGAGGTCCTCCGACTGCGATAATCCGTCGTTTGACTTACGACGATGCCGGCGGTCGGCAGGATTTCCCACCGGCTGCCGGTGCGGGGGCACGAAGCACCGAGAGGACGTCGTCGTGCCCGCCACGCCACCGTGACCATGTCCTCCCCGTCTCGCCGAGCGGAGCCGGGGCCGCCCCATACGAAAACGCACCGGGCGAGAGGTGTCCCGTCATAACACGACCTGGAGATCATGATGGCCGCGTGCCGCAGCTTCGAGATCCACCGCGATCCGGTGGACAAGCGCGTCAACGCCACCATTGTGCTGGCCGACGGTCCCGGCGGGCACCCGGCAGGCCGACTGATGTGACCGGCACAGTTACAAGCTGGTTCCCAACCTCCATGCCGTGCTCGCGCCGTCCAACGGGCTGAGCGGCGCCCCGATCACCGGACCGCGGCAGGCCGGTTGAGCACGGCGTCAGCGCCCGACGGTGGCCACCATGGCGTTAGCCACGTGCATGGTCGGATTGGCCTGCACCGCGGGGTACTCATCCTCGAAGGTCAGGTTCGCGGTGGAAACAACCTCGGCGATCAGGATCGCCAGCGCGAGCATCGAGAAATGGGTGCCGACGCAGTTGCGTACGCCCTGACCGAAGGGGAAGTACGAGTTGCGCACCACCTCGGCCCTGCGCTCCGGGGACCAGCGGTCGGGGTCGAAGGTCAGCGGGTCCGGGAAGTAAGTGGGATTGCGCTGGGTGACCCAGGCGCTCGCGGTGAGGATCGTGCCCTTCTTCACCCACTCGTCCCCGACGCGCCGGTCTTCCAGCGCGGGGCGGTGGTAGAAGGGGACCGACGGGTACAGCCGCAGGGTCTCGTGGATGACCGCACGAATGTAGGGAAGTTCCTTCATGTACCGCTCGACCGGGATGCCGGCGGAACGGGCTTCGGCCGCCTCCGAGCGCACCCGTTCCAGCACCGGAGAGTGGGTGTAGAGGAGGAGCAGCGAGATCGAGGCGGTCACCGCGAGCGTGTCGTAGCCGGCGAACATCATGGTGATCACCTCGTCCCGGATGAACGGATCGGCGTAGCTGGGATCATCGCCCCGTGAGGCCTCGATCATCCGGTCTATCAGGCCGTGGGCGCCGACCTCGCCGTTCTGACGGCGCCCGGTGATGTGCCGGATAGTCTCCTCGAGTTCGGTGACCGTCTGCTCGAGCCGTTCCTCCGCGCCGGGCTTCACGGTCCCCGCCTCGATGTCGGCCATCGCCGCGAGTGTCTGGTGGATGGTGTGCCGGAACTGGTCGCGGATCGCCTCACGGAACCGCGAGAAGTCGTCCCCGAACACGGAATCACCCACGTTCTCCAACGACCATTCGCTCATCTCGTCCCTGACCGACAGCTGCCGGCCTGGGGTCCACGAGCCGACCATCCGGCGGGTGACCGCCTCGATCCGCTGGGCGTAGATGGTGACCTGACGGGGTGAGAAGCTACGCTGGATCACCGACCGGTGCGGGGACCAGATGTCGAGGTCGTCGGCGGCCAGCAACCCCTGGCCGAGGACCCTTTGCAAGACGCCCAGGGCTGGGAACTCCCGCCGCGGGTCGGAGACCACCTGGCGGATTTCGTCGGGCTCGTTGAGCAGGATGCGCTCCAGCCCTCCATAGACATAGTGGACTGTCGGACCGGCCGAGGCCAGTGGTGGCATCAGGTGCAGCAGGTCGCTGGTGCCTTCAGCGCCTTCTAGTACGACTGCGTCGGCCATGGTGTGCTCCGTTGGGAAAGCGTCGTAACGGTGTCCGGCAGGTCAGGAGTGCCGGCGGACGCGGGAGGTTCGTCAGGGTTCAGCCGTACCCACATGGTTCGCCAGCCGGACATGAAAACGGCCTGTTCCCGCTGGTTGGGTCGGTCCGCGGCGAGCTCGGCCCGCGGCCAGCGGCGCGTCAGTTCACGCAGAGCGACGGCCCCTTCGATCCGGGCCAGCGGGGCTCCGAGGCAGTAGCGCGCACCGTGTCCGAAGGCGAGGTGCGACGACGCGTCCGGGCGGTCGACGTCGAGGAGGTGCGCATCGCCTCCGAAGCGCTCCGGGTCGCGGTTGGCGGAGCCGAGGGACACCAGGACGATCTCGTCGGCGGGGATGGTGGTGCCGGCGATGGTGACCTCGGTGGCGCTGTACCGGTGGGGCGTGACGCGGACGGAGCAGTCCAAACGGAGGATCTCGTTCACGGCGCCCTCGACGAGGGACGGGTCCTGCGCCAGCCGGGCCCAGGCCCCGCCGGACAGCAGTGCGTGGGTGCCGTTGCCGATCAGGTTCATGGTCGTCTCGTGCCCGGCGACGATCAGCAGGAAGAGCGTGCCCATGACCTCGCTGTCGTCGAGGTCCCCCGCGTCGCGGGCCTGGACGAGGGTGGACGCCAGGTCGTCGCCGGGGGTGCGGCGTTTGGCCGCGAGTACGTCCTGGAAGTAGGCGGAGAGGTCCGCTCCGGCGCGGGCGGCGGCCTCCTCGTCGTGCCCCATCAGCGCGGAGGTCCACGACCGCACCTGCGGGCGGTCGGTCTCGGGCAGGCCGAGCAACTCGGCCAGCACCGTGATGGGCAGGGGGAAGGCGACTTCCTCCATGATGTCGACGGGACCGCTGTCTGCGTCGACGGCGTCCAGCAGCGTGGCGGTGATCTCCTCGACCCGGCCACCGAGCCTCTTGAGCAACCTCTGACCGAAGTGGGCCTTCAGCGGGGCGAGCAACCTCTCCCGGTCCGCACCGTCCGACAGCATCGCCGACTTGGCGAACATACCGGACAGGGGGACGTCCGGCCCCAGGTTGCGGCGCATAATGCGTTGGATCTCGTCGGCGTCACGGAGCAGGTCCGGGTGGTGCAGCGCCTCCAGCGCGGCGGCATGGCCGTAAACGATCCATGCCCGCAGCCCGTCCGGCAGTATCTCCCGATGGACGGCACCCTGCTTACGGCGTGCTTCGTCCGCCTCGTGGAACCGCTCCCAGTAGTCGTCCGCCCACAGTGTCGACTGCTTCATACGTGTGGACCGTCCTCGAGTGTCGACTGCTTCATACGTGTGAACCGTCCCCAAGTGTCGACTGCTTCATACGTGTGGACCGTCCCTGGTCGAAGGTCGGAGCCGCCAGCCTCCGGCGTCCGCCCCTTGGTCGGAAAATTAAGGACAAAAGGCATTCCGCGCTGAATTGACATCGCGCTTGCGAGTCGGCGGATGCGTAAACACGTAGCACGCGGAGCTACGGGGGTGCACTGTAGAGGAGCGGAAATGGCGACGACAAGTGACGCGCGTCACACTTGAAGCCCAATGCTGCTGGGTACTGTGTAGATTGCGCAGCCGATCTTCCCTGCCGGCTCCCGGGTCAACGCCGCCGATCGCGCGAAATTCCGCATTGCCTGCTGGTACCGGAAACAAACTTGCGGATACCGGCACATTCCCCAATCTTGTTACCGGTTAGTTTCTTTTTCTCGCCCATGCTTGGAGCTGCCGTGCGCGTCCTGGTCACCACTCACGGAATGCTTTCGAATGTGCGCGGCGTACTGCCACTGGCCCAGAGCCTGCGCGCGGCAGGACATGACGTCGCGGTGGGAACCACCGCTGACATGGCGGACCACCTGCGCGAGGAGGGACTGCGGCACCTGCCGGCCGGGCAGGACTGGCGCCCGCACATGGCGCAGGAGGTACAGGCGCTGGGCGGCGAGCTGGGGCCGCGCCTGCGGGACGACGGCCTCAGATACGGCCTGGCCCTGCGGTACTTCACCGGGCCCACGGCTCTGTCCGCGGCGCGTTCCCTGATCGATGCGGCACAAGAATGGCGGCCCGATGTCGTCGCGCGCTCCTGGCTGGAGTTCGGCGGGTACCTGACCGCCGAGACGCTCGGGGTGCCGCACGTCTCGCTCGGCATCTCGGGCGGCCCCGCCCCGCGGCTCTCCCCGGCCGCCCTCGCCCCGCTCCTCGCCCCCCACCGCGCGGCCCTCGGGCTCCCGCCGGACCCGGAAGGCACAAGCCTCTACCGCTACCGGCACATCGCTCTCGTCCCTGCCCGCTATGACCCGGCGGTGGCCGACATCCCGCGGGTGGTCCACCACCGGCACGAGAACCCGCCCGACGCGCGCGACCGGATACCCAAGGAGATCGACGCCGCACTCGCGGACCGCGGCGGGCGCCCCGTGGTCCTGGTGAGCTTCGGGACTCTGGCCCCGCTGCTGCGCGGCGCGGACCGACCGCGGGTGGAACGCCTCATGGAGACCGTGGTCGACGCACTCGCGGAACTCGACTGCGTCGCCGTCGTGGCCGGCCGTGACCTGCCGCGCCCCGAACGGGCAGCCTCTGCGGAACATGTCCATTTCGCCGGAGACTTTCCGCCTCCCCTGCTACTTGAGCACTGCGATCTCTTCCTCACCCACGCGGGCTTCAACAGTGTGCGGGAATCGCTGTCATACGGCGTTCCTATGGTCACTGTTCCTCTGATCGCCGAGCAGTCCTACAATGCTGCGCATTGTGCGCGGCTCGGCCTGTCGCAAACCGTTCACCTCGCCGACGCCACCCCTTCCGGTCTTGCCGAGGCCTGCAGGCGGGTACTCACATGCGCCGATTTCCGCGAGCGTGCCCGGTCGATGCGGAAAGAGATGTCAAAATTGCCCCCGCTCGCCGAATTCGCCGCCGGTCTCCCGGCCGCTCTGGACGCGTGGCGCATGAACTGAGCACCGCCGCATCGCTCTCGATCCGCTCTACCCCGTCGTCACCGACCGATCGCGGACCGGCGGCTTGACGGCCCTGGTGCACCAGCGCGGCCGTCGCCGTGGCGCCACCCGCTCTGCCGCGCCAATGGTACGGAGCCAACGCGCATGGCGGCCCTCGCCTTCCCGTGCTGACCGGCGCGAGCGCCGTCGCCCAGATCGTCCACCGGTCCCGATTCCGTCCGCGGTCAGCGAGGAGTTCCTCATGTCCCCCACCGAAGCGCACATCCCTGCAGGCGGGCCCGACCGTGCCACGGCGGTGGCGGTGATCGGTGCGTCGTGCCGGCTACCGGGCGCGCCGGACCCCGACGCGTTGTGGCGGCTGCTGCTCGAAGGGCGCCACGCCGTGGACCGCCCAGGGCCGGCACGGTCCCGGCACCTGCCGCCGTCGGTCAGGGACGTGGGCGGCTGGCTCGGGGACGTGGCCGGCTTCGATGCGCCTTTCTTCGCCATGTCCCCGCGCGAGGCGGCCGCGACCGATCCCCAGCACCGGCTGCTGCTGGAACTCGCCTGGGAGGCACTGGAGGACGCGCGCATCGTGCCCGGCGGTCTGCGCGGCAGCCGCACCGGCATCTGGGTCGGCGCCATGACGGACGACTACGCCCTGCTCTCCGCCGGCGCGGGGGCCCCCACCGCCCACAGCCTCACCGGTCTGCAGCGCACGCTGCTGGCCAACCGGGTCTCCTACTTGCTCGGAGCCCGCGGACCGAGTATGACCGTCGACTGCGGACAGGCGTCCTCGCTGGTCTCGGTGCACCTGGCCTGCCAGAGCCTGCTGCACGGGGAGAGTGAACTCGCCCTGGTCGCTGGAGTGCAGCTGAATCTCGCGGCCGAGACCACCGAGCGGGTCCGGGCCCTGGGCGTGCTGTCACCCGACGCGAGGTGCTTCACCTTCGACGCCCGTGCCAACGGGTACGTACGCGGCGAGGGCGGCGCCGTCCTGGTGCTCAAGCCGCTGGAGCGGGCGGTGGCGGACGGGGACCCCGTGCGGGCCGTGATCCTCGGGACCGCGACCAACAACGACGGGGGCGGCCCGGACCTGAGCACGCCCGACGCCGCGGCCCAGGAGGATGTTCTGCGACGTGCCTGGGCGGCGGCCGGCGTCGACCCGACGCGGGCCGCATACGTCGAGCTGCACGGCACGGGCACACCGGTGGGCGACGCCGTGGAGGCTTCCGCGCTGGGCGCGGTGTTCGGCCCCGGGCGGCCCGCGGGCCGCCCGTTGCTCGTCGGGTCGGTCAAGACCAACATCGGGCACCTGGAGGGAGGCGCGGGCATCGCCGGGCTGCTGAAGACGGTGCTGAGCCTCCAGCACGACGTCCTCCCGCCGAGTCTGAACTTCGAGGTCGCCGCGCCCGCCGTCGAGGCGGAGGCCCGCCGTCTGCGGGTACCCCGAGTGCCCGTGCCGTGGGCGGGGGGACCGAAGGTGGCCGGCGTCAGTTCCTTCGGGGTGGGCGGCTCCAACTGCCATGTAGTGGTGGCGGCTGCCGATGCCTTCCCGGCGGCGGATCGTACGACCCTCCCGACGACGAGTCCCGACTCGCCACGTCCCACGAGGCAGCCGGGCGGGCGGCCGGACCGTGCCACGGGGCCCTGGCTCCTGCACGGCCGAGACCGAACGGCTCTCGCCGAACAGGCCGCGCGGCTGGCCGCCCATCTGCGGGCGCGGCCGGAACTCGCGCCGGCCGATGTGGGACTGTCCCTGGCCCGGACGCGCTCGGTGTTCGAACACCGGGCCGCCGTCGTCGCCCGCGACCGGGACGCGTTCCTCGCCGGCCTGGACGCCCTGGCCGGCGGCAGGCCCGCCGCCGGGGTTCTCACCGGCGCCGTACCGCGCAACCGGCCGGCCGCCTTTCTCTTCCCCGGGCAGGGCACCCAGTGGCCGGGCATGGCACGGCGGCTGCTGTCCGAGCAGCCGGCGTTCGCCGCCGCGGTGGCGGACTGCGCGGGTGAGCTCGACCCCCTGACGGGCTGGAGCCTGGCGGATGTGCTGGAGGACCGCCGTGGCGCCCCGTCCCTCGAGCGCGTGGACGTCGTCCAGCCCGTTCTGTTCGCGGTGATGGTCGCGCTCGCGGCGCTGTGGCGCGAGCACGGGGTGGAGCCCGCGGCCGTGCTGGGGCACTCCCAGGGCGAGGTGGCCGCGGCGTACGTGGCCGGGGCACTGTCGCTGGCGGACGCGGCACGGATCGTGGCCGTCCGGAGCCGTCTGATCGGCCATCACCTGTCGGGGACCGGTGGCATGGCGTCGGTGCTGCTGGGCGAAGACGCCCTCGCCGAACGGTTGCTTCCCTGGGCGGGCCGTCTCACTCGTGCCGCCAGCAACAGCCCGGACGCGACCGTGATCGCGGGCCCCGACCCGGTGCTCGACGAGGCCGTCGCCGCGCTGGCGCGGGACGGCGTGCAGGTCAAGCGGATCGCCGTGGACTACCCGTCGCACTCGCCGGCGGTGGAAGTACTGGGTGCGCAACTGGCCGAGGAACTGGCCGGCATCCGTCCCCGGCGCGGGCGGGTGCCCTTCTACTCGTCACTCACCGGCGGCCTGTTGGACACCGAGCGGCTCGACGCCTCGTACTGGTATCGCAACCTGCGGCACGAGGTCCGGTTCTCCGACGCCGTGAGGGCGCTCGCGTCGGCGGGCACGGGGGTGTTCGTCGAGGTCGGCCCGCACCCGGTGCTTCTCCCGGCGGTGCACGCCACGGCTTCGGCGGCCGGGCTCCGGGTGGACCTGGTGGAGACGATCGCCCGCGACGAGGGTGACTCGTCGCGCTTCTGCGCGGCACTCGCGGCCGCACACGTCGCCGGCACCGACGTGCGGTGGGAAGCAGTATGGAGCGGGACCGGCGCACGCGCCGTGGCCCTGCCGACCTATGCCTTCACCCGGCGCCCGCACTGGCTCCCCGGCCTGGCTGCGCCGGGCCCGGAGCCAGGCTCAGCCAGGCCGGCACGCCGGACGGCGACCGAGCCGAACGAGCGTCCGGCAGCCGCCGGCGGAGCCGAACACCGCCGCATGACCGTCGAGTTGGTTGCCGCCGCGGCCGCCGCCGTGCTCGGCTACCCCGACGGTGAGACGGTCGACACCGGGCGTCCGCTGCGGGAGCTCGGCCTCGACTCGATGCTCAGCCTGCGTCTGGCCGAGCGGCTGAGCACGGCCTGCGGTCTGCGGGTGCAACCGAAGACGCTGTTCGACCACCCGACCTGTGCCGAACTCGCCGACCACCTGGCCGCCCGGACCGGTGCCGGCCACACGACGCCCGGCGAGCTCCCGATGCCGGCGGCGAAACCGGCCGGCGGCGACACCGGTCACACCCCCGCCGGTGTCGGATACGAACCGGACGACTCCGTGGCCCCCGCGCCGGACGGGGCAGCCGTCGCCCCGCGGCAACACGGCGCGCACACCGACGCCCCCGGTGCCACGGCGGTCGGCCGCCCCGTGGCCACCACGGGCGACCCCGGAACCGCGACGCCCGGCACTACCGGCGCCACCGGTGGTGCTCTGCAGCACGCCGAGCAGGAGCCCATCGCCGTCATCGGCCAGGCGTGCCGTTTCCCCGGCGCGGACGGTGTGGCGGCCTTCTGGCGCATGCTCGTCGACGGCCACGATCCCGTGCTCCCGCTGCCCGCGGGACGCTGGCCCGGCACCGGGGAGGACGGTCCGCCCCTTCCGGCCCGCGCCGGGCTCCTGGCCGACGAGCACATCGAGGGTTTCGACGCACAGTTCTTCGGCATCGCGCCGGACGAAGCGCGCGAGATGGACCCGCAGCAGCGGCTGTTCATGGAGGTGGCCTGGGAGGCGATCGAGGACGCCGGGCTCGACCAGCGGGCACTGCGCGGCTCGCGGACCGGGGTCTACGTGGGCGTCAGCTGGCACGACTGGGCCGAACGTTCACGGACGGCCCGCGTGTCGCCGTACACGGCCACCGGGCAGGCGCTCAACATGACGGCGAACCGACTCTCCTACGCGCTCGGCCTGCGCGGGCCCAGCATGGCCGTCGACACCGCCTGCTCGTCCTCGCTCCTGGCGGTTCATCTTGCCTGCCAAGCCCTGCGCGCCGGGGAGGCGACCACCGCCATCGCCGGCGGCGTCAGCCTGTTGCTGACCGAGGAGTCGTTCCGGTCGCTGCGCGCCTTCGGCGGCCTGTCCGCCGACGGACGCTGCAAGACTTTCGACGCGTCGGCCGACGGCTACGGTCGCGGCGAGGGATGCGGTGCGGTGGTCCTGAAGACGCTGTCCGCCGCCCGCGCCGACGGGGACGACATCTGGTGTGTCATCCGCGGGTCCGCCACCAACAACGACGGGCCGAGCAACGGGCTGACGGCGCCGAACCCGGCGGCGCAGGAAGAGGTGCTGCGGGACGCCTGCCGCAGGGCGGGGGTGCTGCCCGCCGATGTCCATTTCGTTGAGACGCACGGCACGGGCACGGCACTCGGCGACCACATCGAGGTCTCGGCGCTCAAGACAGTGCTGGGCGAGGGTCGGCCGCAGGACCGGCCGCTGGTGCTCGGCGCCGTCAAGAGCCACCTGGGTCACCTGGAGGCGGCGGCCGGCATCGCCGGGCTGATCAAGACCGCGCTGGTGCTCAGACACCGGGCAGTCCCGCCCAACCTGCACTGCACCACACCCAATCCGCACATCGACTTCTCCGGGCTGCGCCTGCCGCAGGGGCTCGAACCCTGGCCCGCCCGCACACCGGCCCTGGCCGGCGTCAGCTCCTTCGGCTGGGGAGGCTCCAACGTCCACGTGATCCTCGAGGGGACCGGTGCCGGCCCCGCAGGGCAGCGGTCACCCCATCGGGCCGAGGCCGGTCCCGTGCTCGTACTCGGCCCGCTCGGAAACGGCTGGGCCGGTACGGCAGGCCGTCTGTGGCGAACCCGGAAGGTGTTCCGGGAGACGTGGCAGGAGTGCGCCCGGGCCTTCGCACGGCACGCGGGGCGACCGTCGCTCGCGCCTCCTGCCGAGGGCACCACGCCCAGCCCCCGGGCCGTGTTCGCGTTCCACCTGTCGACCGTCGCCCTGCTGCGGGAGGCCGGTACCGAACCGGCCTCCTACCTGGGCATCGGCATCGGCGAGATCGCGGCATGCGTCGCCGCCGGGTTGCTGGACATCGCCGACGCGGTGCCGTTGCTCGACCCGGACCGGGAAGTCGGCCGGGCCGAGGCGGTGGCCGTTGCAGAGGCCGCCGTCGGCGACCCCGCCCTGCCGGTGTCCACGACGGTCCGGGTGGCCGCACGGCTGGGTACACGGACCACCCTCCTCGCCGGGCCGCCGGACGAACTACACGTCCTGGTGGGCGCCCTGGCGGCCGCCGGGAGACGCTGTGCCCTTCTCGACCGGGCCGATGTCGAGGGCCTGCGCCCGCCGTGGACGGATGACAACGGCGCCCGGACCGCGGTGCTGCGGCCGGGACGCGTCCCCGTCCTGTCGGCGTTCGACGGCAGCGACCTCGCCCGCGCGTCCACGGGTGCGCACCCCACGGTCCGCGGGCCGCGCGAACTCGTACGCCTGCACGACACGGTGGCCGCGGTGCTGGCCGGGGGCTGCCGCGTCCTCATCGACTGCGGAGGGCACCCGGTGGTCACCGAGGCCCTGCTGCAGACCGCGGACGACGATGGCCGCGGAGCCCTCGTCCTGCCCGCCGTCAGCTGGACCGACGGGGACCGGGCGGCGCTGCTGCGCCCCCTCGCGGCAGCTCGATCCGTTGCGCGCGCCGACGAGCCGCCGACCCTTGTCACGCTGTCCGCGAAGAGCGGCACGGCGCTGCGGGAGCTCGCCGGGCGCACCGCCGCCGCGATCGAGCAAGACGCGGACCTGCCCGTGCGCGACGTGGCCGCCGCCACCGCGCGGCGCACCGCCCACGCCCATCGGCTCGCCGTGGTCGCCTCCTCGCCGAAGGACCTGGTTCGGGCGCTGCGCGCCCACGCTGCCGGTGAGCGCGCTCCGGGCACGGTGTGGTCTCCGCGAGCCGCACACCGGCGACCCCGCACAGCTTTCCTGTTCCCCGACGACTGCCGCCCCGGCGCCATGCAGGCCACGATGAGTGAGCTGCTGGGCGAACCGGCCTTCCGGGCTGGGGCGGAGGAGAGCGATCGCGCCGTCCGGGCGCTGCTCGGCCGTTCCACGCTGGACGAGCCGACTCCACCGGGTGAACCGGCCGGACCGCATCTGCCGGTGGCCGGCGGTGGCCTTCCCAGCGGCTTGTCCGCCGCGGCCGTCCTCACGCTCCAGCGGGGGCTGGCCGCGCTGCTGCGCTCTTGGGGGGTCAGGCCGGATGTCGTCGCGGGCCGGGGCGTCGGGCTCGTCGGCGCTCTCCACGAGGCCGGTGTGCTGCCGCTGGCCGAGGCGGTCCGCCGGGCGGCCGGCGAGGCGGACCCGGCGGAGCCTGTGCCGGGAGAGTGTTCGCCGGACGAACGTGGCCGGAAAACGGCGGGGGAAGGAATTGTCCCGGTCCTCGACCTGTCTCCGGCGGCGGGCACACCACCGTGCCCGGGTGCCCTCGGTGACGAGGAGCTGGCCAGGCTGCGGCAGGAGGGCGTCGACGTCGTCGTGGAGCTGCGGGACCGTCCCGTCCTGCATGTGCTGGCCGGAAGCGGCGGTGACGGCCCGGCCGGGGTGGGCACCGACGGCGGGGAGGCCGGCAGGAACGAGGCTCCGGGACACGCCGCGGTCGGGGAACACGGGCACCTCCTCATGCTGCTGGCCCGGCTTTTCGCCCTGGGGGCACCGGTGCGCATGCCATCGTCGGCGGCTCCTGCCTGGAAACCCCCGGCCCACCCCTGGCAGCCCACGCGGTTCCCCCTGCCGGGTCCGGCGGCTCCCATCGGCGCACCCCATGCCGCGGCACCCGTCCAGCAGCCAGTGGTCCCACCGCCGCTCCGCCCGGACCCCGCACCTCCACGGCTGCCGGCGCCGCCACCCTCACCAACGCCCAAGCCCCCCGCCCTGCCGTCCGTCACCGAGACGGTCCGCTCGACGGTCGCTCACCTGGTGGGTCTGCCGCTTTCGGAGCTCGACGACGACCAGCCTCTGCGTGAACTCGGCATGACGTCGGTCATGGGCGTCGAACTGTGCAACCGGTGGCAGGCGGTCTTCGGCCTGCGGCTGCCGGACAGCACGGTGTGGAACCACCCCACGGTGTCCGCGCTGTCCGCACTCATCGCCCGAAGGCTCGGCGCCACGGCCGAAGAGCCCGCCGACCACCGGTCCGCGTCGCCGGACAGCGGCGGAGTACAGGAGCCCGGGGACCGAAGCGGTGTCGACGGCATCGCGGAGCTGGAGGCTGAGCTGAGGCGTGAACTGACGGCTCTCGCACAACGGATGGAGCACACGGCATGAAGGAGACCGACGGGGTGCCGAGCACGTCGTACCGGGCGGAGCTGACGGCCGCCCTGCAGGCCGTACGACAGGCACGGGTCAGGCTGGAGGAGTTGCAGGAGAGTCGGCACGAACCGATCGCCGTAGTGGGGATGGGCTGCCGCTTCCCGGGCGGTGCGACCTCGCCCGCGCGGTTCTGGGAACTGCTGTGCGACGGCACCGACACGGTGACCCGGGTGCCCTCGGAGCGGTGGGGCGGCCGCGGAAGCCTGGTGGACTCTCCCGGGCCGCTGGCATTCGGGTCGTTCATCGAAGAAGTGGACGCCTTCGACGCCCGGTTCTTCGGCATCGCGCCCGCCGAGGCCGCGCGGATGGACCCGCAGCAACGGCTTTTCCTGGAAGTGGCCTGGGAGGCCCTGGAGGACGCCGGCCGGACCCGGCAGAGCCTGCGTGGGGCCGAGGTCGGCGTATTCGTCGGGGCCAACTCCAGCGAGTACTTTCACCTGCAACTGGCCGCGAACGACGACGTCGACATGCACACGCTGTTGGGAGGGACCGGGTCGGCGATCGCCAACCGGCTGTCGTACGTCCTGGACCTGCGCGGACCCAGCATGGTCGTGGACTCGGCCTGCTCTTCCTCGCTGGTAGCCGTGCACCTCGCCTGCCGGAGCCTGCGGCAGCGGGAGTGCTCCAGCGCGGTGGCCGGCGGCGTACAGCTCCTGCTCTCGCCGACGGTGGCCCGGACCTACGCCGACGACGGGCTCCTGGCCTCCGACGGCCGCTGCAAGACCTTCGACGCGTCGGCCGACGGCTTCACGCGGGCGGAGGGCGTGGGCGCCGTCGTCCTTCGGCGGCTCTCGGACGCGCTGGCCGACGGGGACCGGATCTGGGCCGTGATCCGCGGTACCGCCGTGAACCAGGACGGACGGACCAACGGCATGCTGGCGCCCAACGGGTTGGCCCAGCAGGAGGTGGTCCAGCAGGCGCTGCGCGACGCCGGGCTCCCTCCCGACCGGATCACCCTGGTGGAGGCCCACGGAACAGGCACCGCCCTCGGTGACCCCATCGAGGTCGAGGCTCTGACCGAGAGCTACGGGAAGGACGACGGCAGCGGCTTCGGCTGCGCACTGGGCTCCGTGAAGTCGAACATCGGCCACCTCGAACCCGCCGCGGGGATCGCCGGCCTCATCAAGGCGGCGCTGAGCATTCACCACCGGCGTGTGCCGCGGACCCTCCACGTGCGCGAGATCAATCCCCGGATCGGCCTGGACGGTACGCGGTTCGTGATCCCCGCGGAGACACGGCCCTGGGACGTCCCCGACGACCACCGGCACGCCGCCGTCAGCGCCTTCGGCGCCGGCGGTACCAACGCCCACGCCGTCCTGGGCCCCGCCCCCGCGGACGCCGCCCGCACACCCGCATCCGGCGGCGAGTACGTGCTGCCGGTCTCGGCGGCGAGCGGCGAGAGTCTCAGGGCGATGGCCGCGGCCTACCGGGATCACCTCCGCTCGCCGGAGGGGGCGAGCACACCGTTCGCCGACACCGTGCACACGGCGGCGGCGCGCCGCACCCACCACGACCACCGGCTCGCGGTCGTCGCGGCATCGCCCGCCGAGGCCGCCGACCGCATCGACGCGTGGCTGGACGATCCGGCCGCAGCGGGCACCGCCTGGGCGCGTGCCTCCGCCCCCCTCGGGCGCAAAATGGTCTTCGTCTTCCCCGGCCAGGGCGGGCAGCGGCCTCGTATGGGCCGGGAACTCATGGGCAGCTGCCCGGTGTTCCGGGCCGCCGTCGAGGAGTGCGACGAGGCCCTGCGCCACCGTCTCGGGTACTCGGTGATCGACACGATCCACGCCATGGCACAGGACGCGGCGCTGACCCGCACGGACCTCGTGCAACCGGCGCTCTTCGCCCTTTCGGTCGGGCTGGCTGCGCGGTGGCGGTCCTGGGGAGTCGAGCCGGACGCCATCGTCGGGCACAGCATGGGCGAGGTGGCGGCGGCCCACACGGCCGGGGCCCTCGGCCTGGAGGACGCCGCCCTGGTGGTCAGCACCCGCAGCCGGCTCCTGGAGGAACTGAGCGGCCAGGGCGCCATGCTTGTTGCCGGTCTCCCGGAGCACGAGGTGGAAGCCGTCCTGGCACAGAGCGGGATCACGGAGGCGTCCGTGGCCGCCGCGAACGGGCCGACCGCCACGATCGTGGCCGGAACGCCCGAGGGCGTACAGGAACTGGCGTCCCGCCTGGCCGAGCGCAAGGTGTTCTGGAAACCGCTCGCCGCGCAGGGCGCCTCGCACTGCCGCCTCGTCGACGGCATGCTGGAGGAGATGACGCGGGCGCTGTCGGGCATCACGCCCGCCGCCACCCGGGTTCCCCTCTACTCGACGGTCACCGGGGAACCCGTCGCCGGAACCGACCTGGGCGCGGCCTACTGGGCGGCGAACGTCCGCAGGACCGTGCGCTTCTGGGACGCGGTGCAGGCGCTGGCCCGCGACGGTCACGGGATCTTCCTGGAGATGGGACCCCACCCCACGCTCCGCTCATCGGTCCAGGACACCCTGGACGCCGACTCCGTCCCCGGTCTGGTCCTGCCCGTGATGCGGCGGGGCGAGCCCGAGAGCAGGGCCGGACTCGAGGCCCTCGGAGCCCTGCACACCAGGGGCCTGCCGGTCAGCCTCGGACCCGGACCCGAGGGCGCCAGGACCGTCTCGCTCCCCGTGTACCGGTGGGCGCACGAGCGCTTCTGGTTCCAGACGCGGCGCCCGGGCGGCTCCGCCGAGCCGCCCGTACCGACCACGGCTGGCACGGCCGCACCGGCCGTACCCGCCGGCCCGGCACCCACGGCCGGACCCGCCACCCCACTCCCCGCGAACGCGCCCGCCGACCCTCGGTCCCGTACCGCGCCCGGTTCCGGTTCACGGTCCGCGTTCGCGCTGGTCCGCGAGGCTGTGGCGGACGTGCTCGGCTACCGGGCCGCGGAGGTTGATCCGGACGAGGGCTTCTTCCAGATGGGCATGGACTCGGCGATGGCCGTGCGGGTGGTCGCGCGCCTACGGAAGGCGTGGGACCGGCCGATCTCCGCCGCCGTCCTGTTCGAGTGCCCGACGGTCCGCGCATTGGCCAAGGCCCTGCAACAGGAGGCACAGGGGGACACGGCGCCGACGGCCGGGCCGGCCCCGGCGGCGCCCCCGCCTCCCACTGGCGGTGCACCACTGCCCGGCCCCCCGCCCGACCCCGGCGACGATCCCCTGGACCTGCTCGACGAGGACGTACTGCGGGATCTGCTGCTCCAGGAACTCGGCGCTGCGGATCCGCAGCCCGCCAAGGAGGCGTGAGTGACAATGACCGACCGACTCGCCCGGGACAGCCGGGCCGCACTCGCCGCCAGTCTCCGGGAGATCCGGCGGCTGAAGGACCAACTCGCCGCCTGCCCGCCGCGCACCTCGGAACCGGTGGCGATCGTAGGCCTGGGGTGCCGGTTCCCCGGCGGGTCCGACGACCCGCGGCGGTTCTGGGAGTTCTTGGAGCGCGGCGGCGACGGCATCACCGAGGTGCCAGCCTCCCGGTGGGACGCCGACCGCTACGACGGCGGCCCGGACCACGCCCCCGGTCGCACGGTGTCCCGCCGGGGCGGTTTCCTGACCTCGGTGGACGGTTTCGACGCCCAGTTCTTCGGGGTCTCGCCCCGTGAGGCGGCGCTCATGGACCCGCAGACCCGGCTGCTGCTGGAGGTGTCCTGGGAGGCCCTCGAACATGCCGGCATCGACCCGGGGGGCCTGCGGGGGTCGGCCACCGGCGTGTTCGCCGGGATCACGAACCACGACTACTCCGAGCAGCAACTGCGTCTCGGCATCGAGGAGCTGGAGGCGTACTCACTCGGTAGCCGGGCGGGCACGTTCGGCGCGGGCCGGCTGTCCTACTGGCTGGGGCTGCAAGGGCCGAGTCTGTCCCTGGACACGGCCTGTTCCTCCTCGCTGGTGGCCGTGCACCTGGCCTGCCAGAGCCTGCGCTCGGGCGAGTCGGACCTCGCCCTGGCCGGCGGGTGCAACGTCCTGCTGAACCCCGCCTGGTCGGTGGTGCTCTCACAGGCACGGGCGCTGTCCCCGCACGGCGTGTGCCGGACGTTCGACGCCGCGGCAGACGGGTATGTGCGCAGCGAGGGTTGCGGAATGGTGGTCCTCAAACTGCTGCGAGACGCCGAGCGCGACGGCGACCGTGTTCTCGCGGTGATCCGGGGATCGGCCGTCAACAACGACGGCCGCAGCAGCGGCGTGACCGTGCCCAACGCCCAGGCCCAGCGGGCCGTGGTGGCCGGGGCGCTGCGGGACGCAGGAGTCGCACCGGCCGACATCTCCTACGTGGAGGCGCACGGCACCGGGACACCGCTCGGTGACCCCATCGAGATGCGGGCCCTGCACACGGTGCTGTGCGGCGAGCGGACGTCCCCCCTCCTCGTCGGCTCGGTGAAGACCAACATCGGCCACGCCGAGGCTGCGGCCGGGGTCGCGGGACTGATCAAGACCGTGCTCGCCCTGACGCACGAGCGCATCCCGCCCCACCTCCACCTCGACCGCCTCAATCCGGCGATCGGTCTTGAAGACGGCACGGTGGAGATTCCCACCGCCCCGACCCCCTGGCCGCGTTCGGCGGAGCGTCCGCGGCTGGCGGGCGTCAGCTCGTTCGGCGCGAGCGGCACCAACGCGCACCTGGTGGTGGGCGAGGCCCCGCCGCCCGCACCGGGCCCGGCCCCGGCTGCCTCGCGCTCGGCGCACCTGCTGGTGCTGTCCGCCCGGACGCCGTCGGCGTGTGCGGAGCTGGCACGCGGCTACCGCGCCGTTCTGGAGGCCGGCACACCCCTGGAGGACGTGTGCGCGACGGCGGCCGTGGGGCGCGCGCACCTGCCCCACCGCATGGCGCTTACCGCCGGTTCCGCGCAGGAGATGGGCACGCTGCTGGCGGAGGCCGCGAACCCGCCCACGGACGGGGCGTGGGGTGGCGCGGTGAGCACCGGACAGGTACCGACCGGGAGCGAGCCGGAGGTGGTCTTCCTCTTCACAGGACAGGGCTCCCAGCGCCCCGGGATGGGACGGGAACTCTACGCGTCCGAGGCGGCGTTCCGTGCGGCCCTGGACCGCTGCGACGAGGTGCTGCGCCCGTTGCTGGGGCGCCCGCTGCTCACCGTCCTGGATCCAGAACCCCGGGACGAGGAACTGATCCACGAGACCCGCTGCACTCAGCCGGTCCTGGTCGCCTTCGAGTGGGCCCTGGCGCAAATGTGGCGCTCGTGGGGGGTCGAGCCGGCCGCGGTGCTGGGCCACAGCATCGGCGAGCTCACGGCGGCCTGCGTCGCCGGGGCGCTCGGCATCGAGGACACCCTGTCGCTGGCCGCGACGCGCGGCCGTCTGATGCAGGACCTGCCTCAGGGCGCGATGGCGTCCGTCTTCGCGCCGCTCCCGGTGGTCGAGGCGCTGATCCCGGACGGTCCGGCGCGGGTGTCCGTGGCCGCCGTCAACGGTCCGGAGAGCGTCGTGGTGGCCGGCGCCCCCGACGCGGTGGATGCGCTGCTGGCGGCCCTGGCCGGCCAAGGCGTGCGCACGATACGGATGGGCTCGTCGCGGGCTTTCCACTCACCGTTGGTGGACCCGATGCTCGACGCCTTCGAGCAGGCTGCGGCCGAAGTCCGCTTCGACCGGCTGCGGATCGCGCTGGCGTCCAACGTCACCGGCGCCCTGCTGGAGGACGGCGGGTACACCGCCCGCTACCTTCGCGACCACGCGCGGCGTCCGGTCCGGTTCATGGCAGGAATGCGGACCCTCCTCGAGCGGGGCCACCGGTTGTTCCTGGAGATCGGTCCCGCCCCCACACTGGCCGGAATGGCCGGGCGCTTCGCGTCCGACTTCGCGGGCGGCGAACCGGTGCGGTTCGTGCCCACCCTGCGACCGGCCCACGACGAGACGAGGACGGTGGCCGAGGGCCTGGGCGCACTCCACACGTGCGGCGTACCGGTCGACTGGAAGCGCTTCCACGCCGACCGCCCTTGGCGTCCGGCCGAACTCCCCACCTATCCCTTTCAGCGGCAGCGGCACTGGATCCGCGCGGTCGAGCCCGGCCCGGCAGCCGTGTCGGAGCCGGTGCCCGGCCGGGCCGTCGCCCAGGGCACCGGTACCGACGCCACAGACTTGCTGGGGCACCTGGTGCCCTCACCACTGGCTACGGCACAGTTCGCCGCGCGTCTGGACCGCGACACGCACCCCTGCGTCGAGGACTGCGTCATGGACGGGGTGCCGATCGTGAACTTCGGCGTGTACGTGGAAGCCGCGCTGGGTGCCGCGCGGGCACTCCACGGGCCGGGCGCCGTGATCCTGTCGGACTGCCTGGTGCGGCAGAGCCTGGTCGTCGAGCCTGACCGGCCGCTCGACGTGCAGCTCACCGTGGATCCCGCCGGTGAGCGACAGGGTACGTTCCGGTACTTCGCGCGGAACAACGCCGGAGAGGCGGCGGATGCCTGGACGCTGCACGCCCAGGGAAGCCTGGCCGTCGTCCCCTCCGCGGACGAACCCCGCCTCCCGGTGGACGCGTTGCCCGCGGTCCAGGCTGCGCCGCGGTCCGCCGAGGCCTTCTACCGGTGGCTGTGGCGCCGGCGTGTGTACCTCGGACCGAGCGCCCGCTGGGTGGAGAGCGTCCGGGCGAGTGACGGGCAGGCGCTGGCGCGGATTCGTGCGCCGCACGACGACGAGAGTGACCGCTACCGGCTGCACCCGGGCATCACCGACTCCATGTTCCAGACCCTGTTCGCGTGCCTGCCGCCGGACGTGCCCGAGGACACCGCCTACCTGCTGGTGGCCGTCGAGCGGTTGGTATTCGCCGGCTCGACGCCCGATGCCGCCCTGTGGTGTCACGCGCGGTTGCTGCCCGCCGCCCCCGACGCGACCGTACTCGGCGCCGAGGTGCGGCTGCTCGACGACGACGGCCGGGTGGTGGCCGCGGCGGAAGGCGTCAGCCTGAAGCGCGCCCGCAGGGAGACGGTGCTGCGCACGGAGCCCGCCGGCCGGCCCGGCGTCACCCAACGGCCGCTCGCTCCGCCGGCGGACACCCCGGACGCACGGCCGGGTCCGTCGGCAGCCGCTGCGGGCGCGTCGGCGCAGCCCGCCGGACCCGCCCCCGCCGCCGCACCGCCCGCGACCGCCACGACCGGTCCCGACCTGCGAACGGCGCTGGTGTGCGCGGCCGCCGAGGTGCTCGGCATGCCCGAGTCGGCGGTCGACGTGAGCGAGCCCCTCCAGCACCTGGGCATCGACTCCCTGATGGCCCTCCAGTTGCGCGACGGCCTTGCCGCCCGGTGGGGGGTCTCGGTGCCCCTGGCCTCCCTCCTGGACGGCCACAGCCTGGCCGCGCTGGCAGACGAGGTCACCGGCGCCGGCGCCACGGCCTCGTCGCCCCTTACCGCGGCAGCGCCGACCGCCGACATGCCGGCGGGCCGGGCGGGGGCGCCGAGCGATGCGACGCCGGCGGCCCCGTCCCCGGCACCGCTCCCGCCCGAACCCGGGGCGGTGGCCGAACCCGCCGCACCCGATCCCGCGGCACCCGGTCGGTCCGCACCCGAACCGTCCGCACACGACGCCTTCCCGCTCACCGATCTTCAGGAGGCGTACCGGCTAGGCAGGACCGACGCGTTCGAGCTGGGCGACACGTCGACCCATCTGTACACCGAGGTCGATGTCACCGACCTCGACCTGCCCCGCTTCGAGCGCGTGCTCCACACACTGGTCGAGAGGCACGGCATGCTGCGCGCCGTCGTGCTGCCGGAGGGTGGACAGCGTGTCCTGCCCGAGGTCCCCGCCTACCGCATCGCGGTGACCGACCTGCGGGATCGCACCGCGGCCGAACGCGAGCGGGCGCTGGACGAGTTGCACGAGACATTGCGCGAGCAGGTGCTCGACTGCGCCCGGTGGCCGCTGTTCGACGTCCGCGCGACACTCGTGGACGAGCACCGCACCCGGCTGCACCTGGGCTTCGACGGGCTGGTGGTCGACGCGCGCAGCACGTCCCTGCTCTTCGAGGAGTGGGCCAAGCTCTACCAGGAGCCCGACCGTCCGCTCCCGCCCCTGAGCCTCACCTACCGGGACTACGTCCTCGCTACGGCAGCGACCAGGACCGGTGCGGTCCACGAGGAAGCGCAGCGGTACTGGCAGGAACGTCTGCCCACACTGCCGCCCGCGCCCGAACTGCCCCTGGTGCGACCGGCCGAGCCGCGAGCGCGTGCGGGATTCACCCACCGGACCGCGCGACTGTCCGCCGAACAGTGGGCGGCCTTCAGGCGGCACGCCGCGGCCGCCTCCGTCACGCCGTCGGCGGCGCTGTGCACGGCCTACGCACAGATACTCGCGGAGTGGAGCGCGACCGAGCACTTCACCCTCACGCTGCTGTTCCTCAATCGGAGCCCCGTCCATCCCGATGTGCGGAACATCGTCGGGAACTGCAGCAGCACGGTGCTGCTGGAGACCGACAACCGCGCGGCCGATCCGTTCGCGGTGCGGGCACGACGTCTCCAGGGCCAGCTCGCGCGCGATCTGGAGCACAGCCAGGTCAGCGGTGTCGAGGTGCTGCGTCGGCTCAACGCCTCCCGGGGGGCCTCGGGCCGCGCCACGATGCCCTTCGTGTTCGCGAGCGCGCTGGGCTCCTCGGGCACCGAAGCGGGCTCCGGGCTCTTCGACCACACGGCACCGCTCGCCCGGTGGGGCTCCGGCGGACAGGAAGTGCACGCCTCCATCCGCACCCCGCAGGTGCTCCTCGACCACCAGGTGGTGGAGGAGGCTGACGGGGTGCGGATCAACTGGGACGTGGTCGAGGCCCGCTTCCCGGCCGGCCTGGTGGACGCCATGTTCGCCGCCTACCAGGAGCTGCTCGCGCAACTGTGCCGGGACGCGGACGCATGGCACCGGCCGGCGGGCACCCACGTGCCGGCCGCCGACCTGGCGGCCCGCGAGCGGGCCAACGCGACCGCGGGCCGGGCTCCGGAAGGGCTGCTGCACGACGCGTTCACGGAGTACGCAGCCGCACAGCCGGAGCAGCTCGCGGTGGTCGCCCCCGACCGCAGCCTCACCTACGGCGAACTGGACCGCCGTACCGACGCCCTCGCCACCGAGCTGGCCGCGCGTGGTGCGGGTCCGGGCCGGCTGGTGGGCATCTGCGTCGGCAAGGGCTGGGAGCAGATCGTCGCCGTCCTGGCCGTCCTCAAGTCCGGTGCGGCCTACGTGCCGTTGGACACCACCGCGCCCCCGGAGCGGATCCGGACGCTAGTGGAACTCACCGGGACGGCCATGGTCCTGACGGGCTCTGGCACGCCCGGCGACGCGCCATGGAGCCGGGAGGCCGACTGCGTGGAGGTCGACCGAAGGTACCCGGCCTCCGGCGTCACCCCGGTGCGGGCGGCAGCCGATGACCTGGCCTATGTCATCTTCACCTCGGGATCGACCGGCACGCCCAAGGGCGTCATGGTGGAGCACCGTGCCGCCGTCAACACGGTCCACGACATCAGTGAACGCTTCGGGGTGACGGCGCAGGACCGCGTCCTGGCCTTGTCCGCGCTCCACTTCGACCTGTCGGTCTACGACGTCTTCGGGATCCTCGGCAGGGGCGGCACCGTGGTCGTCCCGGAGGCCGACGCGGCGCGCGATCCAGGCCACTGGCTCGAGCTGGTGCAAAAGCATCAAATAACCGTCTGGAACAGCGTTCCGGCGCTCATGGACCTGTTCACCGAACACCTGCGGACGCAGGAGCCCACGGTGCTGTCCTCGATGCGACTGGTGATGCTGAGCGGCGACTGGATCGCGCTTACCCTGCCCGAGCGGATCAGCGAGGTGTTTCCCGAGGCCGAACTGTGGAGCCTGGGAGGAGCGACGGAGGCGGCCATCTGGTCGATAGCGCACCGCATCGACCGCGTCGATCCGCAGTGGGCGAGCATCCCGTACGGGCGGCCCCTGCGCAACCAGCGCTTCCATGTGCTCGACGACGCGCTACGGCCCCGGCCGCTGTGGGTCCCGGGGGCCCTGCACATCGCCGGGCGCGGGCTCGCCCGGGGCTACCTCGGAAGCGAGGAGCTGACACGGGCCGCGTTCGTCACCCATCCCCTCACCGGCGAACGTCTCTACCGCACCGGCGACGTGGGACGGTACCTGCCCGACGGCACCATCGAACTGCTGGGGCGGGAGGACCACCAGGTCAAGATCGCCGGCTACCGCATCGAACTGGGCGAGGTGGAGTCCGCGCTGACGCGGCTGCCCGGCGTCCGGCAGGCCGTGGCCGCCGCCGCGGACGGCCCCGGGGGCACGCGACGGCTGGTCGCGTACACCGTCCTGGACGACGACGCGGACGCGGGCATGACCCCCGAGGCGATACGGCAGCGCTTGCGCGAGACCCTTCCCGAGGCCCTGGTGCCCCGGGAACTGATCGTCGTCGACCGGATGCCGCTGACACCCAACGGCAAGATCGACCGGCCGGCGCTGGCGGTGGCCCACCGCGCAGCGGCCGAACAGACGCCCCCGGTCGAACCGTCGAACGCATCCGAGCGCGCCCTGCTGGACCTGTGGGCCTCCCAGTTCGCGCCACGGCCGGTGGGAGTCACGGACAACTTCTTCGACCTCGGCGGCGACTCGCTACTGGCCGTACGGCTGATGGGACAGGTGCGCGCACGCTTCGGCGTCTCCCTGCCGATCTCCCAGTTCTTCCGCACGCCGACCATCGCCGGGCTGGCCGAGGCCCTGCCCACCGCGGGCGCGGGCGAAGCCCGAACGGCCCTCGTACCCATCCGCACAGACGGTGACCGCCCACCGCTCTTCCTGTTCCACCCGGTCGGCGGTGATGTGCTGTGCTACGCACCGCTCGCCGAACTCCTCGGCCCGGACCAGCCCTGTTACGCCCTCCAGACCCCTCAGGACGGCACGCCCTGCGACACGGTCCCGCAGCTTGCCGCCCACTACGCGGGGGTCGTGCGGAAGACGGTGGGGGTGGGCCCCTGCCGGCTCGCCGGCTGGTCGATGGGCGCCGTGGTGGCGGTCGAAGTGGCCCGGCGGCTGGCCGAAGAGGGCTGCCGGGTGGACCTGGTGACGCTCATCGACCCGCCCCACCCCGGCACGGGCGGGGATGCGCCCGACGAGGCCGCCCTGCTCGCCTGGCTCGGCAGGGACCTGGCCGGGCTCGCTGGGGAGCGCTGGCAGCCCGACGCGGAGGAGTTCCGCTCCGCCGAGGGCCCCGCACGGGTCACGCTCTTCCGCCGTCGCGCGGTGGAGGCGGGTGTCCTGCCTGCGGACACCGAGCTCCAGGACCTAGAGGGGATCGTGGCCCGGTTCGGCCGGAACGCCCGCGCTCTGGCGGCGCACGCCGTGTCGCCGGCCGACCTGCCGGCTCTGCTGGTCCTCGCCGA
>NZ_JBVHWM010000104.1:0-24888 GCF_055564375.1 Streptomyces sp. NPDC029138
TGGATGTCGCTGAAGAAGATCATCGGCTCGCACTTCGCGAACTACCGCGAGGCCTGGGAGGCCAACCGCCTCATCGCCAAGGGCAAGATCCACCCCACGCTGTCGAAGGTGTACTCCCTGGAGGACACCGGGCAGGCCGCCTACGACGTGCACCGCAACCTGCACCAGGGCAAGGTCGGCGTCCTGTGCCTGGCGCCCGAGGAGGGCCTGGGCGTGCGCGACGAGGAGACGCGCGCCAGGCACATCGACGCCATCAACCGCTTCCGGCACACCTGACCTCGGCCGGGGCCGGAGCCGGGCTCGTGTCCATGGCCCGCCAGGACGGCAGCACGAAGGGGACGAGGGACGTGAGGAGGAACGCCAGCCCGGTGACGGCGAGCGCGGCGGGGACTCCGACGGAGTCGGCGGCGAGCCCCGCCAGCAGGCCGCCGAACGGGATGCCCGCCCACGCGCTGGCCTTCACCGCCCCGAGGACCCGTGCCTGGAGACGCGGGGGTATCCGCTCGTACTGGAGCACCCCGAGGAGGGGATTGACCAGCCCGCCGGCGATCCCCGCGACCAGGCTCACCGTCAGGACGGGGGCGAGCGTCGAGCAGACGCACAGCGCGAGGAACCGGGGGGCGCCCGCGAGCAGGAAACCGGTCCGGAACGTGACCGACCGGCTCAGCCGGGGGCCGAGCCAGGCCCCCGCCACGCTCCCGGCGACGGTGCCGACGCCGATGGTGCCGGTGATCAGACCCAGCGCCTGCGGGCTGTCCATATGGGCCTTCACCCAGGCCGGCAGCAGCACGGCGGAGAACGCCTGGTCCAGCAGGTTGCTCACGGCGATCAGGACGACGATGCCGAGCAGCAGCCGGTCCCCGCGCAGGAAGCGCAGCCCCTCGGCCAGCTCCGCCCGGTATCCGCCCGGCGCGTTCCCGGCCCGCGGTGCGGTCGCCGGCTGCCGCGCCGGTGCCGTCGCGCACGACACGATCAGCACCGAGGCGACGGCGAACCCGCCCGCGGTGACCGCGAGCGTCGACGTGACACCGACCGTGGAGAGGAGGACGCCCGCGAGCGCCGCCCCGGCGATCAGCCCGCCACGCATGGCTCCGGCCGACAGCGCCACCGCGCGCGTCAGCGGCACGCCCGCCCGCTCGGCGACGGCGGGCAGCAGCACGTTGCCCGCGCAGTCCGCCACGCCGCGCGCCATGGCGGCCACCGCCACCAGGGCGCACAGCGGGCCGAAGCCGAGCGCGCCCGCCAGGTGCAGGACCGGGACGGCACCGAGCGCCACCGCGGCCAGGGCGTTTCCCGCGACGCAGGACACCCGGGCGCCCCACTTGTCGACCACGGGCCCGGCCAGCGCCTGGAGGACGACGTACGGGGCCGTGTCCGCGAAGGCCACGACGCCGGCGTGGGACGTGCCCCCGCCGGTGCCGAGGGCGAACCAGGGCAGGGCCAGCTCGGACATCGAGGTGCCGAGCACCGAGATGAATCCCGCGCACAGGAGGATCACGAGCGGGCGCCGTGATCGGCTGGTCGGTACGGTGATGCCGGTCATCGTGGCTCCAGACGGCTCGGGGAGGTCGGGCGCCGCGTCCCGGCGCCCGACCGGCGGATCACACCGCGGCTCACACGGCGAGTTCCTCGGCGAATCCCAGCCGGGAGAGGAACTCCCGGAGGGCGGCCGTGCCGGACTCGGCGTTGAGCATGAGCACGAAGCCGCTGCCCCGTCCGGCGTCGAGGAAGGACAGGCACCGGGCGCCCGACGGCTCGCCGAGATGCCCGAACCAGGTGCTGCCGGACACCTGCCGGAGCATGGTGCCCAGGCCGTAGACGCCTTCCGCGGTGGGGCGGATCATCTCCCGGGCCAGCTCGCCGTCGACCAGACGGTGACCGGGCGTCCCGTGGGCGGCGTGCCAGATCTCCAGTTCCAGGGCCGCCAGGTCGCGCGGGGTGGACCACAGGCCCGCTCCCGCCAGTTCCGGTGTCCGGCGCCACCGGCCCGCGAGCGGGCGCCCCTCGGCGTCGTGACCCGACGCCACCTCGCCGGCGGGGAAGGGGACCCCGGGCGACAGGGCGGTGTGGCGCAGCCCCAGGGGTGCGAACAGCCGGTCGCGGGCCAGGTCCGCGATCGGCCGGCCGCCGACGTCCTCCAGAATCCGCTGGACGACCGCGTAGTTGGTGTTCGAGTAGCGGAACCGGCCGACGTGGCGGCCGTCGGCCGCCAGGCGCGGCGGTGTTCCGCCTCCGGGCGCCGCCGACTCGGCGAGCGGCGGCAGCGGTTCGCCCGGACCGAAGTCCCGGCCGGGCGCGACGGGCAGACCGGCACTGTGGCTCAGCAGGGACCGCAGCGACACGGCACCGTGTCCGTCCGCGCCCCGCACCCGCCAGCCGTCGAGGTAACGGTTGACGTCCTGGTCGAGGTCGAGCGTGCCGTCCCGGACCAGCACCAGGCACAGCAGGGCGGTGACGTGCTTGGCGAGGGAGCCCGCCTGGAAGACCGTGCCGTCGGTGAGCGTGCCCGGTTCGCCGCGGTGGGCCGTGCCGTGCGCCCACGTGGCCGTCAGGGCGCCGTCCACCACGACGGCCGCGCTGACCCCGGGCACCCGGTGCGCGGCGAGGATCGCCGTCAGGTCGGCGTCGTCCGGCCGCAGCCGGTCGAGGAACGTGCCCACCGTGAGCCCGGGCGCGGACGACGGGGGACGGTCCGCCGCCGCGGCGATGGCCTCGACGGTGCGGTGCCGCAGGATCTGCGCCACGGTCACGGGCACGCCCGCGGCCCGGGCCCGGGTCATGACGAGGAGCGCCCGGATCGAGTCGCCGCCCCGGTCGAAGAAGTCGTCGCGCACACCGAACCGTTCCCGCTCCAGGACCGCCGCGCAGGCCTCCGCGAGGACGCGCTCGGCTGCGGTGCGGGGGGCGACGTACGGCCGTTCGTCCGGGCCGCCGTCCCCCTCCAGGGCGGGCAGCGCGTTGCGGTCGATCTTGCCGTTCGGGGTGAGGGGCAGCCGGGGGAGCAGCACGAAAGCGTGCGGCACCATGTACTCCGGCAGGCACCGCGCGAGGTGTTCGCGCAGCTCCCGCTCGGTGGGCCGGTGGCCCGGCGCGGGCACCACGTACGCCGCCAGCCCGGCCGTCCCGCCCGCGGTCCGCGACACCTCCACCACGCTCTGCCCGACCGCGGTGTGCTCGTCCAGCCTCGCCTCGATCTCCCCGAGTTCGATGCGGTACCCGCGGACCTTGGCCTGCCGGTCCAGCCGGCCGAGGAAGTCGACCCGGCCGTCCGGGAGCAGCCGTGCGTGGTCGCCGGTGCGGTAGAGCCGGCCGCCCTCGGGGCCGAAGGGGTCGGGCACGAAGCGGTCCGCCGTCAGGGCGGGGCGGTCCAGGTAGCCGCGCCCGACTCCGTGCCCGCCGATGAACAGCTCGCCGGGGACACCCACCGGTACCGGGCGCAGGGCGGCGTCCAGGATGTGGACGCGTTCGCCCGGCAAGGGCCGGCCGATGGTGACGGGGCGGTCCGGGTCCGAGACGGGGTCGATGGTGGACCAGACGGTGGTCTCGGTCGGCCCGTACACGTTCCACAGGGTGCGGCAGCGGCGGACGAGGTCCCGTGCCAGCGCGGCCGGGAGCGGCTCCCCTCCGCACAGCGCCCGGACGGACGGCTCGTCGAAGCCGCCGGCCAGCAGCACCCGCCAGCCCGACGGCGTCGCCTGGACGAAGCTCACCCGCTCCTCGCGGATCAGCGCCACGAGTCCCTCGGGGTCCGTGGCCGCGTCCGGGGGCGCCACGACGGTCCGGGCGCCGGTGACGAGGGGCAGGAAGATCTCCAGGCCCGCGATGTCGAAGGAGATCGACGTCAGGCTCAGCCAGGTGTCCTGGGCGCCGCTGTCCAGCCGGTCCCGCATCGCGCCGAGGAAGTGGGCGATGGCCCGGTGCTCGATGTCCACGCCCTTCGGCCGGCCGGTCGAGCCGGACGTGTAGATCGTGTAGGCGAGGTCCCGGCCCGTCGGACGCGGCAACGGCGGCCCGTCCGGTTCCCCCTCTTCCTCCTCCCCGGGAGCGTCCGGGTCCAGCACGGGCACGGCGCAGCCGGGAACGGGCCGCGCGGCGCCGCCGCTCAGCACCAGCACGGCACCGGAGTCCTCCAGGACGAGGGCGCGCCGCTGCGCCGGGTACGCCGGGTCCAGCGGGACGTACGCCGCACCGGCCTTGAGCACGGCCAGCAGGGCCGTGACGGTGCCGGCCGACGGCCGCAGATGGACCGCCACCCGGGTGCCGGGACCGGCCCCGGCCCGGCGCAGCCGGTGCGCCAGCCGGTCGGAGTCCGCGTCGAGCCGGGCGTAGGTGGTGGACCGGCCGGCGTGGCGCAGCGCGACCGCCCGCGGGGCCGCCCGGACCTGTGCGGCGAAGAGGTCCAGCAGGGTGTCCTCGGCCGGGGGCCCGTCGTCGGCCCCGTTCGCGGTCAGCTCCCGCAGCTCCTCGTCCGACAGCATGGGCAGGTCTCGTACGACGGTGTGCCGGCCGCTCGCCAGCTCCGTCAGCAGGCGGCCGAAGTGGCGCAGCAGCCGCTCGGCGGCGTCGGCCGCCACCTGGCCCCGCTCGTAGTTGAGGGTCAGGACGAGTTCGCCCGCCAGGTCGGCGCGGACCAGCAGCGGGTAGCCGGGCTGCTCGTGCCCGGTGACCGGGGTGAAGCGAAGGCCGGCGGGCTCATCGTCGGCGACGGCTCCGGTGTCGGTGAAGACGAGGATGCTGTCGAACAGCCGCTGCCCGCCGGGGACGGCGGTGTGCCGCTGGATCTCCGACACGGACAGGTATCCGTACCGCTGGGCCTCGGTGAGCCGGGTGTGCAGTTCGCGCAGCCAGTCGCCGACCGGGCTGTCCTCCGCGACGCGGACCCGGGTGGGCAGGGTGTTGATGAGCAGTCCGACCATGCGGTCCGCTCCCGGGACGCCGGACATGCGCTCGGTGAGGGTGTTGCCGAACAGGACGTCCGAGGTACCGCTGTAGCGGGCGAGGGTCAGGGCCCAGGCGGCCTGGAGCACCGTGTTGACGGTGACCTTGTTCGCGCCGGCGAGCCGGGACAGGGCCGAGGTGACAGGGGAGGGCAGCGCCAGCGGCCGGGTCGTGGTCGCGCCGGTCCCCTCCTGCGCACCGGCCACCACGGGGATGGGTGTGGGACCGGCGAAGCCCTCCATGGCCGACCGCCAGTAGGCGTGGGCGGCCTCGGTGTCCTGGCTGTTCAGCCAGGCGATGTGGTGCTGGTAGGGGGTGGGTTCGGGCAGCTGCGGCGGCCGGCCCTCGCGGCTGAGGGACTCGTAGCAGGCCCGCACCTCCGCGAGGACCAGGGACACGCTCCACCCGTCCAGCAGGATGTGGTGGTTGTGCCAGACCAGCAGGTGCTCCCCGGGGCCGGTGCGGATCAGGTGCAGGCGGTGGGGCGGGGCGCCGTGCAGGTCGAAGCCCGTGCGCCGCTCCGTGTCGAGGAGGTCCGCGAGCCGCGCCCGGAGCCGGCCCGGGTCGTCGCTCCAGTCCGCCGTCTCGGCGGGCAGCGGCAGGTGACGGTGGACGATCTGCACGGGTTCGGGGACCCCGTCCCAGGCGAAGGTGGTGCGCAGGGCCGCGTGCCGGTCGGTCACGTGCTGCCACGCGGCCAGCAACGCGGACGTGTCCAGCTCGCCCTCGACGCGCCACACCAGCTGGGTGACGTAGTCGCCCCGGCCGGGACGGTGCAGCGCGTGGAACAACAGCCCCGTCTGCATGGGGGACAGGCCGTGGACGGTCTCGACCCCACGGGCGTCGAGGCCGGCCAGCAGCTGGTCCAGGCCCCGCTGGTCGAGCCCGGCCAGCGGGAAGTCCGACGGGGTGGCCCCGGCGGCGCCCGAGGTGCAGTGGCCGACGAGCAGGCGCAGCCGGCGCAGGAAGTCGTCGGCCAGCCGCCGTACCGTACCGGCGTCGTGCACGCCGGGCGCGTAGGTCCAGCGGATGCGCAGAGCGCCGTCCAGGACCGCCGCGTTGACGTCGACGAGGTGCGGGCGCAGGCCGGAGGCCGCCACCTCCGCGCCGACGGGACCGAGCCGCCGCAGCAGCGGTCCGGTGGCCGTGTCCCGCGTGTGGTGTCCGTCCGCGATGCGGCCGTGGTAGTTGAAGCTGACCTGCGGCGGGGCGTACCGGGCCAGCGCCTTGGAGGTGTCCGGGCGCAGGTATCGGGCGAGCCCGTAGCCGATGCCGTTGTGGGGGAGGGCGCGGAGCTGTTCCTTGACCGCCTTCAGGTGGGCGGCCGGGTCGTCCTGCGACGGCAGCGTCAGGTGGACGGGGTGGATGCTGGTGAACCAGCCGACCGTGCGGGTGAGGTCGACGTCGTCGAAGAGGGGTTCCCGCCCGTGGGCCTCCAGGTGGAGCGAGGCCGTCCGGGACCCGGTCCACGCGCACAGGGTCTGGGCCAGGGCGGTCAGCAGCAGGTCGTTGACCCGTGTCCGGTAGGCGGCGGGGGCCTGGCGGAGCAGCGCGGTCGTCTCCGGTTCGGGCAGCGTGGCGGTCAGACTCGCCGCGCCCGCCTCGGTGTTGCGGCCTCCGGCGTGATCGGCGGGCAGCGGCTCGGCGTCGCGGCCGGCGCTCACCCACGCTGCGGCCTCCGCGGCGAACTCCGCGCTCTCGGCGTGCCGGGCGATCCGCGCGGCCCATGCGCGGTAGGAGGTGGTCTTCGCGGGCAGCTCCGGTTCCCGCCCGCTCGCCAGCCGCCCGTACACCGTGGCCAGGTCCTCCAGCAGGACGGCCCAGGACACGGTGTCGACCGCGAGGTGGTGGATGGTCCAGAACAGCTGGTCCGGGGCGTCGGGTCCGGCGCGGAACAGCACGGCCCGCAGGACCGGGCCCGCCGTGAGGTCCATCGCCGCGTGGGCCCGGTCGGCCTCCCGCGTGACGACCGCCTCCCGGTCGGCCGCCGGCACCCCGGCCAGGTCCACCACCCGCAGCAGGTCGCCCTCCTCCCGCTCCGCGATGTGCTCCTGCCAGTCCCCGGTCGCGTCGCGCACCAGCCGCAGCCGCAGGGCGTCGTGGTGCGCCGTCAGCGTGCGCAGCGCGGCGGCCAGCAGGGCGGGGTCGGGGCGCGGGGTCCAGGACAGTCTCACGGACTGGTTGTGATGGTGGTGCGGCCAGTCCTGCTCGGTGAACCACCGGTGGACGGGGAGCAGTTCGACGGCGCCGGACACCGTGCCCTGCTCCGCGCCGGCCACGCGCCCGGTGCCCGCCGACCGGTCGACGGACGCGGCCAGCGCGGCGACGGTCTGGTGCTCGAACACCTGCCGGGGCGTCAGGCGCAGCCCGGCCCGGGCCGCTTCGGCGACCGTCCGGATGGAGAGGATCGAGTCGCCGCCCAGTTCGAAGAAGTTGTCGTGCGCTCCCACCTCGGCGACGTGCAGGACGCGCGCCCAGATGTCGGCGAGCGCCCGCTCGGTGGGCGTCGCGGGCCGCCGTCCCCGGCCGGGGGCCGGGTCACCGGCCTGGTCCGGGGCGGGCGCGGGCAGCCGGTCGCGGTCCACCTTGCCGTTCGGCTTCAACGGCAGGGTGTCCAGGGCCACGAACGCCTGCGGCACCATGTACGCGGGCAGCGCGTGCCGCAGATGGGCGCGCAGCTCCTCGGTGGGTGCCCGGTCGGCGCCCGCCGGTGCCGTGTAGGCCACCAGTCGCTTGTGGCCCGGGACGTGCTCGGTCACCACCACCGCGGCCTGGGCGACCCGCAGGTGGGCGAGCAGCCGGGCCTCGATCTCGCCGAGTTCGATCCGGAATCCGCGCAGCTTGACCTGGCCGTCGATCCGGCCGATGAAGTCGAGGGTCCCGTCGGGCCGGTACCGCACCAGGTCGCCCGTGGCGTACATCCGCGCGCCCGGGGTGTCGCTGAAGGGGTCCGGCAGGAAGCGCTCCGCCGTGCGGGCCGCCCGGCCCAGGTAGCCGCGGGCCACCCCGTCGCCGCCCGTGTACAGCTCGCCGGGGGTGCCGACGGGCACGGGACGCAGATGTTCGTCCAGGACGTAGACGGTCGTCTGCTGGATCGGGCGGCCCAGGGAGACGCGGGCGCCGACCTGTTCGGGGGCGGTCAGCGGCGCGCAGGTGGTGTAGGTGGTGTTCTCGGTCGGCCCGTAGCAGGCGACCACCGTCAGACCGTCGTGCGCGTCGAGGGCCGCGCGCACCGCGCCGGGCGAGATGACGTCCCCGCCGGTGAGCAGATGCCGTACGTGGACGAACGCACCGGGGTCGTACTCGGCGATCTGGTGGAACAGCCCGGTGGTGAGGAACACGACGGTGACCCGGTGCTCGCGCAGCAGGGCGCCGATCTCGGCGACGCCCAGCCGGCCGGGCGGCGCGACGACGAGCCGGGCCCCGGTGAGCAGGCTGCCCCACAGCTCCATCGTGGAGGCGTCGAAGGCGACCGGCGCGATCTGGAGCAGGGTCTCGCGCTCGCCGAGCCGCGCGTACGTCGGCTCGTGCACCAGGCGGATCACCGCGCGGTGCGGGACCATGACGCCCTTGGGCCGGCCGGTGGAGCCCGAGGTGTAGCTGACGTAGGCCAGGGACTGGGGGGTGGCCGGGCAGGGGGGTGGGCCGGCGGGCTGGGCCGCGAGAGCGGTGACGGTGGCGGGATCGTCCAGGTCGAGCACGCGGACACCGCCGTCCGCCGCGAGCGGGGTCTCGTCGGTGCCGGCCGTGCCGCGCACGAGCAGGGTGGCGCCGCTGTCGGCGAGCAGCGCCTCGTTGCGCTCGACCGGATTGGCCGAGTCCAGCACGAGGTAGGCGGCGCCCGCCTTGAGCACGGCCAGCAGGACGACGACCAGCTCGGCCGAGCGCGGGAGGGCGACGGCCACGGGGACGTCGGCGCGGGCGCCGCTCGCCCGGAGCAGATGCGCCAGCCGGCTGGACGCCGCGTCGAGTTCGGCGTACGTCATGACCGTGGTCCCGGCGACCAGTGCCGTGGCGTCCGGCACCCGGGCACAGGTCCGGGCGAACAGCTCGGGGATGGTCGCGTCCGCCGGATACGGCCGGAAGGTGTCGTTCCATTCCTTGGTGACGACGTCCGTCTCGGCCGCCGAGAGCAGGCTCACCTCCTCCACCGGCCGCGCGGGGTCGCGTACCACCCGGGCCAGGAGCGTCTCCAGATGGCCGAGCAGCCGCCGGCCCGTCTCCGGGGCGAACAGGCTGGTCTCGGCGACCAGTTCGAGGGCGATCCGGTCGGGGCTGTGCACGACCGACAGGAGCAGGTCGACCTTGGGGGAGGCGGTGTCCCCGGGCAGGTGCTCGGCGGTGACGCCCGGCAGGTCCCACCGGTCCCCGCCCGCCTCGGTGCACTGGAAGAGCACCTGGTAGAGCGGGTTGCGGGCGGCGTCGCGCGGCAGCGCCAGCGCCGCCACGACCTCCTCGAACGCGATGTCCTGGTGGTCCAGCGCGTCCAGCACCTGCGCGTTGACGCGCGCGGTCAGCTCGGAGAAGGACGGGTTGCCGGTCAGGTCCGCCGGAATCGCGACCGTGTTGGCGAACAGTCCGATCACGGACTCGATCTCCGTCCGCGTCCGCCCCGACACGGCGGCGCCCACGGCGAAGCGCCGCCGGCCCGACCACCGGCTCAGCAGCAGATCGAACGCGGAGAGCAGCAGGGTGAACAGGGTGACGCCCTCCCGCTCGGCCAACTGGCGTACCGCACGGGCGAGTTCGGGAGCGAGGACGTGGTGCGCGCTGTGCCCGCGGTGGGACAGCCGCGGCGGCCGCTCGTGGTCCGTGGGCAGGTCCAGCACGGGCGGCACGTCACGCAGCACCGTCCGCCGGTGGTCGAGCCGGCCGGCCACGGCACCGGTCTTCCTCAGGCCGGCCTGCCACTGCGCGTAGTCCGCGTACTGCAACGGCGGCGGGGGCGGCAGGGGTTCCCCCACCAGACGCGCGCGGTACAGCGCGCTCAGCTCCGCGGCGATGAGCCCGACGGACCATCCGTCGCTCACCATGTGGTGCAGGGTGAGCACCAGGAGACTCTCCCCGGAGCGGACGACGAGCGCCGCGCGGAACAGGGGACCGACGCGCAGGTCGAAGGAGCGCGCCCGCTCCTGTGCGACGAAGTGCGCCGCGGCCTCGCGCTGCCCGTCCGGCGGCAGGTCGCGCACGTCCCGCACCACCAGTGTCCCGGTCCAGTGCGGGTGGACGACCTGACGCGGTTCGTCGGTGTCGTCGAAGGTCGTGCGCAGCGCCTCGTGCCGGTCCACCAGGTCGGTCAGGGCCCGGCCCAGTACATCGGGGTCGACGTGGCCGCGCAGCCGCACCACGTGGTCGATGCCGTAGACGGAGTTGTCCGGCAGGAAGTGGTCCATCGCCCACATGCCGCGCTGGACCGGGGACAAGGGCGCCGGTCCCGAGCCGCCGCGCGGCGTGACGGCGTCCGCGTCCCCGCCCCGTCCGCGCAGCCGCCTGCGCAACAGCGCCTGCCGCAGCGCCGCGACGTCCGGCCGCGGCGGTGTCTCCTGCTCACGGGTGTCCATGTTCTGCCTCCTGTGATCGTCACGCCGCGGCTGTGCCACCGGCTCAGGGGTCAGGGCGATCCGGTGGTGCACCGTTCGCGACTGTGATCCGGCTCAGCCGGCGGGGCACCGGCCCTCGGTGCCGAACACCGCCGTGGTCGCCCCGGCGGTCTCGCCGCCGTCCACCACCAGCTGCTGGCCCGTGATGAACCGGGCGCCGTCGGAGGCGAGGAAGAAGAAGGCGTCGGCGATCTCCTCCGGGGCGGCGTGCCGCCCGCCCGGGATGCGCTCGTTGACGGCCGCCAGCATCTCCTCGGTGTACTCGGCCTGCTGCATGGGCGTCAGAACGGCGCCCGGCGTCACGCACGCGGTGCGCACCCACGGGCTCAGCTCCAGGGCGAAGGTCTGGCACAGCGAGAAGACGGCCGCCTTGGTGGCGTTGTAGTCCGCGTAGAAGGGGTAGCCGCGGCTGCCGTTGACGGACGCCGTGGCCAGGAGCACGCCGCTGCGCCGGCGGACCATGTACTCCGCCGCCTGCCGCCACAGACCCAGCACCCCGAGGAAGTTGACGTCGGTGACGCGACGCGCGGTGGCCTCCGTCAGCTCCAGGACGCCGTGGCGGACGCTGATGCCCGCGTTGGCGATGACCACGTCGAGGGCGCCGGTCTCGGCGTGCACCGCCGCGAGCGCCTGCCCGACGGCGGCCCAGTCCGTGACGTCGACCTCCAGCCACGGCACCGACGAGTCGGTGTCGGGCTTGCGCACGTCCAGGTTGACCACGTGATCACCGCAGCGCGCGAAGCGCTCGGCCGTGGCCCGGCCGATGCCGCTCGACGCGCCCGAGACGATGACCGTTCGCATGAGGAGACCTCCGGCTGTCGTGACAGGGATGTGAGGGGGGGCGGATCAGAACAGGACCCGGTGCGAGCCGGTGCCCCGGTCGGCGAAGCCGGGGCGCAGGTTCCGGCTCACGGTCAGCTTCTTCAGCCACCGGTCGGTGCCGTCGTAGCGGACCGTGAACGGCCGGCGGCCGTGGACGGCGAGGTAGTTGTCGACCACCAGGAGGCTGCCGGGGCCCACCGGCACGTCCTGCTGCACCCGCTCCAGCTCGGCCATCAGATGCTCGACGGCCTGTTCGGCGGCGGGGTCGGCGCCGACGCAGCGGGTGAAGGGCCGGTCGATGCGCAGATACGGGTTGAGGTGGTGGCCGAACAGCAGGGCGACCGGCTCGGGCCGCTCCAGCATGCTCTGCGCCTCACGGAGCGCGGGATGGCCGGGGGCACGCTCCGCGAGCTGCCGGACGTGCTCGTCGTCGGGCACGATGAGGAACCGGCGCTCCCCGAGGATCTCGCGGTCCTCGTCGGAGAGCCGGATGTCACGCACCGACGACACCACGGTCGGCACCCGGTCCGGGTTGCGCAGGCCGAACAGCAGCAGATAGTCGCACCGGCGGGGGTGGAAGCCGTCCTCGGTGTGGAACTCCAGGAGGGTCTCGCTGCCGTGTCCGCTCTGGCGCCGCTCGTCGCCCCGGATGGGCAGGATGTTCTGCACGAGCCGGCCGGATTGCAGGGTGGACCAGGTGAAGGGCTCGCCCAGCACCATGCCGCACAGGCCCAGCAGCAGCTCCTGGTCCCGGGTCGACTTGCCGTCGGCCGCCAGCTCCCAGTGCGCGGGCGTCGGTCCTATGAGGACGTCGTCCACCGGGAACCCGTGGATCAGGCAGGCCGCGGCCGGCTCGGTGTGCCGGAAGTCCAGCAGGAAGTTCCGCAGCCCGTGCGGCAGTTCCTCGGCGGCCTGCCGGCGCCGGTCGTAGAAGAGGGGGTCGGCCGGGTCCTCGTGGTCCCGGAGGTGTTCCAGCACGGTCTCGAGACGGGCGAGGTCGGTGCTGTCGAGCGTGTAGGCGAGGGGGACGTCCAGGCTGGTCATGTGTCACCTGCTTTCGGTGGCGAGGGTGTGCTGCTGTTCGTGGGGCGCGGACGCGGCGTCCCGCCCGTGGCCCATGGCGTCCCGCAGGCTCTTGGGCCGCATGTCCGTCCAGACCCGGTCGATGTGGTCGAGACAGTGGTCCTTGGGGCCGCGGGTGCCTTCGGCGTGCCAGCCCCGGGGAAGATCCAGGGCGGCGGGCCAGACCGAGTACTGCTCCTCGTCGTTGAGCACGACGAGGTACTCACCGGAGTCGGGCATGTCGGCTTCTCCTCATGATGTGTGCGCGTGGTCAGTCGGCCAGGAGCCGCAGCAGCTCCTCGGCGCTCAGGGAGTCGATCTCGGCCTCGACCATCCGCGTCAGGCGGGACGCGGTCTGCGCCACGGTCGGTGCCTCGAACACCAGGCTCAGCGGCACGGGTACGCCGAACGCCTCCCGCATCCGGTTCGCCGCCCGGGTGACCAGCAGCGAATGGCCGCCCGAGGCGAAGAAGTTGTCGTGCGCCCCCACGGTGGTGCCCAGCAGCTCGGACCAGATGGCGGCCACCGCCGCTTCCGTCTCGTCGCGCGGCGCCACATAGGCGCTCTCCCGTGCCGCCTCCAGGTCCGGCGCGGGCAGCGCCGCCCGGTCGAGCTTGCCGTTCGGCAGCCGGGGGAAGGCGTCGACCTCGACGATGGCGCTCGGCAGGGCACCGCCCACCAGCCGGCCGGTGAGGAAGGCCCGGACGTCGGCGGTGGTGGCACCGGCCGCCGGATCCAGCAGGACGTAGGCGGCCAGCCGCCGGTCCCCGGGGGCCGCCTGCCAGGTGGCGGCCGCCGCCTCGACCACGGCGGGATGGGCGCGCAGCGCCGCCTCGACCTCGCCGAGTTCGATGCGGACCCCGCGGATCTTCACCTGGTGGTCGGCCCGGCCCAGGTACTCGATCGATCCGTCGGGGCGGACCCGGCCCTGGTCGCCCGTCCGGTACAGCCGGGCGCCGGGACGGAACGGGTGCGGGACGAAGCGCTCGGCGGTGCGGGCCGCGTTCGCGTGGTAGCCGCGGGCCAGGCCGACGCCGCCGACGTGGATCTCGCCGGGGGTCCCCAGCGGCGCGGGCCGGCCGTGCTCGTCCAGGATGTGGACCTCGTGGTTGTCCACCGGACGCCCGACGGTCATCGCCGCCGGATGCCGGTCCGGGTCCCGCTCGGCGCACCGGTGCGTGGTCGAGTCGACGGAGGTCTCCGTGGTGCCCCAGTTGTTGTCGAGCCGTACCGTGTCACCGAACCGCTCGAAGAAGCGGCGCACGGTCCCCGGCAGCAGTGCCTCGCCGCCGGAGACGACGCTGCGCAGGACGCCCAGGCCGGCGAGGTCGTCGTCGGTCAGCTCGTCCAGGAAGAGGTCCAGCGCGCTGGGCACGAACTGGAGCTGCGCGGCCCGGAACCGCACGGCGGCGTCGATCACCGCCCGCGGGTCCGCGCCCCGCCCGTCGCCGAGTACTGCCACCCGCCCCCCGGAGCACAGGGGCCACAGCACCTCGGCGACCATCACGTCGAACGTGGCGACGCACTTGTGGAGCACCGTCTCACCGGGGCGCAGCCGGTGCTGTCGCTGGAGCCACTGCACATAGTTGGCCCAGCCGCGATGGGTGCACGCCACGGCCTTGGGCAGGCCGGTCGAGCCCGAGGTGTAGTAGAGGGCGCACAGGTTGTCCGGCCGCGGCAGCGGGCCGGTGCCGGTGGTGGTGCCCGGCTCGGCGGCCCAGGAGGTGAGCGGTGTGCCGCCGGCGGAGGTCACGAGTCCGGCGTGCCGGGGCTGGGTGAGGACCACCGCGGGCCGGGCCTCGGTGAGCACGTGGGCGAGCCGGTGCGGCGGCACGGCCGGGTCGATGGGCAGGTAGGCGCCGCCGGCCTTGAGCACGCCCAGCACCGCGACCAGCAGCTCCGTCGACGGCCCGAACATGATGCCGACCGGCACCTCGGGGCCGACCCCGTGGCCGCGGAGCACGGCGGCCAGGGCGGTGGCCCGCCCGTCCAGCTCCGCGTAGGTCAGCTCGCCCGAGGAGTCGGCGACGGCCGCTGCCCCCGGCGTCCGGGACACCTGCGCCTCGAACAGCTCGTGCAGGCACACGTCCTGGAACTCGGCGACCGGGCCCCGGCCCAGCCCGAGGGCCTCCCGCCGCTCCCGCTCGTCCGTCAGCACCAGCTCCGACAGCCGGGCCGCCGGCTGCCGGGCCACCTGGACCAGCAGCTCGCGCAGATGCCGGGCGAGACGGCCGGCCGTGGCCTCCTCGTACAGGGCCGTGTCCCAGGTCAGTTCCACGGTCATCCGGCCGGCGACGCGCTGGAAGGAGACGCTCAGGTCGTACTTGGAACCGACGCAGACCTCGGGCAGCTCGGTGACCGTCAGACCGGGCAGCGCGGGCGGTTCGCTCCGGCTCACGTGGTCGACCAGGATCTGGAACAGCGGGGTCCGCGCGGGGTCCCGGTCCCCGCCCAGCTCGCGCACCACGTCCGCGAACGGGACGTGGCGTGCCTCGTAGGCGTCCAGGGCCGTCTCGCGCACCCGTTCCACCAGCTCCGCGAAGGACGGATCACCGCTGACGTCACCGCGCAGCACGAGCATGTTGACGAACGGGCCGATGACCTCCCGCAGCGCCGGCTCGTCCCGCGTGCCGAAGGTCGAGCCCACGGTGACGTCCGTGCGTCCGGACCAGCGGGCCAGCAGCGCCTGGCAGGCGGCGACGAGCACCATGTGCGTCGTGGCGCCGCGGCGGCGGGCGAGCCGGTCGAGTCCGTCGGCCGTCGCCGGTGGCACGTCGAAGGAGCGCTGGGCGCCACCGCCGGCGCGGTGGGCCGGACGCGGCCGGTCGGGCGGAAGCTCGAACGGCGTCAGCCCGGCCAGCGCCGCGCGCCAGTGGTCCAGTTGCGCGTCGAGATCCTCGACGGCGCGGGCGCGCTCGGCGTCGGCGTACCGGACCACCCCCGGTGTACGGCGGTCCTCCCCGGCTCCTCCCACCAGTGCGGCGTACCCGGCCTCCAGCTCGCGGTGGAGGATGTCCCGAGAGCCGCCGTCGAAGGCCATGTGGTGGACCGTCAGGCACAGGATGTGCTCGGCGTCCGCGACCCGGAGCAGGATCGCCCGGACGGGCAGGCCCTCGGCGAGGTCGAGGGGTGTACGGGCCTGCCGGCGCAGCTCCCGCTCGACCTCTTCCGGCCCCGCCTCCCGCAGATCCGCCACGGCCAGGGTGAAGTCGCTCGCCGGCCGCAGCACGCCCACGGGCCGGTCGTCCACCGTCCGCACTCCGGTGCGCAGCACCTCGTGCCGGGCCACGACGGCCTCCAGGGCACCGCCGAGCGCCGCCACGTCCAGCTCGCCGGTCAGGCGCAGGCGCAGCGGGATCAGATAACCGCTGTCCTGGGGGTTGAACTGGTCGGCGAACCACATCTGCTGCTGCGCATGGGTCAGACCGAGGTCGGAAGTCCGTCCGGCACGGTGTTCCGCACGGCCGGCGTGTCCGGCGCGCGATGACTCGTTGGAACGCATGGATACCCCTTCGATCGGCCCTGCCAGCGTGTCCGCACCCGCTGTCGCGCCACTCCTCGCGCCGTCTCGCCCGTCTGTCGTGGCGCTCTCGCGGCCGTCACCGGCGACGACAGACCGGCGAAAGCCCCGCGACAGCCGCCGTCCGTAGCGTCGGTGCTGCCCGCAGACGGACGGGCCGCCCGGCCGCCGTACAGGTCGGCCCCGCACGGCCGCCGTGCACAGACCGGGCTCCGGACCCACCGCCGTACACAGGCCGGCTCCGCCCGGCCGCCGGGTACGACCGGACCCTCCGGCTCGCGACGAACAGAAACGAGGACCCAGTTCATGGACGAGACAGCACGGGTGACCGTGGCGCCGGCCGACGCGTCCGGCACCGGGGAAACGGACCTGGTGCGCACGGTCGTGGACGCGCTGAGCAGCACGCTCGCGGTGCCGGGCGGAGTCGACGCGCACGACGACTTCTTCGAGCTGGGCGGGAACTCCCTGCTCGCCGCGCAGACGGTGGCGCTGCTGCGCCGGCGGCTCGGCGTGAAGGTGACCGTCCGCGAACTGTTCACCGCCCGCACCGCCGCGGCGCTCGCGGCCCTCATCGAACCCCGCGTGCCCGCCGCACGCTCCTGACGCCGGACGGGGACGCCATGACCGACCACCGCATTCCCCTGCTCTGCCTGCCGCACGCCGGAGCCGGCGCGAGCTTCTACTGGCCCTGGCGCAAGCTCCTTCCCGACGGCCTGCGGCTGGCCCCCCTGCAACTGCCGGGACGCGAGGACCGGGTGGAGGAGGAGCCCTGGACCGACGTGCACGACGCGGTCGAGGGGCTGCTCGCCGACGCCCTCGACGCGCTCGGCGACGCCCCGGCCGTCGCGGTCCTCGGCCACAGCCTCGGCGCCGTCCTCGCCTACGAACTGGCCCGGGCCCTGGTCCAGCGGCACGGCGTCACCGTCGCCGGGCTGTTCGTCAGCGGATCACCCGGCCCCTCGGCGAGCCGCACCCGGCGGGCCAGCGGCCTCGGCGACGACGAGTTCCTCGCCCGCGTCGAGGAGTTCGCGGGGGCCCGCCATCCCGCGCTGGAGATCCCCGAGCTGCGGGAGATGATCCTGCCGACCCTGCGCGCCGACGTCGCCATGCACGAGGACTACCGCCCCTCCGCGGTGACCCCGGTGCCCTTCCCGGTGACCTGTCTGCGCGGACGCTCCGACGAGCTGGTGTCGCGGCAGGACGCGCTCGACTGGAGCGCGGTCGCCGGTGCCGGGTTCCGCTTCCACGAACTTCCCGGCGGACACATGTATCTGACCGAGTCGGTGCCCCAGGTCGTCGACCTTGTCGCCGACACCCTCGGAGCCGAGGCGCTGCCGCTGCGCTGAGGCGCCCCGCACACACCCGACGACGGTGAGGCCGACCATGCGACTGAAGAACAAACTCGTGCTCGTGACCGGGGCAGCGCGCGGCATCGGCCGCTCCTGCTCGGTCCGCTTCGCCGAGGAGGGCGCCGACCTGGTCCTCCTGGACGTGTGCGCCGAGGTGCCCGGCGTGCCCTATCCGCTCGCCACCGAGACCCAGTTGGAGCGCACGGCACAGCTGTGCCGGCGTGCCGGAGCCTCGGTTCTCACCGCGCACTGCGACGTGCGCGACACGGCGGCCGTCGACCGTGCCGTCCGCGACGCGGTACGGCGCTACGGACGCGTCGACGTCCTGGTCAACAACGCCGGCATCGCCGCCCCCTCGGGCAAGCCCGCGCACGCCATCACCGAGGAGGAGTGGTCGCTGATGCTCGACGTCGACCTCTTCGGCGCGTGGCGGCTGATCCGGGCGGTGGCGCCGCACATGGTGCGTGCCCGCAGCGGCAGCGTCATCAACGTCGCCTCGACCGCGGGGCTGGTCGGCTACCGGCACTTCGCCGGCTATGTCGCCGCCAAGCACGGACTCGTCGGACTCACCAAGGCCGCCGCGCTCGACTACGCGCCGATGAAGGTGCGGGTCAACGCGCTGTGCCCGGGCTCGGTCCGGGACGATCCCCGGGTCGAGTCCAGGATGCTCTCGGAGATCGCCCGGTCCTTGGACGTCGCGGTCGAGGAACACGAGAACACCTTCGTCCAGGCACAGCCGATGAACGCGCTCATCGAACCGCAGGACATCGCCGCCGCCGCCGTCTGGCTCGGCAGCGACGACTCCCACCAGGTCACCGGCACGGTCCTCACCGTGGACGGCGGCTTCACCGCTCACTGATCCCCGCCCCACCGTCCCACACGGCGTACGAGGAGCCGTAGAGGAGCAGCCGATGCTTACGCACCCAGCCGGCGCGACGACGTCAGGCGGGCCGGACGACGTCGTGTCCGCCCCGCCTCCGCGCGAGCCGCGTCACCGCTGTCCGTTCGGCGAGACCGCCGAGCACTCCCTGGCCCTGACGCTGACCGGGGCACCCGCCGTCCGGGCGGCACGCGAGGCGTTCGCCCGCGCCGGCCACGGCCTCGCGGACCCGGACCGCGTCACCCTGTGGTCCGAGGACCTGCCGTTCGCCTCCGGTGACCCACGGGCGCTGCGGCTGCGCGAGCGCGAGCTGCTGCGCGGCCTGGGCGAGGACCGGCCCGGCGTCCGGGCGGTGCTGCTCTGCTACCGGGACGACGCGGCCGACCTCGTGGTCGTGAGCCGGCACGACGTGCTCGGCCGGACCGGGCTGCGCCGGCTGGCGCACACGCTCGCGGGGCGCGCACCCGGTGAGCCGGCCGCCCTGCCGGAGCCGCCCGTGGCCTCTGGCCCGGCACGTCCGAGGCCGGTGGCGCCGGACACGGAGCGGCCCGCCTGGGGCCTGGCCGGCGCACCGGCCGGGGAGGAGGACGCGGCATCGTCCGGACCGGACGCCGTGCCGGGGGCCGCCGGGCCGGTGACCGCCGACCCGTTCGAGGTGATCGCCGCCGTGGCGCTCGTCCTGTCCCGGTACGAGCAGACCGGCACCGTACGGCTCGCCCTCCCGGCGTCCCCCGCCGAGGACGGCGGCGCCGGCGGTGTCCTCACCGTCCGCGTCGACGAGACACACACCGCGGCCGAGTTCGTCGAGCGGGTACGCCGGGCCGCGCGGAACCTGGCCTGGCCCGCCGACGCGGCGCTGCCCGCGGTCGGGGTGCTGTTCACCGGGGACCACCCCGACGAGCTGTACCGTCCGTTCCTCGCACCGGTGCTGCCGCTCCTGCTGCACTGGCGGTCGGCCGACGGGGTGTGCACACCGGCGGGCGTCCTGCCCGACCCCGGCGCGGTCGATCCCGCCCAGGCGTCCCGCTTCCTGCGGTGCGTACGGCACGTCCTCGACGGGCTGCGCGCGGACGGGAACCCGGTCCTCGGCCGGATCGAGACGACCGACCCCGCCCACACGGCCGTCCTGCGCGCACTGGGCCGCACCGCACCACCGCCGGACGACAGCGCGCGCACCCTGCACGAGGCCGTCCGTGACGTGGCGCTGGCCCAGCCGGACCGCACGGCCGTCTCCGGCGAGGACGGCACCCTCACCTACGCCGAACTCGACGCCCGGGCCACGGCCTGGGCCCACGCCCTGCGGGAGCGCGGCGCCGGCCGCGGCGGTTTCGTCGGGGTCTGCCTGGACCGCACCGCCGACCTCGTCGTCGCCCTGCTCGCCGTGCTGAAGACCGGCGCCGCCTATGTGCCGCTGGATCCGCACTACCCCGCGGACCGGCTCCGCTTCACCGTCGAGGACGCGGGACTGTCCCTGGTCCTCACCACCCTGGCCGACTTCCCGGCCGGCGCCGGGGTGCAGGTGATCGACCCCGCCCGGCTCACCGGCCCGGCGTCCGGACCGCTGCCCGACACCTCCCCGGACGACGCCGCCTACGTCATCTACACCTCCGGGACCACGGGACGGCCCAAGGGCGTCGTCGTCCCGCACCGGAACGTGACGGCGCTGCTCGCCGCCACCACGGACGACATGGAGTTCGGTCCCGACGACGTCTGGACGCTCTTCCACTCCAGCGCCTTCGACTTCTCGGTCTGGGAGATCTGGGGATGCCTGCTGACCGGCGGGCACCTGGTCGTCGTCCCCTTCATGACCACCCGTTCCCCCGCCGACTTCCACCGGCTCCTGGTACGCGAGCGGGTGACCGTCCTCAGCCAGACCCCGTCCGCCTTCGGGGGGCTCCTCGACGCCGACGCCACGGCCGGACCGGACCGGGAACTCGCCCTGCGGCTCGTCGTCTTCGGCGGCGAGGCCCTCGACCCCCGGATGCTGCGACCGTGGTTCCGCCGACACACGCCGGAGGCGTGCCGCATGGTCAACATGTACGGCATCACGGAGACCACCGTGCACGTCACGGCCCGGGACGTCACCCCCGTCGACGCGGACACGGGCTCCGCCTGCGTCGGCCGCGCCCTGCCCGGCTGGTCCGTGTCGGTGCGGGACGCCCGGGGCCGCCCGCTGCCCGTCGGCGCGGTCGGCGAGATCCACGTCGGCGGCGCCGGGGTGGCGCGGCACTACCTCGGCCGCGAGGAGCTGACCGCCGAGCGCTTCCCCACGGACCCGGTCACCGGTGAGCGCCTGTACCGCAGCGGGGACCGGGGCCGGATGCGCCCCGACGGCTCCCTCGACCACCTCGGACGGCTGGACGACCAGGTGAAGCTGCGGGGTTTCCGCATCGAACTGGGCGAGGTGCGCTCCGCGCTGCTCGCCGACCCGGCCGTCGCCGAGGCGGCCGTCGTCCTGGACGAGCGCTCGGACGCGGCGTACACCCGGCTCGTCGGCTACGTCGTCCTGCGGCACGGGTCCGCCCTCGACGTCCGCCGGCGCGTCGCCGGCGTCCTGCCCGAGCACATGGTCCCCGCCGTGCTCGTCCCCCTGCCCCGCCTGCCGCTCACCGTGAACGGCAAGCTCGACCGGGCCCGTCTGCCCCTGCCGGACCGCGCGGGCACCGGTGCGGAAGCGGACGGCGGCACGACGGCGACGGCCGACGGGACGACCGCACCGGGCGCCGCACCCACCGCCGCGCCCTCCACCACGGCCGCCGCCGTGCTCGCCGCCTGGCGGGCCGCGCTCGCCGACGACTCCGTGACCGCCGACGAGGACTTCTTCGAGAGCGGCGGCAACTCACTGGTCGCCGTGCGCCTGCTGACGGCGCTGCGCGACCAGGGCTTCGCCGCCCTGTCACCCCGGGACCTGTACGTGCACCGGACCGTGACCCGGCTGTCCGCCCTGATCGACTCGCGTGCGGGGCGGTCGTGACCGCGGCACCCGCGGGGTACCTCCCGCAGCGAGGCGACGTGAGCGCACCGGCGCCGGACCTGGTCAGGCTCGCGGACACCCGGTGGTGGCTGCACCGCGAGTTCGCCCTGCGCGGGGCGGGCTTCCCGCTGGCCGGGATCGCCCGCCTGCGCGCCCCGGAACTGGCCGGACCGGCGGGCTCCGACCTGCCGCCGGAGGCGTTCGCGGCCCACTACGCCACCGCCCTGCGCCGGCTCACCGGCGAACTGCGCGACCTGGCGGCCGACCCGCGCCTGCGGGAGGCCGTCGCCTGGCAGAACCCCGCCGTCGTGCGGAACTGCCTGGACAAACTCGCCGCGGACCGCGCGCTTTCGGGCTCCCAGCGGCGGCGCGGCGAGGTGACGCTGGCCAAGTACCTCCAGCGGTACACGGTCAAGAACGACACCATCGGCTTCTTCGGGCCCGTGTGCTGGGCGACCGTCGAGCCCGGCGGCACGGCCCTCACCGTACGGCCCGGGGCGTCGCTGCTGGCGCGGCGCACGGTGTACTTCGAGACCTGGGCGATCGACGAGGTCGCCGCGGCGATGTCCCGCGATCCCGAGGTCCGCCCGTGGCTGAGGCCGCGGCTGTCGGAGGGGTGGAGCCACGACGGTACGGCCGTGCGCGGACCGCAGGGCCGGCACCTCGCCCTCGACCCTGACGAGGCGGCCGTACTGCGGGCCTGCGACGGGAGCCGGACCGTGCGGGACCTCACGGCCGGGCCGGACTCCTCCCGCGTCCCGACCGTGCTCCGGTCCCTGGCCGAACGCGGCCTGGTCACGCTGTCCCTGACCGGGCCGGTGGAGGCCAGACCGGAGCGAACCCTGCGCGCCAGGCTGCTCGGCATCGGGGACGAGCGTCTGCGCGGCCGGCTCCTGGCCGGCCTCGACTCCCTCGTCGCCGCACGGGACCGGGTGGCCGCCGCCGCCGGGGACCCGGAGCGACTGACCGCCGCCCTGGACGCGTTGAACACCACGTTCGAGCGGCTGACCGGCACCGGCGCGGTACGGCGCGCGGGCGCCATGTACGCGGGACGGACCCTCGTCTACGAGGACACCGTCCGTGACCTCGGCTGCGAGCTGGGCGCCAGCGTCCTCGACGAGGTGGCCACCGCGCTCGCGCCCGTGCTGCACACCGCCGAGTGGCTGGCCGGCCGCGCCGCACAGCTGTACTCGGCCCGGCTGCTGGAACTGCACCGGAAGGTGAGCCTGCGCCACGGCACCGACGAGGTTCCGCTGGCCCTGCTGGTCGGCGCGGCCACCCCGGACCTCGTGTACACCCCGCGCACTCCGCCGCCGCTGGTGCGCCGGCTGACCGAGGAGTTCCGGGCCCGCTGGGCCCGGGTGCTGCGGCTCCCGGCGGACGGCGCACACTGCTCCGTCCCGCCGCAGGTGCTGGCGGAGCGGGTCGCGCGGGAGTTCCCCCCGCTGCCGGCCGGCTGGTCGGCCGCCCGCCACCACGCGCCGGACGTCATGATCGCGGCATCGGACCCGGAGGCGGTGGAGCGCGGCGAGTTCCTCCTCGTGCTCGGCGAGATGCACGTCGCCATGAACACCCTGGAGGCCCGCTTCTTCGTGGAACAGCACCCCGACCCGGGACGGCTGCTGGCCCGGGCCGCCGCCGACCACCAGGGGCGGCGTGTCGTCGCGGTGCCCGCCCGGGCCTCCGCCGGCGTGACGTCCCGCACCTATCCGCCGGCCCTGCTCAGCCCGGAGTACCGCTACTGGACCATGTACGCCGACTCCACGGGAGCGCCGGGGCCCATCATCCCGGCCGCCGACCTCGTGGTCCGCGCGGACGGCGAGCGACTGGTCGTACACGACCGTGGGACCGGTGCCGCGCACGACCTGCTGGAGGTGCTCGGCGAGTATCTGTCCGGCGTCGTCGTGGGCGCCTTCGGCATCGCCGCCGCGCAGCCGCACCGCCCGCGCATCTCCGCCGGACGGCTCGTCCTGGCCAGGGAGGCGTGGTCCTTCCCGCTGACCGGCGTCGACTGGCCCCGGATCAAGGACGAGGCGGCGCGCTACCGGGCGGCCTGGCGGTGGCGCCGCGACAACGGGCTCCCGGAACGCGTCTTCTACCAGGTGCCCGGCGAGGACAAGCCGCTCTTCCTCGACTTCGCGTCGCCCGCGCTGGTGAACCTGGCCGCCGGGGCGCTGCGCCGGGGCGCGGCCGACCACCCGGAGGCGTCGGTGACGGTCAGCGAGATGCTCCCGGACGCGGAGCAGTGCTGGCTGCGGGACGCCTCGGGAGCCGCGTACACCTCGGAGCTGCGGCTCGTCTTCACCGACCCGGAACACGACCGAGGGGCGCCCGGCGACGGCGACCGCCCCGGCGGAGGTGCGCGATGACCACGACAGGCGTCCCGGCGCAGGACCGGCCGGAACCCGTGACGGCGGGTCAGGCCGCCATGTTCCTCGCCTCCCAGAAGGACCTGACGGGCTGCTCGTTCACGACCGAGTTCACCGCCTCGGTCCACGGCCCGCTGGACCGGGCGCGGGTGGCGCGGGCCGCCCGGGAGCTGACGGCGGGCACGCCGGCGCTGCGGCTGCGGATGACGATCGACCCGTGGTCCGGCGAGGTGGTCCACTCCTTCTCCGGCGAGCCGCTGGAGGTCACCTGGCACGCCGTCGCCGAGGACGAGTTGCCCGCGCTGCTGGAGGCGGAGACCCGGCGGCCCGTCGAGACCGACGACGAACCGCTCGCCCGGCTCGTCGTCGCCGAGCACCGCCCGGGCCACCACAGCGTCGCGCTGATCATCCACCACCTCGCCATGGACGGCCTGAGCCAGATCCCCCTGCTGCGCCGGCTGGGCCTCGCCCTGGCCGGCCGGCCGCACCACGAACCGGAGGCGCTGTACCGCGAGGCGGTGCGCTGGGTCAGGGACGCCGAGGAAACCGCGGCGCGTGAGGACCGCGCCCACTGGCACGCCCGGGTGCCGTCCGGGCTGGAGCTGCCCCGGTGGGACGGTCAGGGCGCCCGCCCCGACGGGACGCCCCAGGGGCCCGGGCCGTCCGGGACGCTGCGGCGGACCCTGCCGGCTTCGTGCGCGCACGGCCTCGTCCGCCGCGCGGACGAGGCCGGAACACGCCTGACACACCTGCTGACGGCCGCCGTCCACCACGCGGCACCGGTCCGGTCCGGCAGCCCCATGGCGGTGTGCGGCGCGGCGTCCGTACGGCCCAGGGAAGGAGCGCTCGGCGAGGTCATCGGCTGTTTCATCAACGAGGTCCCCTTGCTCGCGCAGGTGGCGCCGGGGCAGTCCGTCATCGACACCGCGCGCGCCCACCAGGGCGGCTGGCGCGAGGACCTGCGCCGGCGCAACTTCCCCTTCGCCCAGCTCGCGGCACGGGTCGCGCAGCCCGTGCCGGGCGAGGCGGCGGCGATCGACAGCGTGGTGGTGAGCCACCGGCAGCTGCCGACCACCCTGACCTGGCAGCACGACGGTCTGCGCTTCTCGTCCCGGCTCCACCAGCGCTACCCGGCGGCGAAGACCGAGCTGGCCGTGCGCTTCTTCCAGGACGCGGACGCGCTGACGTACGAGGTCCAGTGGGGGCGGGATCTGCCCGAGGGCCTCGGAGAGCTTTTCTGCGCTCGCCTGCTCGCGGTCCTACAAGGGCTGTAGGCGGCCGTGGGGGGGGGGGGGGGGGGGGGGGGGGGGGGGGGGGGGGGGGGGGGGGGGGGGGGGGGGGGGGGGGGGGGGGGGGGGGGGGGGGGGGGGGGGG
>NZ_JBVHWM010000105.1:0-23468 GCF_055564375.1 Streptomyces sp. NPDC029138
GCTCGCTCCCTTTCCCGCCCCCCCTCCCCCCCCCCCCCCCCCCCGCCCCCCGCCCCCCCCCCCCCCCCCCCCCCCCCCCCCCCCCCCCCCCCCCCGCCTGGCGTCGGTCAGGCGGGCAGGGCGTTGTTCCGGATCACCTCGGCGTACCAGTGGGCGCTGGCCTTGGGGATGCGGCGCTGGGTGGGGTAGTCGACGTAGACGGCGCCGAAACGCTTCGAATAGCCGTAGGACCACTCGAAGTTGTCCAGCAGCGACCACAGGAAGTAGCCCCGCACGTCGGCGCCGTCGGCGATGGCACGGCGGACGGCGTCCAGGTGGGAGTGGAGGTAGGCGATCCGCTGCGGGTCGTTGACCCGTCCCTCCGGGGAGACGTAGTCGTCGAAGGCGGCGCCGTTCTCGGTGACCATCAGCGGCAGCCGCGGGTGCGAGGCCGCCAGTCCGGTCAGCAGGGTGTGCAGCCCGCTCGCGTCGATGGCCCAGTTCATCGCGGTCAGCTCGTCGTTGGCCAGGTGGAAGGCGACGTTCTCCGAGCCGGTCCACGGCGAGTGGTCGCTCGCGCCGTGGCCGTCGTTGCGGGTGCTGGCGGCTCCGTCGGCGGGCAGGGAGACGACGGTCGGCGAGTAGTAGTTGACGCCGAGCACGTCGATGGGCCGGGAGATCTCCGCCAGGTCCCCCTCGTGCACCAGCTGTCCCCAGTCGACCAGGTGCGCGGTGTCGGCCAGCAGGTCCTCGGGGTAGGCGCCGTCCAGGAGGGGGCCGGTGAAGATCCGGTTGCCGACCGCGTCGATGCGGCGCGCGGCCTCGGCGTCGCCGGGGCTGTCGGTGAGCGGGCGCACCTGGTGCAGGTTCAGGGTGATCGAGGTCTGCGCGGACGCCGGCAGGGCGGCACGCAGCGCGCCGACGGCCCGGCCGTGGGCCAGGTTCAGGTGGTGCGCGGCGCGCAGGGTGGCGGCCGGCTCGGTCCGTCCCGGCGCGTGCACGCCGGAACCGTAGCCCAGGAACGCCGAGCACCAGGGTTCGTTGAGGGTGGTCCACATCCCGACCCGGTCGCCGAGGGCGCGGGCCATGATGTCGGCGTAGTCGGCGAAGCGGTGGGCGGTGTCGCGGTGCGGCCAGCCGCCCACGTCCTCCAGCTCCTGCGGCAGGTCCCAGTGGTAGAGGGTGGCGACGGGCGTGATGCCCGCCTCCAGCAGTTCGTCGGTGAGGCGGCGGTAGAAGTCCAGGCCGCGTTCGACGGCGGGTCCGCGGCCGGTGGGCTGGACCCGGGACCAGGAGATGGAGAACCGGTACGCCTTGAGGCCCAGGTCCTTCATCAGGGCGACGTCGTCGCGGTACCGGTGGTAGTGGTCGGCGGCGATGTCGCCGGTGTCGCCGTTGCGCACCTTGCCGGGGGTGTGGCTGAAGGTGTCCCAGATGGAGGGGGTGCGGCCGTCCTCGGCGGCGGCGCCCTCCACCTGGTAGGCGGCGGTGGCGGCACCCCAGACGAAGCCGGTCGGGAAGGAGGTGTCCGAGGCCGGCTGGGCCGTGGTCTCGGGTCGTACGGCGGTCATGGTGAGAACGCTCCCAAAGGGGGTGAGAAACGGACGACGGACGGCGGTCCGGCGGTGCGGGAGTAAGAGGAGGAGGGCGGGCGGGGTGCGCGGGCACGGGCGCGACCGGGTGGCGCCCGGTCCGGTACGGCCCGCTGCGGGGCGGCCTGTGCGGGCGGTACCGGACCGGACACGAGGGCGGGCCGGCGGGACGTGGCGCACACCGGCCACCGGGGGCGGGGCCGGCACCGTGACGGCCGGCCCCGCGGCACTGACGGGGCTCAGCCCTTGACGGCGCCCGCCATGATCCCTCCGACGATCTGCTTGCCGAAGACGACGAAGACCAGCAGCAGCGGCAGGGTGCTGATCAGCGCTCCGGCCATGACGATGCTCTGGTCGGGGGTGTAGGAGGCGCTGAGCTGGCCGAGCGCCACCTGGATGGTGGGGTTCTCCTGGTTCAGCGCGAGGAAGGGCCAGAAGAAGTCGTTCCAGGCCTGGACGAAGGTGAGCATGCCCAGCACCATCATCGCGGGCCGGGCCACGGGCAGCACCACGCTCCACACGATGCGGAAGTTGCTCGCCCCGTCGACCTTGGCCGCCTCGATCAGTTCGTACGGCAGGGCCTCGATCAGGTACTGGCGCATGAAGAAGACGCCGAAGGCGCCGACCAGGGTCGGGAAGATCACCGACTCCAGCTTTCCGCCCCACCCGATGTCCGACATCATCATGAACAGCGGGACGACGCTGAGCTGGGGCGGAATCGTCAGTGTGGCGATCACCGCGGTCATCAGCACACCACGGCCGCGGAAGCGCATCTTGGCGAAGGCGTAGCCGGCGAGGGTGCAGAAGAACAGGGTGGCGACGGTGATGCAGCCGGCCACGATGACGCTGTTGACGATGGCCTTGCCCAGGTGGGCCTGGTCCCAGGCCGCCTGGAGGTTGCTCCACAGTCTGCCGCCCGGCACGAGCGGCGGCGGGCTGTCCAGGACCCGCTGCTGGTCGTGCGAGGCGGCCACCAGGGTCCAGTACAGCGGGAAGATCGAGCCGAGGCCGACGACGACGAGGGCGACGTAGGTGAACGGACCGCCTCTGAGCTGCTGGCCGGCTCCCATCTTGAAGCGGGCACGGCCCTTTCCGGGGGCGGTGGGAAGCGGTGCCGGGCCGAGGTCCGGCGCGGTCGTGGTGGGACTGGTCGTGGTCATCGATGTCGCTCCCGTCAGGCCGCGCTCTTGCGCACGAACCGGCCGACGATCCAGTTGATCAGGGCGATGAGCAGCAGCAGGACGAGCATGGCCCAGGCCACGGCCGCCGCCGGACCCAAATGGCCCAGCTTCCAGCCGTAGTTGAAGAGGTAGATGCTGAGCGTCTCGTACTGGTGCTCGCTGCCGCCGATCGAGCCGAGCGTGCCGCCCTGGAGCAGCAGCGGCTCACCGAACAGCTGCATCGAGCCGATGGTGGAGATCACGATGGTGAACAGGATCGTGGGCCGCAGCGAGGGGATGGTCACCTTGCGGAACTGCTGCCAGCGGCTCGCTCCGTCGATCGAGGCGGCTTCGTACAGGTCGGTGGGGACCGCCTGCATGGCCGCCAGGTAGATGAGGGCGTTGTAGCCGGTCCACCGCCAGATGATGATGACCGAGATGGCGATCTTGGAGGTCCACTCCCCGTTGCCCCAGTCGATGTTCCCGGCGCCGAAGAAGTGCAGCACCCAGTTGAGGATGCCGCCGTCGGCGCGGAAGACCAGCGCGAAGACCAGGGCGGCCGTGGCCACCGAGGTGGCGTACGGGGTGAGGATGACGGTCCGCCAGAAGGTGCTGGCGCGCAGCTTGTAGTTGAGCAGATGGGCCAGGCCCAGCGCCACGAGCAGCTGCGGGACGGTGGATATGACACCGATGATGAAGGTGTTGGTGACGGCCGTCCAGAACTCGGAGTCCTGGAGGATCTTGGCGAAGTTGTCCCAGCCGACCCACTGGGACTGGTCCAGGCTCGTCATCTCCACCCGGTGCAGGGCGATCCAGCCCGTGTACAGGAGTGGGTAGAGCCCGAAGGCGCCGAAGATCAGGAAGAAGGGGGCGATGTAGGCGTACGGCGAGGCCTTGTCGTCGAAGCGCCACAGCCGGGTGCGCCACGTGCCGCGTCCGTTCGACGCGGCACCGGTGCCGCCGGGTGGCGGGGTGTAGGCGCCCCGGGCGGGGGTTGTCGTTGCCACGGAGGGAGTCCTTCCCTGGAGGTTTCGGCCGGGTGGGGCGGGAGGCGCGTTCGGGGACCGGGGTCGGTCCGCCCCTCCCCGCGCGGATCGGTACGGTGGCGAACGGCCCACGCCGCGGCCTGACGTGCGTGTGAGGCGGAGCCCGGCCGTCGGCTGCCGGGTCCCGCCGGGTGGTGCCGCGGGCGGTGCCCGCCGTCGGGCACCGCTCACGTGGTCGAGCGCGGGTGGGTGCGGGCGGCCGGTGGGCCCCCGCACCCGGCACGGCTAGCCGAGCGCCTTGTCGATCGACTCGGTCGCGGCCTTCCACGCGTCGGCGGGCTTGGTGCCCCGCTGCTCCATGTTGTTGATCTGCGTGGAGATCGTGTCCTTGATCACGCCGTCCTTCGCGCCGAGGACCGCCTCGGGGATGGACTTGGCCTCCTCGGCGTAGATCTGGCCGATGGGGGCGTCGCTGAAGTACGGCAGCTTGGCGTTCTTCACGTCGGCCAGCTCATAGGCGCCCTTGTTGGACGGGAAGACACCGATCGCCTTGAACACGGCGGCCTGCTGCTCCGGGGCGGTCAGCCACTTGACCAGCTCCGTGGCCTCCTTGACGTGCTTGCCGCTCTTCGGGACGGCGAGGAAGGAGCCGCCCCAGTTGGCCGCGGTCGTACCGGGGGCGCGGGAGATGTCCCACTTGCCCTTGAAGGAGTCGCCGGAGTTGATGGAGATCTGGCCGGCCATCCAGGCGGGGCAGGCCACGGTGGCCACGGTGCCCTTGCGCAGCGCCGCGTTCCAGGCGTCGGTGAACTGGGGCAGGCCCTGGCTCAGCTTCTTGGCGGCGGCCTCGGCGGCCAGGTCCCAGCCCTGCTGCACGGACTGGCTGTCCTTGTAGGCCGGCTTGCCGTCGGCGTCGTAGTACTGCTCGGAGGAGGAGCTGACGACCGCGTTGTACATGGCGGACGCGGAGTCCATGAAGTAGGTGCCGGAGGGCGCCTTCTTCTTGTACTGCTCACCGAGCTTGAGGTAGTCCTCCCAGCCGCCGGCGACGGCCTTGGCGACGGCCTCGCGGTCGGTGGGCAGGCCCGCCTTCTCGAAGAGGTCCTTGCGGTAGCACAGGGACATGGGGCCGATGTCGGTGCCGGCGCCGATCACCGTGCCGTCCTTGGCGGTGGCCTGCTTCTCCTTCCAGGACACCCAGTCGTTCACGTTGATCGTCTTGCTGAGGTCGGCGAACTTGCCCGACTGGGTGTCGACGACCTCCTTGATGCGCCCGACTTCGATGCCGGTGACGTCCGCGAGGCCGCTGCCCGTGTTCAGCTGCTGAAGGAGCTTCGGGTAGTAGTCCTGCTCGTTGGCGGTGGTCTCTTCCTTGACCGTGATCTTCGGGTGCAGCTCGTGGTACTTGGCGAACAGGCCGGCCTCCTTGTAGCCGAACTGCCCGAAGTCGGCCACGGTGAGGGTGATGTTCCCGTTGGCGTCCGAGCTGTCCGAGTCGTCACTGCTGCAACCGGTCAGCAGCAGCGCGGAGGCCGTCAGGACCGTCGTGGCCAGCGTCGCTGCTCTGCGGCCGTGACCACCGCCGGTACGGGTGATGCGCATTCCACTACTCCTTGTTCCAGTGGGCAACGGGACCTCAGGAATCGGACCGCCGGACCCGGCGGTCCGGACCTGCCCTCTCGGTTCGAGCAGCGGCTAGCCAACAGCACGTGGAGTGCGGTGGAAAGGTGCTGGTCAACGGTGTGCCATGCAAGGTAGAGGGGAAGGCCATGGGTGGTTCGATCCGAACGGAAGAGAGCCCCGGTCGCCCTGTGGGACCGCTCCCACGCGGCATGCCGGAAGACTCGTTGGTGCCAGGCCGAGTGTCAAGACTTGAAGACGGCGTTGTTGCCTAAGCGTGTTCCGCGCGTCACGTGAACGTGTCGCGCGGCACGGCGCAACCTGCCCGTCATCCGGCTGTTCCGTACAGCGTCGGGGCAGGTCATCGGCGGGTCAATCCCCGCTTCCGGCCAACCGCGCCCGCCTGCGGGCCGGTTGCCGGATTCTCTGGGTCAGAATGAAGCGCCCCCGCACCGGAACGCCGGAAGGTGAACGATGAGCCCTGCCGAACAGCCGCAGCCGCACAGGACCGCGGACGTCCGGCGCCCGACCCTGAACGCCGTGGCCGCCCGCGCCGGCGTGGGCCGCGGCACGGTCTCCCGGGTGATCAACGGCTCCCCGAAGGTCAGCGCACACTCCCGGGCGGCCGTCGAACAGGCCATCGCGGAACTCGGCTACGTCCCCAACCGCGCCGCCCGTTCGCTGGCCACGCGGCGCACGGACGCGGTGGCGCTGGTCGTGCCCGACGCCGAGAACCGGCTCTTCTCCGAACCGTACTTCTCGGGGATCATCCGGGGCGTGTCCGCCGGGCTCGCGGGCGCCGGGATGCAGTTGCTGCTGGTCCTCACCGGCAACGAGAAGGAGCACGGCCGGCTCGCGGGCTACCTGGCCGCCCAACGGGTGGACGGCGTCCTGATGATGGCGGTCCACGGCGACGACACCCTGCCCGACCAACTGGAGGAGCTGGCCGTGCCGACCGTGCTGGCCGGGCGGCGCAGCGAACGGGAGCGGCTGGGCCATGTCCGCGCGGACAACCGGGGCGGCGCCCGGCTCGCCGTCCGGCATCTGCTGGCAGGTGGCCGCCGGTCCATCGGCACCATCACGGGCCCGCTGGACATGGATGTGGCGCGGGCGCGGCTCGACGGTTACCGGGAGGCGCTGCGCGAGGCCGGGGTCACCGTCGAGGAGGACCTGATCGCGGCCGGCGACTTCACCGAGGAGGGCGGACGCGTGGCCATGCGGGAACTGCTGCGCCGGCACCCGGGTCTGGACGCCGTCTTCGCCGCCTCCGACGTGATGGCCTCCGGCGCGGTGCTGGAACTGCGCGCGGCGGGGCGCCGGGTGCCGGACGACGTGGCGCTGATCGGCTTCGACGACTCGATCGTGGCCCGGCACATCGATCCGCCGCTGACCAGCGTCCGTCAGCCGCTGGAGGAGATGGGCCGCACGATGGCGAGCCTCCTGCTGGAGGAGATCGCCCACCGCGGCACCGGCCAGCGGGCAGTGGTGCTGCCGACGGAACTGGTGGTGCGCGCGTCGGCCTGAGAGGTCGAGGGTCGGCCTGAGAGGTCGCGCGTCGCCTCAGAAGTCGCGTGACGGCCTGACAGGTCGCGCAGCGTCGGCCTGAGAAGTCGGGGGCCGGCCTCAAAAGTCCGGCGTCGGCCTCAGAAGTGGTGCGGCGGCCTGAGAGGTCGCGCAGCGTCGGCCTGAGAAGTCGCGTGGCGGCCTGAGAAGTCGCGGGTCGGCGTCAGAAAAGTCCCGCGTCGGCCGCAGAAGTCCCGGGTCGGCCCCAGAAGTCGCACGGCGGCCTGACAGGTCGCGCGGTGTCGGCCTGAAAAGTCGGGGTCGGCCTGAGAGGTCGCGCGTCGCCTCAGAAGTCGCGCGGCGGCCCCAGAAGTCGTCCGGCGGCCTGAGAGGTCGCCCGGCGGCGCAGAAGTCCCGCGTCGCCCCGAGAAGCCACAGGTCAGCCCCAGAAGTCACGCGTCGCGCCGCAAAGTCGGGGGTCGGCCTCGGAAGTCCCGCGTCGGCCGCAGAAGTCCCGCGTCGGTCTCCGAAAGCGTTCCCGTGGCACATCGGTCGGCGTTGCCCTCTTTCGCCGTGGGAGCGCTCCCATGCATAATGCGTGCACTCGACCCATGGGAGAGCCTTCATGCCCGAACCGACGACCGTGGCCTTTCCTCCCGCCTTCCTCTGGGGCGCCGCGACCTCGGCGTACCAGATCGAGGGGGCGGTACGGGAGGACGGCCGCACCCCCTCGATCTGGGACACCTTCAGCCATACACCGGGCAGGACGGCCGGCGGCGAGACCGGGGACACCGCCGTCGACCACTACCACCGCTACCGCGACGACGTCGCGCTCATGGCGGAGCTGGGCCTGACCGCGTACCGCTTCTCCGTCTCCTGGTCCCGGGTGCAGCCCACGGGCCGGGGGCCGGCGGTCCAGCGGGGCCTGGACTTCTACCGCCGCCTGGTCGACGAGCTGCTGGGGCGGGGCATCACCCCGGCGCTCACCCTCTACCACTGGGACCTGCCGCAGGAGCTGGAGGACGCGGGCGGCTGGCCGGAGCGGGACACCGCGTTCCGGTTCGCCGAGTACGCGCAGCTCGTCGGCGAGGCGCTGGGCGACCGGGTGGAGCAGTGGATCACCCTCAACGAGCCGTGGTGCAGCGCCTTCCTGGGCTACGCCTCCGGAGTGCACGCCCCCGGCCGGACCGACCCGGCGGCCTCACTGCGCGCGGCCCACCATCTGAACCTGGGACACGGGCTGGCCGTCTCGGCCCTCCGCGCGGCGATGCCGGCCCGCAACCGGATCGCGATCAGCCTCAACTCCGCCGTCGTCCGGCCCGTTTCCCAGGAGCCGGCCGACCTGGCCGCGGCCCGCCGGATCGACGACCTGGCCAACGGCGTGTTCCACGGGCCGGTACTGCACGGGGCGTACCCGTCGTCGCTCTTCGACGCCACGCGCTCGGTGACCGACTGGTCGTACGTCCTGGACGGCGACGTCCGCACCATCAACGCCCCGCTGGACGCGCTGGGCCTGAACTACTACACCCCGGCGTTGGTCTCGGCCGCGTCCGACGGCGTCGCGGGGCCCCGGGCGGACGGCCACGGCACCAGCGACCACTCCCCCTGGCCCGGCGCCGACGACGTCGTCTTCCACCAGACCCCCGGCGACCGCACGGAGATGGGCTGGACGATCGATCCGACGGGCCTGTACGACCTGCTCATGCGCTACACGCGCGAGGCGCCCGGCCTCCCCCTCCACGTCACCGAGAACGGCGCGGCCTACGACGACAAGCCCGACCCCGACGGCCGCGTGCACGACCCCGAGCGCATCGCCTACCTGCACAGCCATCTGTCGGAGGTGCGCCACGCCATCGCCGACGGCGCCGATGTGCGCGGCTACTACCTGTGGTCCCTGATGGACAACTTCGAGTGGGCGTACGGCTACGGCAAGCGGTTCGGCGCCGTGTACGTGGACTACGCCACGCTGGAGCGGACGCCGAAGTCGAGCGCGCGGTGGTACGGGGAGGCGGCTCGGACGGGGGTGCTGCCGCCGGTGGCTCAGGGGGCGTGAGCGTGATGGGTCGGGCCGAGCGGGTGCGGGGACGGCCGGATCGGCACCGACCGGACCCGCCCGCCTACGCCGAGCGGCGGCACCGACCGCGCCGCTCCTCGTAGGACCACCGGCTCTCAGGGCAGGGCCGCGGCGGGTACGGGTGACTTGGCTCGGAGACGGACCGCGTCCTGGCATTCTCCGTCGGGGTACGACGGCGGGGGCATCGTAGCGACGCGATTCCCGGCGGAACCAGGGTGATTCCGCCGTTGTGACGGCTGGGGTGATCGGGGCGGGGACCGGCGAGAGTGATCCGCCGGGCCCCTTGTCCGGTCGTCGGTAGTTCGCGCGACTACTTGTACGCCCCGAACGCCTTCGAAAAGGCGAAGGGGGCCTGGGTGAGGGAGCTGCACGTGGCGTCGGCGGTGGGCTTGGTGCCGCCGGCGCACTGCTTGTCGCGGGTCGCGGACCACATCGACAGCCAGCCGAGGCCCTTGGACCGGGCGAAGTTCACCAGCTGGGTGGCGTCGTCGACCTTGAAGACCTCGGAGGAGACGTCGTTGACGCCGATCATGGGGGTGACGGCGACGGCCTTCCAGGCGGCGGAGTCGGACAGGCCCAGCACGCTCTTGACCTGGGCCTGGGTGGCGGTCGCGGCCTGCTCGGCGTAGGTGCCCATGTCGCCGCTGTACGAGGCGCCGTAGTCCATCGCCATGATGTTGACGGTGTCGATCTTCACGCCGTTGGACTTGGCGTTGGCGAGGAGGTTCACGCCGTCCTGGGTGAGGCCCTCGGGCATCACCGGGAGGGTGAAGGAGACGTCCAGGTCCGGGTGCTGGGCCTGGAGCTTGGCGATGGCCTGGGCACGGCGGGTGTTGGCGGCGGTGTTCGGCAGCGCGCCGCCCTCGACGTCGAAGTCGACCTTGGTCAGCTTGAACGCGTCGACCGCCTTGCCGTACGCCGCCGCCAGCGCGTCCGCGGAGGAGCAGGTGGTGGCCAGCTCGGAGCCGGAGGCACCGCCGAAGGAGACCCGGACGTCACCGCCCTTGGCGCGCAGGGCGCCGATCTGCGCGGCCACGGCGTCGCCGGTGAGGTCCGTGACCCCGCCCCACTTGGGGGTGCAGCCGCCGCCGTCGGTGAGGAAGGCGAGGTTGTAGTTCTTCACGCCGGTCGCGTCGGCGGCGCCGAGGAGGTCGAAGGCCGGGTAGAGGCTGGTGTCGACGTAGGGGGCGAAGCCGGCGGAGGCGGCGGTGCCGCTTCCGGTGCTGCCGGTGGGGGTGGGGGTCGCGCTCTGGGTGGGGGTCGGGGCCGGCGACTGCGTGGTCTGCGTCGGCCGGCCGCTCGGCTCGGGGGTGGCTCCGCCGTCCGCGGAACACTGCGCGTCGTCGATACGACAGCCCGTCGGGTCGCCGCTGCCGTTGACGACGAAGCCGACGGTCACCGACTTGCCGGGGGCCAGTCCGTCGGTGTCCCACGTGGCCGGCTTCACGGTGACGTGCTGACCGCTGACGCTCGACTCCCCGTTCCACAGGGAGCTGAGCTTGGCGCCCGCCGGGAGGTCGAACTCCAGCGTCCAGGTCTTCTCGGCCTGGCCGGTGTTGTTGGTGACGACGTACTGCGCGGTGTAGCCCGTGGACCAGTCGCTGGTCTTGGTGTACGCGGCGTTCACACCGGCCGCGTTGGCGGTTCCGGTGAGCAGGACCGCGCCGCCGCCGATCACGGCCGCGGCCACCAGGCCGCCTATCGCCTTGTTCCTGCCACTGATCCTGCGCCGGTGCGTGCTCATGCGCGTGCCTGCCTTCGCTGTTCACGGGGGTGAGGTGCGGCAGCACGCTAGCGATCAGGAAAGGGGCAAACCGCCTGTTCGGGGCGCCCGTCGCAGACCTTAGGGTTCGCTTAAGGAAGCGATCGGGGACGGTTAAAGGTGGAGACCAATTTGCCCGATCGGCGTCTGCGTACGGCCCCCCGCTGTCTGCGCCCCACCGGCTTCCGCGCGTCCAGCTGGAACCAGATCCGCACCTCGGTGCCGCCCAGCACCGAGGCGCCGATGCGGACGTCACCGCCGGTGGACTCGGCGAGCCGCCGGACGATGTCCAGGCCGAGCCCGGTCGACCCGGCGTGCCCCGAGCCCCGGCCACGGGCCATCGCCGCCTCGGGGTCGGGTATGCCGGGGCCCGCGTCGGAGACGAGCACGATCACCGCGTCCTCGCCGTTGTGCACGTCGACCGCGAAGGCCGTGCCCTCGGCGGTGTGCCGGAAGACGTTGCCGAGCAGGGCGTCGAGCGCGGCGGCCAGGTCGGCGCGGGCCACGGGTACGCGCACCGGCCGGTCGACGCCGGCCACCCGCCACTTGCGGCCCTCGTCCTCCGCGAGCGCGGACCAGAACTCCATGCGCTCCCGGACCACTTCGGCCGCGTCACAGCCGGCGCCGGGTCCGGCGGCGGCCGTCTGCGGCTTGGCCTCGCGGGCCGTGCGGATGATGGTGTCGACCTCGCGCTCCAGCTGGGCGACGGCGGCCCGGGTCTGCTCGGCGGCCGGTCCGGCGCCGAGGGAGGCCGCGTTCAGCCGGAGGACGGTGAGCGGGGTGCGCAGCCGGTGCGAGAGGTCGGCGGCCAGCTCCCGCTCGTTGGCGAGGAGTTGGACGACCTGGTCGGCCATGGAGTTGAACGCGACGGCGGCGAGCCGGAGTTCGGTCGGGCCGTCCTCCGGCACCCGGGCGCCCAACTTGCCCTCGCCCAGCTCGTGCGCGCCCTCGACGAGCCGCCGCGCGGGCCGCACCATGCGCACCCCGAGCCGGTCGGCGACCGCGACCGAGCCGACGACCAGCGCGAGACCGACGGCGGCGAGCACCGCCCAGGCCGTGCCGACGCCGTTGGTCACCTCGGACTCGGGGACGTACACCTCGACCACTGCTATCGCGCCGGAGCCGAGCGCCACCGGCTGGAGCAGGGTGGAGCCGCCGGGCACGGCCGTGGTGGAGGCGCGGCCGAGTCGCCGTACGGCCTCGATGTCGCGTCCCGCGGCGCGCTGCCGGCCGAGGTCGAGCGCGGCCTGGCCGCCCTCGGCGGGCAGGTGGACCGCCATCCCCGAGTCGGCGCCGGCCGAGGCCACCACCCGCTCCAACTGGTCCCGGTCGGTGGTGATGGACAGCGCGGGCGCGACCGCCGCCGCCTCCCGCTCGGCGTTGGAGAACGCGCGGTCACGGGCCATCTCCTTGACGACCAGGCCGAGCGGCACGGCGAACGCGACCACGACCATCGTGGTGACCGCCAGGCAGACCCTGACCAGAGCCCATCGCATCACGGGACCTGCCCGTCGGCCGAGGGGTCCGAGGGGGGTTCGAGCTTCACACCGACACCGCGCAGGGTGTGCAGATAGCGCGGCCGGGCGGCGGTCTCCCCCAGCTTGCGGCGCAGCCAGGACAGATGGACGTCGATGGTCTGGTCGTCGCCGTAGGACTGCTGCCAGACCTCGGCGAGGAGTTCCTTGCGCGGGACGACGACGCCTGGCCGGCCGGCCAGGAAGGCGAGCAGGTCGAACTCCCGGCGGGTGAGGTCGAGCCGGGTCCCGTCCAACTCGGCCTGGCGGCGCAGCGGGTCGACGGTCAGGCCGCCGACGCGGAGCACGGGCGAGGGCGGTGCCTCCCCGCCGCCGGAACGGGCGCGGCGCAGCACGGCCGCGATCCGGGCGGAGAGGTGTTCGACGGAGAACGGCTTGGTCAGATAGTCGTCCGCCCCGGCGTTCAACAGCCGGACGATCTCCGTCTCGTCGTCGCGGGCGGTGGCGATGATGACGGGCACGTCGGTGATGCCGCGCAGCATCTTCAGGGCCTCGGAGCCGTCCAGGTCGGGCAGTCCGAGGTCCAGGATGACCAGGTCGAAGCGGAAATGGGCGACCTCGCGCAGCGCCTCCAGTGCCGTACCGACGCTGCGCACGGTGTGTGCGGCGTCGGTCAGATGCCGGATGAGCGCCGAGCGTACGAACTGGTCGTCCTCGACCACGAGCACACTTGCCATGCGCCGCACCGTACGCCATGCGGACGACACCGGGCGGGAGCCTGTGGACAACTCGGGGCATGTGCGTACGGCGGTACCCCTGGGGCAGTATGGCCCGCGATGCGCAGAGGACTTGTACACGTACTGGCGTGGCTTCTCGCGACGGGAGCGGCGGTCACGCTGTCGTGGTGGGGTGTCCACACGGTGATGGCGGGGACGGCCTACGATCCGCCGCGCGCCCTTCCGGTCACGGCCGCCGACGCGGACGCCCGGGACGTGAAGTCCGCGTCCCGGGCGCCCACTCCGTCCCCGACCCCGTCGCGCGAGCGCCCGGCCCGGCCGACGCCGACGCCCGCGCGGACGCCGGCCCGCACACCGTCCCCGTCCCCGTCCCTGTCTCCGACCGCCTCCGCCACCGCGTCCGGCCGGGTCAGGTCCTACGACACCGACGGCGGCCGGGCGGTGTTCGACCTGGGCCCGGCCGACGCCACGCTCGTCTCGGCCACCCCGGGGGCGGGCTGGTCGATGCAGGTGTGGAAGACGGAGGGCTGGATCCGGGTGGAGTTCAGCCGGGGCGCGGACCGGGTGTCGGTGTTCTGCACCTGGCACGACGGGCCGCCGCGGGTGGAGGTGGGCACGTACTGACCCACCTCACGGTGGTCAGGGTGCGCAGACGACGTAGACGGTGCCGCTGGCGGCTCCGCCGGTCGCCGCCCAGCCGGACGGACAGGTGATCGTGGCGGAGCCGGAGAAGTACTTGGACCTGACGACGGGGTTGGTGATCGCGGCGTCGGCCGAGGACGAGGTGAACGAGTCGAACGCGACCAGGGCGAGGAGGACCGCGGCGATCCCGCCCAGGGTGTGGGCGGTCCGTCGGACAGCATCGCTCATGACGGATTCCCTCCGGTTGCTTCCGATGTGGTGAAGCACCAACGCGATTCCGGCGGTGACCGGTACGGGGCGCGGAGCGGGGTCCTAGCGGAACACCGAGGGCGGCGGGGCCGGGGAGGCCACCGCGGCATCGTCCGTCACGGGCACCGCGCCACCGGTGAAGTCGGTGAGCTGCCTGCCGTGTTCGACCCGGCCGGGGTGCGGGTCGGAGGCGGCGCGACGGGTGAGTTCGGGAAGCGGCAGGGGGAGGTCGGAGGCGACGAGGATCGCGTTGCCGAAGCGCTTGCCACGCAGCACGGCCGCGTCGGCGATCAGCGCGAGTTCGCCGAACCGGGCGGCGGCGGTGGCGATCTGGCCGCGCAGATGCGTGAGCGGCGGGCCGTCGGCGAGGTTGGCCGCGTAGACACCGGAGGGCTTCAGCGCGCGCCGGACCTCGTCCAGGAACTCGGTGGAGGTGAGGTGGGCGGGGGTGCGGGCGCCGCTGAAGACATCGGCGACGACCAGGTCGGCCCAGCCGTCCGGCACCTTGGCGAGCCCCGCGCGGGCGTCGGTGGCCCGCACCCGGATGCGCGCGCCCGGGTCCAGCGGCAGCTCACGGCGGACGAGCCGCACCAGGCTCGCGTCCCGCTCCACGACCTGCTGGGTGGAGCGGGGCCGGGTCGCGGCGACGTACCGCGCGAGGGTGAGCGCGCCGCCGCCGAGGTGCACGGCGTGCACGGGCCTGCCGGGCGGGGCGGTGAGGTCGATGACATGGCCGAGGCGGCGCTGGTACTCGAAGGACAGATACGCCGGGTCGTCCAGGTCGACGTGCGACTGGGGCGCCCCGTCGATCAGCAACGTCCAGGCCCGGGCGCGGTCCGGGTCGGGCACGAGCTGCGCGAGCCCGCCGTCGACCGGCTCCTCGACCGCCGCGACGGCGGCCGACCTGCGCCGTGTGTTCCTGGACCTGCCCATCCCCCTATTTTCGCAGCCACCCCGGGGACACGCGTCACCGGCGGGCGCCTTCGGCGGACAGGTGCCGCGGGGCAGGGTGCCACCGGCGCGGACAGATGCCACAACGGGTGTCACTGGCACGGAAGAGATGCCACAGCTGGGCGTCACTGGCACGGGCAAATGCCACAGAACGGGCGTCACCGGTGCGGACAGATGCCACAGACGGCTGTCACCGGTGCGGACAGTGGCCGCGGACTCGTGTCACCGGCAGTTGTCGGCCGCCTCGATCAGGCGGGCCGCCTCGCCGAGGGCGTGGCGCAGGACCGCCGGGTCGGTGGCGAGGTCGGCCTCGCCGGGTGGCAGCAGCCAGTCGGAGCCCTCCACCGGCGGCTCGGGGTTCAGCCGCAGCCCGCGCCCGTCGGTCTCGGTGCAGGTGCTGCCCGGCACGTCCCAGCCGGCGGCCGTACCGGCCGGCACCAGGAAGCCCAGGGTGCCGCAGCCGTCGTCGTGCAGCACGGGCCCGACCGCGTCCGCGGCCCCCCGCCGCAGAATGTCGACCGCCTCCAGCCCCTGCCGGGTCGGTACCGTCACAAGGTCGCATCTCGCGTCACCTCCCGCGCACGCGGACGACGACGGCGACGTACAAGGATCGTTGCTCTGGCTGGTCTCCATGCCGACCTCCACCACACAGCCCTGTTGCGGTCCATGGAGTCCAACGCGCGAGCGCGTCAACGGCAACGGCACAAGTGCGCCGCAAAGGATGGCACTTCATGGCAGATCGTGTATGAGATATCCGGTTTGTAGCTAAACACCGCGTGGCGGGTCCTTCACAGCAGGTACGTTCATGCCCGCCGGAACCAGAGCGTCACACGGGCAACTCATCCCGGAATCGCCCGGGTCCCGGCGTGGTTCGACGGTTCGCACGAGAGGACCCGGCCATGGCGTCGTCAACCGTGACCTCGTCACAGCCCGAACGGCCACCACGGCCGAACCTCGCCTTCCGGCACCTGCGCGGCCGGCGCTCACCGGCGGAGTTCGCGGCGCTGGTACGGCGGGCCGCGCGTGAGATCGGTGAGCGGGTGAGCTGTGACGCGCGCTACATCGGCCGGGTCGAGGCGGGCGAGATCCGCTGCCCCAACTACGCGTACGAACGGGTGTTCCTGCACATGTTTCCCGGCCGCACGCTCACCGACCTCGGCTTCGCGCCCCGCTCGTCAGTCCGCGGACGCGCGGCGCGTACGGCGACGGAGACGGCCCCCGCGGAGCCGGTGCCCGGTGAGTCCGGCGGGGCTCCGGAGCCGTATGAGTCCTCCGAGACCGGTGCCCCCCGCGCCGCGCGGGACCCGCACGAACCGCACCAGCCGTACGAACCGCACGAACTGTATGCGAAAGACCCCCTGAACCACGAGGAGAGCGACGTGCTGCGTCGCGCATTCATGACCGGCGGAGGCGCCACGGTGGCCGCCGCCACGCTGGCCCCGCTGGGGCTCACCACCGGCGCCACGGCGGCCGAACGGCCGCTGCGGCGCGCCGGCACCTCCGAGGCGGCGGCACTGGAGGAGGCCGTCCGCCGCATCCGGCTGCTCGACGACCGGCACGGCGCGGACGGCCTCTACCGGCGCGCGGCGGCTCCGCTGCGCGCGGCGTACGCGCTGCTCGACGCCGGCGCGACCCGGCAGACCACCGCCGACCGGCTGCACGCGGGCGCCGGTGAACTCGCCATCTCCGTCGGCTGGCTGGCCCATGACTCCGGCCGCTTCGACGACGCCCGCTCGCACTACGCGGAGGCGCTCGCCACCGCCCGCATGACCGGCGATCCGGCGCTGGAGGCACACGCCTTCTGCAACACCGCGTTCCTGGCCCGGGACGCCGGGCGCCCCCGGGAGGCGGTGCGGGCCGCGCAGGCCGCGCAGCGCGCCGCCCAGCCGCTCGGCTCCGACCGGCTGATGTCCCTGCTGGCGCTGCGCGAGGCGGGCGGCTGGGCGGGGCTCGCCGACCGCACCGGCTGCGCGCAGGCGCTGGCCCGGGCACACGCCCTGTTCGAGCGGGGCCGTTCGGACGCCGACCCCGAGTGGATGAGCTTCTACGGAGAGGCCGAACTGGAGGGGCTGGAGGCGCAGTGCTGGTCCACGCTCGGCGACTGGCGGCGGGCGTCCCGGCACGCACGGCGGGCGGCGCGTCTACAGGATCCGCACTTCACGCGGAACATCGCGCTCTACACGGCGGAACTGGCCGACGACCTCGCCCGTGAGGGGCGTCCCGACGAGGCGGCGGAGGCCGGGTTGCGGGTGCTGGCACTGCTGGACCAGGTCCAGTCGTCCCGCATCCAGACGATGCTGGCGGGGACGGCGCGGGTGCTGTTGCCGCACCGGCGGGCGTCGGGGGTGTCGGAGTTCCTGGACCGCCACGCGTCCGTCCCCCGGCGGGCGTAGGGGCTGTCCGGTTCGGGGTGGGGGCCGGCGCAGTCGTCGGGCTGCGGGTGTGTGGAGGCCGGCGCAGTCGTCGGGCTGCGGGTGCCTGGTGGCCGGTCGCGCCCACGCGGCGGAGCCGGACATCGCCACAGCCCCGCGCCCCTTCGCGGCGCGGGCCACCCTCTCAGCCCGCCAGATGGCCCAGGTCGTTCCAGCTCTCGATCGCCGGTTCCCCGTACGCCCAGCCCAATATGGACAGCGACGTGGGATTCAGTCGTATCCGTGCCGCGAAATCCAGCGGCAGTCCCAGCCATCGCGCCCCGATCGACCGCAGTATGTGCCCGTGGGCGAAGACCAGGACGTCACGGTCGGCCGAACGGGCCCAGGAGACCACCTCGTCCGCGCGCGCGGTGACGTCGGCGATGGTCTCGCCCTCCGGGACCCCGTCCCGCCAGATCAGCCAACCGGGCCGCACGGCGTGGATCTCGGCCGGGGTCATGCCCTCGTACGCGCCGTAGTCCCACTCCATCAGCGTGTCCCACACCGTGGCACGGTCCGCGAAGCCCGCCAGTTCGCACGTCTCACGCGCGCGTGACAGCGGACTGGTCCGCACCTCCACGCCCGCCAGCCCGTCCAGCGGAGCGCGGTGCAGCCGCTCGCCGAGCAGCTTGGCCCCGCGCCGGCCCTCCTCCAGCAGCGGCACATCGGTCCGGCCGGTGTGCTTGCCGGACAGCGACCATGCCGTCTGTCCGTGCCGGGCCAGCAGAATGCGCGGTGCCATGGGACCTCTCCGAAGAACAAGCGGATGCACAACAAGGGGACGCACGACGTGTGGGTGCGGTCACTCCATCATCGCGCACCCCACTCCCAGGCAACCCGCCGGGCGATCTCGGCGTCTTCGAGGGCTGACACCCACCGAGCGTGATCCGAGCGCCCGTCATGGGGCGGAGTAGGGACACCGTAAAGTGGCACGGTCGCCCGCCGGGGCGCGGCCGCACAGCAGAAGGGGGAGGGCGATCGGATGCCGCAGACCGAGACACCGGGCACCGAGGTGGCCCCGCGACCCCGGCTGCGCTGGTGGACCGAGCTGCCGCTGATCCTGCTGGTCTACGGCTGCTACTCGGCCGGCCGGCTCCTCGCTCGCGGTGACGTCACGAGCGCCGTCGACCACGGCCTGGCGATCCTGCGCGTCGAGAAGGCCCTGCACCTGAACGCCGAGCACCCGCTGAACCGGCTGTTCACGCGCGAGGCCTGGCTCGGGGTGCCGGCCGACTTCTGGTACGCCTCGCTGCACTACCTGGTCACGCCCGTGCTCCTGGTGTGGCTGTTCCGCGCGCGTGCCCCTCACTACCGGGCGGCCCGCACCTGGCTGATGACGTCCACGTTCATCGGTCTGATCGGCTTCACCCTGCTGCCGACCTGCCCGCCCCGCCTGCTCTCCGCCGGCCACGGCTTCGTGGACACGATGGCGCAGTACAGCACGTACGGCTGGTGGGGCGGCGAGGCCAGCGCCCCGCGCGGCATGGGCGGCATGACCAACCAGTACGCGGCGATGCCGAGCCTGCACGTGGGCTGGGCGCTGTGGTGCGGTGTGATGCTGTGGCGCCACGGCGGCACGCGCCTGACGAAGGTCCTCGGTGTCGTCTACCCGCTGGTGACCGCGCTCGTGGTCATGGGCACCGCCAACCACTACTTCCTGGACGCGGTCGCGGGCGTGGTCGTGATGGGCGTCGGCCTGCTGCTGGCACCGCTGGTCCTGCGGGCCGCGGACCTGGCCCGGACCCGGCTGCCGCGTCGTACCGCACCGGTCACGGGCGCCACGGGTTCCCCGATTGTCAGTGCCGGATGCCAGACTTCGGCGGGTGAGCGAATTCCACGGCAGCGCGAGTCGCGGCTCGACCCCGCGCCCGGACCGGACGCCTCCCCCAGCGACGCGGGCGAAGGGGCTCCGGCACCGGCTCGCTGAGCTGCGCGGTCCCGACGTACCGGCCAAGGCCCTGGACGCCCGCGCCCTCGCGGCGCTCGCCTCGAACCCGGGCTGCTCCCGGCGGGCGATCCTGGACGGCGCCGGGGTGGACAAGGCCCGGCTGGCCGGCGCGCTGGGCGCCCCGGCCGGTTTCGGGCAGTCGCAGTTCGCGCTGACGCGCGGCAACGCGTTCGAGGCGAAGGTGAAGGCCGACGGCGGCGCCGAGCTGCTCCGGCTGGTGCACGCCCGGCTGGACCCCGGCGCCGAACCGCCCGCCGCGGCGGCCGTACCCGACCTGACCGCGCACGGCCCCGAGGGGCGTACGGCCCGTACGGCGCTGGCGCTGCGCGAGGCCACGCGGGCCGGCGGCTGGACGCTGCTGGACCATCCGATGCTCGCCCTGGACGTGGCCGGTTCGCTCGCCTTCCTGGAGCCGGACGCGGTCGTGGTGCACCCGGACGGCAGCTGGTCCGTGGTGGAGATCAAGTCCTTCCCGATGGTGGACGGCGCAGCCGACCCCGCGAAGGTGGGCGCGGCGGCCCGCCAGGCGGCGGTGTACGTGCTCGCGCTGGAGGAGGTCGCGAACCGTCTCGGCGGGGAGCCGGAGGGGCGGGGCCGAGAGAGCGCCCCGGTGCCGCGAGTGCACCACCGGGTGCTGCTGGTGTGCCCGAAGGACTTCTCCAACCTGCCCGCGGGCTCCGCCGTGGACGTCCGCAAGCAGCGCGCGGTCACCGCCCGCCAGCTGGCCCGGCTCACCCGCATCGAGGAGATCGCCGAAACGCTGCCCGAGGGCACGTGCTTCGCGCCCGACCGGCCCGCCGATGAGCTGACGGCCGCCGTGGAGGCGGTGCCGGCGACGTACGCGCCCGAGTGCCTGTCGGCCTGCGAGCTGGCCTTCCACTGCCGGGAGCGGGCCCGCGCGGCCGGCGCGGTCACCCGCCTCGGCCGGCCGCTGCGGGCCGAACTGGGCGGTCTGGCCACGGTCGAGGAGGTCCTGGCGGCGGCGCACGGCGAGAGCGGCGACCCGGACGACCCGGCGGTGGCCGCCCTGCGCCGGGCGGCGGCCCTGCGTGAGGAGGCGCTGCGGGAGGCCCGGGAGGCGGTCCAGCGCGCGGAGGCGCTGCCGGAGGCGCGGGAGGCGGTCCCGTGTCCCTGATCACCGCCCTCGCCCGGCTGGAAGCCGTCGGCACGGGCCGGGCGCAGCCCGCCGCGACCGTCCGGCACCGGCATCTGTCCGACCACCCCCTGGTGTTCGTGCCGCTCACCACGGCCGGTGAGACCGGTGCCCCGCTCGGCGCGCTGGTCGGCACCGACCGGGACGCGCCGCGGCTGCTGGTCGTACCGCAGCCCCGCGACCGCGATCTGCGCTTCACGTTCCTCGCCGACCTGGCCGACGTCGTCCTGCCCTACGTCGACGCCTACGCCGATTCGGTCGAGGCGGCCGAGCGCACCGAGACCGACCCGGAGACCGGCAAGCGGGTCAAGGTGGCGGCCGAGCTGTGCGCGGACGCGCCCCAGCTGATCGTGCCGAGCCGCACGGGCCTGGACTTCGTACGGCTGCTGGGCCGCTCGATGCGGTTCCGGCGCACCGCCGAGCAGGACCCGGACGCGCCCTACCCGGCGCCGCCCCGGGTGCCGTTGCTCGGCCGCTGGCTGACCCATTACGGCGAGCGGGCCCGGGTCCCCGGCTCCTCGCTGCTGCTGGCCCTGACCGATGTGCTGTCCCGGCACTGGGCGACCGGCCAGTCGGGCCTGGAGGACGAGCACCTGGGCGCGCTGCTGGCCTGGATCGACCCTCCGGAGGGCCTGACCGGCGCCGAGGCCGCCCGCCGGGCCGAACTCGCCAGGGACGCCGACGGCCAGCTGCTGTGCCCGCCGGCCGGCCCCGCCACCGACCCGGCGTTCGACAACAAGCTGCTGGCCCCGGCGATCGAGCGCTACGACCGCGCGCGGACGGCCCTGGCCGCCGCCGAGGACCCCCTGGAGGCCGACGACCGGCTGGCCGCGCTCACCCGGGCCGAGCGGGAGATCCGCGACCTGGTCGAAAGCCGTACCCGGCCCACCTGGGACGCGGTGTGGCGGGGCCTGGACCTGCTGCGGGCCCTGCCGGAGGGCGCGCACGTGGAGGGGCGCTGGACCCGGGACCGCTGGTCGTTCACCGGGCACCGGGACCGGGTGCTGGCCGGTGAGCCCCCTCAGCCGCGCCGGGACGACGCGGTGACGGCGGCGAACAAGCTGGCCACGCGCGAGCGTGAGCAGGCCCGGCTGGAGGCGCAGGAGGCGCTGGACGACCCGCTGGTGATGGCGGGGCGGCGGCTGGCCGGGGAGGCGTTCGCGGGCGAGGTGACCGACGTCGTGATGGCGTACAGCGAGGGCAAGCGGCCGAGCCCGCGCCCGCTGGTGACGGTCCGCACGGAGGACCGGCCGCATCTGGCGGAGCGGGCGAGGGTGTACCGCTCGCTGGGCGGCAAGCCGCAGTCGGCGGAGTTCGTCGGTCAGGAGGCCGACGGTGTGCTGGTCCTGCGCGTCCTGGACAAGATGGGCCGTGGCAAGGAGCCGGAGCCCGGGTCGGTGCCGGAGAAGGGCGACCGAGTCTGCTTCACCCTCTTCGAGCACGAGCAGCGCGGCGGCGCGAAGCTGCCCGACCCGGAGGAGACCCCGTGGACGCACGGCGGCCCGCCGGGCGAGCCGGCACCGGAGGCCCCCGACACCGTGACCGAGGAGGACGTGCTGTGACGACCGTCGACTTCGAGCCCGGAGCCGCGGCCGGCCGCGCCACCGACGCGATCCTCCACGACACGCTGCACGGCACCGAGCGGAGCGTGGTGGTGGACTCACCGCCCGGCGCCGGCAAGTCGACGCTGGTCGTCCGCGCGGCTCTCGAACTCGCCGACGCCGGGCGCCCGCTGATGGTGGTGGCCCAGACGAACGCCCAGGTGGACGACCTGGTCCTGCGCCTGGCCGAGAAGAACCCGGACCTGCCCGTCGGCCGTCTGCACAGCAGCGACACCGACGCGTACGACTCGGCGCTGGACGCCTTGCCGCAGGTCCGCACGTCGGCGAGGGCGGCGGACCTGAACGGCCTGCCGGTGGTCCTCTCCACGGCCGCGAAGTGGGCGCACGTGAAGGTGGACGAGCCGTGGCGGCACGCGATCGTGGACGAGGCGTACCAGATGCGCTCCGACTCCCTGCTCGCCGTGGCCGGCCTGTTCGAACGGGCGCTGTTCGTGGGCGACCCGGGCCAGCTGGACCCCTTCTCCATCGTCGGCAGCGAGCAGTGGGCGGGCCTGTCGTACGACCCCTCGGCCTCGGCGGTCACCACTCTCCTGGCCCACAACCCCGGCCTCCCCCAGCACCGCCTGCCGGTCTCCTGGCGCCTGCCTGCCTCGGCGGCCCCCCTGGTCTCGGACGCCTTCTACCCGTACACCCCGTTCCGCAGCGGCACGTCCCACGGCGACCGCCGCCTGACCTTCGCCGTCCCCTCCGACGGCTCCGGCCCGGACCGGGTGATCGACGAGGCCGCGGAGTCCGGCTGGGGCCTGCTGGAACTGCCCGCCCGGCACACCCCGCGCACGGACCCGGAGGCGGTCCGTGCGGTGGCGACGGTGGTCCGCCGGCTGCTGGACAGAGGCGGCGCGGCCGTGTCGGAACGCGCCCCCGACCCCACCCCTCTCACCGCCGACCGCATCGCGGTGGGCACGGCCCACCGCGACCAGGCGGCGGCGGTCCGCGCGGCCCTGGCCGACCTCGGTGTCCCGGAGGTGACCGTCGACACGGCGAACCGCCTCCAGGGCCGCGAGTACGACGTCACGGTCGTCCTGCACCCGCTCTCCGGCCGCCCCGACGCCACCGCCTTCCACCTGGAGACGGGCCGCCTGTGCGTCCTGGCCTCCCGCCACCGCCACGCCTGCGTCATGATCTGCCGCGCCGGAGTGACCGACCTCCTGGACGACTACCCCTCCACGGAACCGGTCCAGCTCGGCACCCTGGTGAAGTTTCCGGATGGCTGGGAGGCGAACCACGCGGTCCTGTCCCACCTCAGGGAACACCGAGTGAGCTGGCGACCATGACCGCCACTCCCCCACCTGCCCAGCAGACGATCAGCACGGCACCACCCCACCCGCCGAAAGCGGCCATCAAAAACAGCCCCGACGGCTGGGAGGCGAACCACGCGGTCCTGTCCCACCTCAGGGAAACACCGGGTGAGCCGGCGGCCCTAGGCCGTTTCTTTCGGATCACCTCGCTGACCAGATGAATATGGCGGCGAGGTACAGGCCGGCGAGGTAGATGGTGGCGGTTTTGTCATAGCGGGTGGCCAGGCCGCGCCACTGTTTGAGCTTGTTGATGCAGCGCTCGACCGTGTTGCGTCGCTTGTAGGCGTCGCGGTCGAAGTCCGGTGG
>NZ_JBVHWM010000106.1:0-22290 GCF_055564375.1 Streptomyces sp. NPDC029138
CCGAACCCACCCCTCAACACGACGACGGCCTGCACAACCCCAACGGGGTCATGCAGGCCGTCGTCACGCCCACACTCGATTTACCAACAGCGTCCGGGTGGGGCGGGCTTCACCGTGGGCGTGTCAGAGTGCCTGGAGGGGTGCCTGGAGGTCGACCAGCGCGGCCAGCGCCTCGCGGTGGGCGCCCGCCGTGCCGTACGCGATCGAGTCCGCCTTGGCCCGCTTCAGATACAGGTGGACCGGGTGTTCCCAGGTCATCCCGATCCCGCCGTGGAGCTGCAACGCCTCCTCGGTGACATGGACGGCCACGGGCGCCGCGTACGCCTGCGCGACGGCGACCGGGACCTCCGCGTCCTCGCCGGTGGCGAGCGCGTCGGCGGCGGCACGGGCGGCGGCCCGCAGGTGGACGACCTCCAGCCACAGCTGGGCGAGCCGGTGCTTGAGCGCCTGGAAGCCGCCGACCGGCCGGTTGAACTGCTTGCGCTCCTTCAGGTATCGCACCGTCTCCGTCAACGCCCAGTCGGCGACACCGAGTTGCTCGGAGACGAGCAGTCCGGCGGCGGCGCGCAGGGCACGGCGTACGGCGGGTTCGGCGTCGCCGACACGGCGGCCGGGAGCACCCTCCAGCCGTACGCTCGCCAGGGGGCGGGTCAGGTCCAGGGAGACCTGCGAGGTGACGGTCACGGCGTCGGCGGCGACGGCGTACAGGCCGCCGTCGTCGGCCGGGACGAGCAGGACGTCGGCGACGGCCGCGTCCGCGATCCCCGTCAGCTCACCGTGCAGGGTGCCGTTCTCCACGCGTACGGCCGTGACGTGGGCGCCCGGGGCCGTGTGCAGGCCGACCGCGAGGGCGCCGATGGTGCGCCCGGAGGCCAGCTGCCCCAGCAGCTCGGCGTCGTCGCAGGCGAGCAGGGCCTCGGTGGCCACGACCGCGCTGGTGAGATACGGCACGGGGGCCACCGCCCGCCCCAGTTCCTCCAGCACCACGGCGACTTCGCGCGCGGACGCGCCCTGGCCGCCCCGCTCCTCGGGCACCAGGAGGCCGGCCAGGCCCATGCCGTCGGCGAGCAGCTTCCACAGGGCGCGGTCGTGCGGAGTGTCCGACTCGGCGCGGGTGATCACGTCGGCCGGTGCGCAGTGGTCCGTGAGCAGGTCACGGACGGCGGCCCGCAGCGCCTCTTCCTCCTCGGAGTACAGCAGGTCGGTCATCGGGCGAGGTCCTTCCAGGCGACGTCCTTGTCGGTGCGCGGCTCGGCGGGCAGGCCCAGGACGCGCTCGGCGACGATGTTCAGCAGGACCTCGCTGGTCCCGCCCTCGATGCTGTTGCCCTTGGAGCGCAGATAGCGGTAGCCGGCGTCGCGGCCGGTGAAGTCGACGAGTTCGGGCCGGCGCATGGTCCAGTCGTCGTACAACAGCCCCTCCTCGCCGCGGAGTTCGATCTCCAGGCCGCTGATCTCCTGGTTGAGGCGGGCGAAGGCGAGCTTCATGCCGGAGCCCTCGGGGCCGGGCTGGCCGGCGACGAGCTGCTGGCGCAGGCGTTCGCCGGTGAACCGGGCGACCTCGGCCTCGACCCACAGCTTCAGCAGGCGCTGGTGCAGATCGTGGGTGCGCAGCTCGGGGCGTTCGCGCCAGGTCTTCGCGACCGGGCCGATCATGCCGCCCTCGCGGGGCAGGGCCATGCCGCCGATGGAGACGCGCTCGTTCATCAGCGTGGTCTGGGCGACCCGCCAGCCGTCGCCGATCTCACCGAGGCGGCGGTCGTCGGGGATGCGGACGTCGGTGAGGAAGACCTCGTTGAACTCGGCCTCGCCGGTGACCTGGCGCAGCGGCCGGACCTCGACGCCCGGGTCGGTCATGTCGCAGACGAAGTAGGTGATGCCCTGGTGCTTGGGCACGTCCGGGTCGGTGCGGGCGATGAGGATGGCCCAGCGGGCGACATGCGCGCTCGACGTCCACACCTTCTGCCCGTTGACCACCCAGTGGTCGCCCTCGCTGACCGCCCGGGTGCCGAGCGCGGCCAGGTCGGAGCCGGCGCCGGGCTCGCTGAACAGCTGGCACCAGACCTCCTCGCCGGTCCACAGGGGACGCAGATAGCGCCGCTTCTGCTCCTCGGTGCCGTACTTCAGGATCGTCGGCGCGGCCATGCCGAGGCCGATGCCGATGCGCCGGGGGTCGTTGTCGGGGGCGCCGGCCGCCGCCAGTTCCGCGTCCACGACGCCCTGGAGGGAGCGCGGGGCGCCCAGTCCGCCGAGGCCTTCCGGGTAGTGCACCCAGGCGAGGCCGGCGTCGAAGCGGGCCCGGAGGAAGTCCAGGCGGTCGGTGCTCGCGGGCGGGTGCTGCGCGAGCAACTTCCGGGTGCGGCGGCGCAGTTCTTCGGCGTCGGTCATGCGACGGCTCCGTTCTCCAGCACGACGGCGATCCGGCCCGTGGTCACCCCGTCGGCGACGCGCTGCACGGCGCCGGCGGCCCCGGCGAGCGGCACCCGCTCGCTGACGAGCGGCTTGACGGCGCCCCGGGCGGCCAGCTCGGTGAGCCGCTCGTGGCACTGCTGGACCAGCTTCGGGTTCTTGGTGTTGTACAGGCCCCAGTGCAGGCCGACGATCGAGTAGTTCTTCACCAGGGCGTGGTTGAGGGCCGGGCTCGGGATGGCCCCGCTGGCGAAGCCGACGACGACGATCCGGCCCTCGAAGGCGACCAGCTTGGCGGACTGGGCGTAGGCCTCGCCGCCGACGGGGTCGTAGATCACGTCGGCGCCCCGGCCGCCGGTGGCTTCCTTCACGGCGGCCACGACGTCCTCGGCGCGCCGGTCGACCACCACGTCACAGCCCAGCTCCCGGGCGACGGCGGCCTTGTCCGCGCCGCCCACGACACCGATCACCGTGGCGCCGGCCGCCTTGCCCAGCTGCACGGCGGCGCTGCCCACGCCGCCGGCGGCGGCGTGTACCAGCAGGGTCTCCCCGGCTTCCAGGCGGGCCCGGCGGTGCAGGCCGAACCAGCCGGTCTGGTAGCCGATGTGCAGAGCGGCGGCCTCGGCGTCGTCCAGCGAATCGGGCGCCGGGAGCAGAGCGCGGGCGTCGGCGAGCGCGTACTCGGCGAAACCGCCGTACGGCAGCGCGGGGTTGGCGATCACCCGGCGGCCGTCCTCGGTCTCGCCGCAGATCTCCACGCCGGGCGTGAAGGGCAGCGGCGGACGCACCTGGTAGTGCCCCCGGCACAGCAGCGCGTCGGGGAAGTTGACATTGGCGGCGCGCACCCGCAGCAGCACCTGGCCGTCACCGGGCGTGGGCCGCTCGACGTCCTGGAGCCGCATCACCTCGCTCGGCTCGCCGTTCTCGTGCACTTGCCATGCCTGCATGCGGGGCCTCCACGGGACTGCTTCGTCTGACCGGGTCCGACGGCATACTAAGCGGTCGCTTGCCGATCAGGGAACAGTCGCGTGGGTCACGTCCGAGCGGGCCGCGCCCTGACGTGCATCCGCTCCCCCTGCGGTCCGAACAGACTCAGGAACTCCACCGGCCCCTCCCCCGTCGACCCGAACCAGTGCGGCACCCGCGTGTCGAACTCGGCCGCCTCGCCCGCCGACAGCACGACGTCGTGCTCGCCGAGGACCAGGCGGAGCCGGCCCGAGAGAACGTAGAGCCACTCGTAGCCCTCGTGGGTCCGCGGGTCGGGCTCCTGCTCGCGCTGGGGTTCGAGGACCTTGAAGGCCTGGAGGCCGCCGGGCTGGCGGGTCAGCGGCCAGTGGGTGCGCCCGCCCCGGACGATCGGCTTGGACCGCACCCGCGGATCCCCCACCGGCGGCGCTCCGACCAGTTCGTCCAGCGGCACCTGGTGGGCCTGGGCGATCGGCAGCAGCAGTTCGAGGCTGGGCCTGCGCAGTCCGGACTCCAGCCGGGAGAGCGTGCTCACGGAGATGCCGGTGGCCTCGGACAGCGCGGCCAGGGTCACCTCCCGCTCCTTACGGATGCGGCGCAGCCTCGAGCCCACGTCCGCCAGTACGTCCTCTGTGCTCATGCCCCCTATTGCGGGAACGGCAAATCTGTTTGTCAATCCCGCAGCCGTCGGGCGACCGTCGCCGCATGACCGAGAACAACAGGTACGAAGTTGTCGTCGTCGGCGGCGGTGCGGCCGGACTGTCCGCCGCGCTGGTACTGGGCCGGTCCCGGCGCCGCACGCTGGTCGTCGACGCGGGCGAGCCGCGCAACGCGCCGTCCGCGCACATGCAGGGCTATCTGTCCCGGGACGGCATGTCCCCGGCCGAGTTCCTGGCCGTCGGGCGCGAGGAGATCGCCCGCTACGGGGTGGAGCTGGTCCGGGACCGGGTGGTGGACGTGACCCGGGAGGAGGACTTCACCGCCGTCCTGGCGAGCGGCCGGACCGTGCGGGCCCGGCAGCTGGTGATCGCGACCGGCCTGAAGGACGAGCTGCCGCCGCTCCCCGGGCTCGCCGAACGGTTCGGCCGGGACGTGGTCCACTGCCCGTACTGCCACGGCTGGGAGGTACGCGACCTGCCGACCGGCGTCCTCGCCACCTCGCCGCTCAGCGCGCACCAGGCGCTCATGGTCACCCAGTGGTCGAAGGACGTACGGCTCTTCCTGCACGAGGTGAGCGAGGCGGACCTGACGGAGGAGGACCTGCGCCGGCTGGCCGCCGCCGGAGTCACGGTCGTACCCGGCAAGGTGGCCGAACTCGTGATCGCCGACGACCGCCTCACCGGCGTCCGGCTCGTGGACGGCACGATCCACGATCGCCAGGTCCTGTACGCCGCCCCACGCCCCGTCCCGAACAACGACCTGCTGATCAGGCTGGGCGCCGAGCTGCGCGACACTCCGTTCGGCAGCTACCCGGTGATCGACGAACGGGGCCTGACAACCGTGCCCGGCCTGTGGGCAGCGGGCAACGCGAGCGGCTTCGCGGAGCAGGTGATCAACGCGGCGAGCAGGGGTTACCGCGCGGGGGCGGCGATCAACGCGGAGCTCCTGATGGCCGACCTCGACAACAGCGCCCCGTAAGGAGCGAGGGGCGGTGTCCGATGTGCGGCCACCGCCGCGCGGACGCGATCACCCCCGCACCCGCAGATCACCACGCACCCGCACGGAACGGAACCGCGCACCCGGCGGAGCACTGAGGCACCATGGCGGCATGCTGCTGACCCGGCTCGCCCAGGTGTCCCGGGAGGTCGCCGCGACAGCGGCGCGGTCCCGGAAGATCGCGCTGCTCGCGGAGTTGTTCCGGGACGCGGAGGCGGACGACGTGCCGATCGTCATCCCCTATCTCGCCGGACGGCTGCCGCAGGGCCGGCTCGGCGTCGGCTGGAAGGTGCTGAGCCGCCCGGTCCCGGCCGCCGCCGAGCCCGCCCTCACCGTGCGCGAGGTCGACGCCCGGCTCACCGAGCTGGGCAAGGTGTCCGGGCCCGGCTCCCAGGCGGAGCGGACCCGGATCGTCGGGGAGCTGATGGGCGCGGCCACCGAGGAGGAGCAGCGCTTCCTGCTCGGCCTGCTCACCGGCGAGGTCCGGCAGGGCGCGCTGGACGCGGTCGCGGTGGAGGGGCTGGCCCGGGCGACGGGCGCGGACCCGGCGGACGTGCGACGGGCCGTGATGCTGGCGGGGTCGTTGCAGACGGTGGCGCAGGCCCTGCTCGGTGAGGGGCCGGGGGCGCTGGAGCGGTTCCGGCTCACCGTGGGCCGCCCGGTGCTGCCGATGCTGGCGCACAGCGCGTCCTCGGTCGCGGAGGCGGTGGAGAAGCTGGGCGCGTGCGCGGTGGAGGAGAAGCTTGACGGCATCCGGGTGCAGGTGCACCGGGACGGCGACACGGTCCGGATTCACACCCGCACCCTGGACGACATCACCGACCGGCTGCCCGAAGTGACGGCCGCCGCGCTGGAGTTGCGAGGCGAGCGGTTCATCCTGGACGGCGAGGTGATCTCCTTCGACGCGGCGGGCCGGCCCCGGTCCTTCCAGGAGACGGCGGGCCGGGTCGGCTCGCGCACGGACGTGGCGAGGGCCGCCGAGGAGACCCCGGTCTCCCCCGTCTTCTTCGACGCCCTCGCGGTCGACGGCCGTGACCTGCTCGACCTGCCCTTCGCCGAGCGGCACGCGGAGCTGGCCCGGCTGGTGCCCGAGCCGATGCGGGTCAGGCGCACGGTGGTCCGGGGCCCCGAGGACATCCCGGAGGCGGAACGGTTCCTCGCCGACACCCTGGCCCGTGGCCACGAGGGCGTGGTGGTCAAGGCGCTCGACGCCCCCTACAGCGCGGGCCGGCGCGGCGCCTCCTGGCTGAAGGTCAAGCCCGTGCACACCCTCGACCTGGTGGTGCTGGCCGCCGAGTGGGGCCACGGCAGGCGCACCGGCAAGCTGTCCAACCTCCACCTCGGCGCCCGCACCCCGGACGGCGGCTTCGCGATGCTCGGCAAGACCTTCAAGGGCATGACCGACGCGATGCTCGCCTGGCAGACCGAGCGGCTCCAGGAACTGGCGGTCGAGGACAACGGCTGGGTGGTCCGGGTCCGCCCCGAACTCGTCGTGGAGATCGCCTACGACGGCCTCCAGCGCTCCACCCGCTACCCGGCCGGCGTCACCCTCCGCTTCGCCCGCGTGGTTCGCTACCGCGAGGACAAGCGGCCCGAGGAGGCCGATACGGTGGAGGCCCTGCTGGCAGCCCACCCGGAGGTCACGCCGTGACGGTGCGGACGACGAAGCGCAGCGCGGGACTGCTGTTGTTCCGGCACACCGACCAGGAGCTGGAGGTATTGCTCGGCCATATGGGCGGCCCGCTGTGGGCGAGGAAGGACGCGGGCGCCTGGACCGTGCCCAAGGGCGAGTACGACCCGGCGGAGCCCGCCTGGGAGGCGGCCCGGCGGGAGTTTCAGGAGGAGCTGGGGGTGGCGCCGCCCGACGGGGAGGCCGTACCGCTGGGCGAGGTCGTGCAGCGCAACGGCAAGATCGTCACGGCGTGGGCGGTGGCGGCGGACCTCGACCCGCAGACGATCACCCCGGGGACCTTCACGATGGAGTGGCCGCCGCGGTCGGGGCGCACGCGGGAGTTCCCGGAGCTGGACCGGGTGGCGTGGTTCGGTCTGGACCGGGCCCGTGAGGTGATCGTCACGGCGCAGGCCGCGTTTCTCGACCGGCTGGCGGAGCACTCGGGCTAGCAAGCGCCCCTGCGGCGACCGGAAGGAACCGCTCGGGGGCCTGTCGCGTTGCGACTTGCCGGGCCGCGCGCGAAGGTCGAGACAAGCCCGCTCCCAGGGAGGTCAGCCATGCCCATCGCAACGGTGAACCCGGCGAACGGCGAGACGCTCAAGACGTACGAGCCCATGGACGACGACGAGCTGGAACGCCGGCTCGAACTCGCCGAGGCCACCTTCCGCACGTACCGGGCGAGCTCGTTCGCCGACCGCGCCCGACTGCTGAACAAGGCCGCCGACCTGCTGGACGAGGACCAGCGGGAGATCGGCCGGATCATGACCACCGAGATGGGCAAGCCGGTGAAGCAGGCCCGCGCGGAGGCCGCCAAATGTGCCAAGGCGATGCGCTGGTACGCGGAACGCGCCGAGGGGCTGCTGGCCGACGAGGAGCCCCCCGAGCCGGACGTGCGCGACTCCGGCGCCGCCCGGGTGAGGGTCCGCTACCGGCCGCTCGGTCCGGTCCTCGCCGTGATGCCCTGGAACTTCCCGCTGTGGCAGGTGATCCGGTTCGCCGCGCCCGCGCTGATGGCGGGCAACGTGGGCCTGCTCAAGCACGCCTCCAACGTCCCGCAGACGGCGCTGTACCTGGAGGACCTGTTCCACCGGGCGGGCTTCCCCGAGGGCTGCTTCCAGACGCTGCTGATCGGCTCGGGCGCCGTGGACGACATCCTGCGCGACGAGCGCGTGAAGGCGGCCACCCTGACCGGCAGCGAGCCCGCGGGCCGGGCGGTGGCCTCCACCGCCGGGGAGATGATCAAGAAGACGGTGCTGGAGCTGGGCGGCAGCGACCCCTACCTCGTGATGCCCTCCGCTGACCTGGACCGCGCGGCCGAGGTCGCGGTGACCGCGCGCGTGCAGAACAACGGGCAGTCCTGCATCGCCGCCAAGCGGTTCATCGTGCACACCGACGTCTACGACGCGTTCGCCGAGAAGTTCGTCGCGGGCATGCAGGCCCTCAGGATCGGCGACCCGCTGGCGGAGGACACCCAGATCGGGCCGCTCGCCAGCGAGCAGGGCAGGAACGACCTGGAGGAGCTGGTCGACGACGCCCGGCGCAGCGGGGCCGAGGCGCTGTGCGGCGGGCGGCGGCCGGAGGGGCCCGGCTGGTACTACCCGCCGACCGTCCTCACCGGCATCACCCGGGAGATGCGCATCCACCGCGAGGAGGCGTTCGGGCCGGTCGCCACGCTGTACCGGGCGGGCGACCTGGACGAGGCCGTGCTGATCGCCAACGACTCGCCGTTCGGCCTGAGTTCCAACGTGTGGACGCGGGACGAGAACGAGGTGGAGCGGTTCGCGCGCGACCTGGAGGCCGGTGCCGTGTACGTCAACGGGATGACCGCCTCCCATCCGGCGTTCCCGTTCGGCGGCGTGAAGCGGTCGGGGTACGGGCGTGAGCTGTCCGGGCACGGAATCCGGGAGTTCTGCAACATCACCACGGTTTGGCAGGGTGCGTGAGCGCCGCGCGGCTACCATCCCGTTTGTGAACCGCGAAGTGACCCTGCCTCTGATCGTCGACGACCGCGGGACCTTGCAGGTGGCCGCGGTGGACGTGAGTAAGTTGTTGCGGACCGTGGGGGCGCGGTGGCTGCATCTTGTCGAGGCCGGGGAGCAGGGGCTGGACGAGGACACGGTCGCCGCGCTGACCATCGAGCTGGCGAAGCTGGCCGACCGTATCGACGTGGCGTGCATCGCCCACAGCAGCGGGGCGCCCTGACAGCCGCACCTGCCCCGCCGGCACAGCGGTACCCGGCGTCGCGGTACCCCGATAACGGCCGTCCTCACCGTCACGGCTGTGCCCACTGGCCACAGCCGTGCCCTTCGCACCAGCGATGCCCTGGTCACAGCAGTCCCCGTCGTAACGGCAGTACCCGCGTTTTCCCTCGTCCGGCGGCATGAATCGCCCTGCGCGTCCGACCCCCGGGTCCCCGATTCGGAGTAACCCAGCGCGAGATCGTCGTCCTCCCGGGTGACGGTGGGTGTAGCACCCACAGAGGTGAACCCACCTTCTGGCCGGTGGGCGAAGGCCCCCGGAGAGCGGAAAGCAGGGACGGTTCATGGCGACTTTGTGCAAGCCCTCGGTGTCGGTCCCGGAGCACGTGATCACGATGGAGGACACGCTGGAGCTGGCGCGCTCCCGCCACGCCGACCACCCCCAACTGCCACTGGCGCTGAGGCTGATCGAGAACACCGGCGTCAAGACACGGCACATCGTGCAGCCCATCGAGGAGACCCTGAAGCACCCGGGCTTCGAGGAGCGCAACAAGCTCTACGAGGCCGAGGCCAAGGCCCGCGTCCCGGCGGTGATCCAGCGTGCGCTGGACGACGCGGAGCTGCTCACCAGCGACATCGACGTGATCATCTACGTGTCGTGCACGGGCTTCATGATGCCCTCGCTCACGGCCTGGCTGATCAACGAGATGGACTTCGACAGCACCACCCGCCAGCTCCCCATCGCCCAGCTGGGCTGCGCGGCCGGCGGTGCGGCCATCAACCGGGCGCACGACTTCTGCTCGGCCTACCCGCACGCCAACGCGCTCATCGTGGCCTGCGAGTTCTGCTCGCTGTGCTACCAGCCCACCGACCTCGGCGTCGGCTCGCTGCTCTCCAACGGCCTGTTCGGTGACGGCATCGCCGCCGCCGTGGTGCGCGGGCGCGGCGGCACGGGCGTCCGCCTGGAGCGCAACGGCTCCTACCTGATCCCGAAGACCGAGGACTGGATCGCCTACGACGTCCGGGCCACCGGCTTCCACTTCCTGCTGGACAAGCGGGTGCCCGCGACCATGGAGCCGCTCGCCCCAGCGCTCAAGGACCTGGCAGGCAACCACGGCTGGGACGCGTCCGACCTGGACTTCTACATCATCCACGCGGGCGGTCCCCGAATACTCGACGACCTCAGCAAGTTCCTCGAGGTCGACCCGCACGCCTTCCGGTTCAGCCGGGCCACGCTCACCGAGTACGGCAACATCGCCAGCGCCGTCGTCCTGGACGCCCTGCGCCGGCTCTTCGACGAGGGCGGCGCCCACGACCGGGCACGCGGACTGCTCGCCGGCTTCGGCCCCGGCATCACCGCCGAGATGTCGGTGGGCCGCTGGGTCAACGCGGACGGCGACGCCCGATGATCGAGGAGGCGACACGCGCCGACGTCGAGGTCATGCCCCCGATCCGGCACTGGCCGGCGCTCGACCTCACGGGCACGGACTTCGACCCGGTGCTGGCCGAGCTGATGGCCGAGGGCCCGGTCACCCGCGTCCAGCTGCCCAACGGCGAGGGCTGGGCCTGGCTGGTCACCCGGTACGACGACGTACGCATGGTGACCAACGACCCCCGCTTCAGCCGGGAGGCGGTCGTCGACAAGCCGGTCACCCGGCTCGCCCCGCACTTCATCCCCGAGCCGGGCGCGGTCGGCTTCCTCGATCCGCCCGACCACACCCGGCTGCGCCGCTCGGTCGCCGCCGCCTTCACGGCGAAGGGCGTGGAGCGCGTCCGCGACCGGGCGCGCGGGATGCTGGACGAGCTGATCGACGACCTGCTCGGGGCCGGCCCGCCGGCGGATCTCACGGCGACGGTCCTCGGCCCGTTCCCGATCGCGGTGATCTGCGAGCTGATGGGCGTGCCGGCCGGCGACCGGCACAGCATGCACACCTGGACCCAGCTGATCCTGTCCTCCGCGCACGGCAAGGAGGTCAGCGAGCGGGCCAAGCGGGAGATGAGCGCCTACTTCGCCGACCTGATCGGGCTGCGCGAGAACAGCGCGGGCCAGGACGTCACCTCGTTGCTCGGTGCGGCCGTGGGCCGCCGCGAGATCACCCTGGAGCAGGCCGCCGGTCTCGCCGTCCTCCTCCAGATCGGCGGCGAGGCGGTCACGGCCAACAGCGGACAGATGTTCTACCTGCTGCTGACCCGTCCCGGTCTGACGGCGCGGCTGCGCGCGGAGCCGGAGATCCGCCCCCGGGCGATCGACGAACTCCTGCGCTACATCCCGCACCGCAACGCGGTCGGCCTGTCCCGGATCGCCCTGGAGGACGTGGAGATCGCGGGCGTCCGGGTCCGCGCGGGCGACCCGGTGTACGTCTCCTACCTGGCCGCCAACCGGGACCCGGACGTGTTCCCCGCGCCGGACACCATCGATTTCTCCCGTTGCCCGAACCCGCATGTGGCGTTCGGCTTCGGCCCGCACTACTGCCCGGGCGGCATGCTGGCCCGGTTGGAGGAGGAACTCCTGATGGACGCCCTGCTGGACCGGATACCGGACCTCAGACTGGCCGTAGCGCCGGATCAAGTCCCGTTCATGAAGGGCGCGTTGATCCGGGGGCCCGAGTGCCTGCCGGTGACCTGGTGAGGTCCCCATGACAGAGACCGAGGGACTGTACGTGCCACCGGGCCACGGCCGGGTCGTCGAGACGCCGGCCCAGCGGGTGACGTTCAAGGTCACCGGCCTGCACTCGCGCATGGCCTCCACCTTCGAGGTGGAGGTCCCGCCCGGCTTCGACGTGGGCGCCCATGTGCACACGCGCAGCGAGGAGCTGTTCTACGTCCTCGAAGGAGAGCTGGACGTGCTCGCCTTCGAGCCGCGCGTGCGCACCCCCGACAACTGGCAGAAGTGGGAGTCGTCCTCGGGCAGCCGGGTGGTCCGGGCGACACCGGGCACGGTCATCGTCGTACCGCCCGGCTGCCCGCACGCGTTCGCGAATCCGACGGAGGCACCGGCGAAGATGTTCTTCCAGGCCGCTCCCCCACCGGACCACGAGCGTTATTTCGAGGAGCTGCTCGACATCCTCGGCAACGGCGGCCCTCCGGACCAGGAGGCCATCGAGGCGCTGCGGGCCAAGTACGACATCGAGCAGCTCACACCGCTGAGGCACCGGTGAGGCAGCGGCGAGGCACCGGTGAGTCCTAGCGGATGGGCATCCCCGACAGGGTCCGCGCGATGACCAGCCGCTGGATCTCGCTCGTGCCCTCGAAGATGGTGTAGATGGCCGCGTCCCGGTGCATCCGCTCGACCGGATACTCACGGGTGTAGCCGTTGCCGCCGAGGATCTGGATCGCCTGAGCCGTCACCTTCTTGGCGGTCTCACTGGCGAACAGCTTCGACATGGAGCCCTCGGCGGCGGTGAACGGCTTGCCGTTGATCGCCATCCAGGAGGCACGCCACACCAGCAGGCGGGCGGCGTCGATCTGGGTGCGCATGTCCGCCAGCTGGAAGGCCACACCCTGGTTGTCGATGATCGGGCGGCCGAACTGCTCGCGGGTCTGTGCGTAGTCGAGGGCGACCTCGTACGCGGCCCGGGCGGTGCCGACCGCCATGGCGCCGACCGCCGGGCGGGACGCCTCGAACGTGGCCATGGCCGCGTTCTTGACGCGCTCCCCGCCCTTCTTCGCCTTCTCCCGGGCCCGGGCCAGCCGCTCGTCCAGCTTCTCCTTGCCGCCGAGCAGGCAGGAGCCGGGCACCCGGACGTTGTCGAGGATGACCTCGGCGGTGTGCGAGGCGCGGATGCCGTGCTTCTTGAACTTCTGGCCCTGGGAGAGTCCGGGCGTGCCCGGCGGGACGATGAAGGAGGCGTGGCCCTTGGAGCCCAGCTCCGGGTCGACGACGGCGACGACGACGTGGACGTTGGCGATGCCGCCGTTGGTCGCCCAGGTCTTCGTGCCGTTGATCACCCACTCGTCCTTGGCCTCGTCGTACACGGCACGCGTGCGCATGGAGGCGACGTCGGAGCCGGCGTCGGGCTCGGAGGAGCAGAACGCGGCGACCTTGACGTCGTTCTGGTCGCCGTACATCTGGGGTATCCAGGTACCGATCTGTTCCTCGGTTCCGTTGGCGAGTACGCCCACGGCGGCGAGGCCGGTGCCCACAATGGAGAGGGCGATGCCCGCGTCGCCCCAGAACAGCTCCTCCATGGCCATCGGGATGCCGAGGCCGGTGGAGTCGAAGTACTGCTGCGCGTAGAAGTCGAGGGAGTAGATGCCGACCTTCGCGGCCTCCTGGATGACCGGCCAGGGAGTCTCCTCGCGCTCGTCCCACTCCGCCGCGGCGGGGCGGATCACGTCCGCGGCGAAGCCATGGAGCCAGTCGCGCACTTCCTTCTGTTCGTCGTTCAGCTCCATGGTGAACTCGGCCATGTCCCCTCCAGCGGCGGTGGTGCGATGTTACTTGCGGTAACGCGAGTGTGTTACTGATCGGTAGGAAAAGTCAACCGCCGATGACGCCTCGGCAGCCCGTTCGATGTCAGGGGCCCGATCAGTGTTAGTTTGCGCAGGCGTCACCGAATCAGCACGGGTGGGGAGAGCACATGGACACCACGCAGCGGACCGATCAGCAGCGGTCCGCCGACCGCCGACGGCGCGAGCTGCTGGAGGCCGCCGACCGGGTGGTGCTGCGCGACGGCCCGCAGGCGTCGATGAACGCGATCGCGGCGGAAGCGGGTATCACGAAGCCGATCCTTTACCGGCACTTCGGCGACAAGGGCGGTCTTTACGCAGCCTTGGCCAAGCGGCACACCGACGCGTTGCTCGCGTCGCTGCGGGCGGCGCTGGACGCGCCGGCCGACCGCCGCGAGCGGGTCGAGTCCACGCTCGACACCTATCTCGCCGCCATCGAGGCGCGACCCCAGGTGTACCGGTTCCTCATGCATCCGGCGGAGGGGAGCACGGGAGGCGACCAGGGCTTCGACGTCGGCAAGCACTCGGCCCCGCTGCTGCGGCGGATGGGCGAGGAGCTGGCCCAGGTCATCGAGGAGCGGGTGGATCTCGGGCCGGAGAGTCAGCAGCTGGCGCGGGTGTGGGGGCACGGGATCGTCGGGATGATGCACGCGGCGGGTGACTGGTGGCTGGGGGAACGGCCCTGTTCCCGGGCTGAATTGGTGCGGTCCCTCGCCGACCTGCTGTGGGGTCGCCTGGCCGCGGCCGGGGACAGGATGGGCGGCCCGGGGTTCTGACAGTCGCTCTTCAGCCGCGGGCCGGTGGGGGCTGGTCGCGCAGTTCCCCGCGCCCCTGAGCGGGACCACTCGCCCGGCGCCATGAGGCTCGGGAGATCTGCCGCATCAGCTTCCGGCGGCGCCACCCCACCAAGTGGTCGGCATACACCGTGCCCTCCACGTGGTCGCACTCGTGTTGCAAGCATCTGGCAAAGAAGCCCGTGCCGTGGAGGGTGATCGGGTCGCCGGTCAGCGTGAAGCCCTCGACCACCGCGTGGTCGTAGCGCTCGGTTCCCGCCTCCAGGCCCGGCAGGGACAGGCAGCCCTCGGGGCCCCGGATCACCACACCGTCCGCCTCCACCAGCCGCGGGTTCACCACATGTCCGAGGTGACGCACGTCCTCGTCGTCCGGACAGTCGTACACGAACACCCGCAAACCGACCCCGATCTGGTTGGCGGCCAGACCCACCCCCCGCGCCGCGTACATCGTGGCGAACAAGTCCTCCACGAGGGCCGCCAGATCGGGGCCGAAGTCGGTGACGTCCCGGCAGGGCTCGCGCAGTACCGCGTCGCCGAGCAGGGTGAGGGGCCGGACGCGCCCGTGGGCGCCCGGAATGGAACCGTGTCGCATGGCGGCAAGGGTACGGTTCCTTCAGCTCATGCCCGCCGCTCAAGGCCTGGGCCGGGATTCGGGTGTGGGAATGGATCTCGATAGGCTGAGGTTCACACCACGTTGCCGGATGGCCCCAGGCGCGGCGCGTACGCAAGGAGGATCGAGAACTGATGGCAGGCAACTCGGACCCGCTCTCGCCGCGGGCCAAGCTGGCCGTGACCGCGGGCAAGGCGGTCGCTGCGGCATCGCGCGCCGCGGGGCGCGGCAGCGGGTCGGTGATCGGTGGCCGGGTCGCGCTGAAACTCGACCCCGACCTGCTCGCCCGGCTCGCCCAGAACCTGGACGTCGTCCTGGTGTCGGCGACCAACGGCAAGACCACGACCACCCGGCTCATCGCCGAGGCACTGCGCGCCGCGGGCCCGGTCGTGTCGAACGCGCTCGGCGCCAACATGCCGGCCGGCATCACCTCCGCGCTGGCGGGCGGCTCGGACGCCAAGTTCGGTGTCATCGAGGTCGACGAGAAGTACCTGGCCGGTGTGGCCCGGGACACCAGCCCGAAGTGCATCGCCCTGCTGAACCTCTCCCGTGACCAGCTCGACCGCGCCGCCGAGACCCGGATGCTCGCCGAGAACTGGCGCGAGGGCCTGGCCGGCTCCAAGGCCGTCATCGTCGCCAACTGCGACGACCCGCTGGTGGTCTGGGCCGCGTCCTCGTCCCCGAACGTGATCTGGGTCGCGGCCGGACAGATGTGGAAGGACGACGCCTGGTCCTGCCCGTCGTGCGGTGGCGTGATGCAGCGCCCGGGTGACGACTGGTTCTGTGGTGAGTGCGGTTTCCGGCGGCCGACGCCGACCTGGGCGCTGTCCGGGGACCATGTGCTGGACCCGCACGGGTCCGCCTGGCCGATCCACCTTCAGCTGCCGGGCCGTGCCAACAAGGCCAACGCCGCCTCCTCCGCGGCCGTCGCCGCCGTCTTCGGAGTGCCGCCGCAGGTCGCCCTGGAGCGGATGTACCAGGTGCAGGCGGTGGCCGGCCGGTACGACGTCGTCCAGTTCCAGAACCGCGACCTCAGACTGCTGCTGGCCAAGAACCCAGCCGGCTGGCTGGAGACGTTCTCCCTGATCGACCCGCCGCCCGCGCCGGTGATCCTGTCCGTGAACGCCCGCGGGGCCGACGGCACCGACACCTCCTGGCTGTGGGACGTCGACTACACGCGGCTGACCGGCCACCCGATCTTCGTCATCGGCGACCGGAAGCTGGACCTCGCCGTCCGTCTGGAGGTCGCCAACCAGCACTTCCAGGTCTGCGACAACCTCGACCAGGCCGTGCAGATGTGCCCGCCGGGCCGGATCGAGGTCATCGCGAACTACACCGCGTTCCAGGACCTGCGCCGCCGCGTCGGCAACTGATCTTCTGATCCTCGAAGGGCGATCACCTCATGAGCGACAACCAACTGCGGCTGGTGTGGATCTACCCGGACCTGCTGAGCACCTACGGCGACCAGGGCAACGCCCTCGTCGTGGAGCGCCGGGCCCGGCAGCGGGGCCTGGACGTGGCCCGGCTGGACGTGCGCAGCGACCAGCCGATCCCGACCTCCGGTGACATCTACCTCATCGGCGGCGGCGAGGACCGTCCGCAGCGGCTCGCGGCCGAGCGGCTGCGCCGGGACGGGCATCTGCACCGGGCGGTGGAGAACGGCGCGATCGTCTTCTCGGTCTGCGCCGGCTACCAGATCCTCGGCCACGAGTTCATCAACGACCTCGGCCAGCGCGAGCCGGGCCTCGGCCTGCTGGACGTGGTCTCGGTACGCGGCGAGGGCGAGCGGTGCGTCGGTGACGTGCTGGCCGACATCGACCCGCAGCTGGGTCTCCCCCAGCTGACCGGCTTCGAGAACCACCAGGGCGTCACCCACCTCGGCCCCACGGCCCGCCCCTTCGCCCGGGTGCAGATCGGCAAGGGCAACGGCACCGGGGACGGCACGGAGGGCGCGTACAACGGGACGGTCTTCGGAACGTACATGCACGGGCCGGTGCTGGCCCGTAACCCGCTGATCGCCGACCTGCTGCTGAAGCTGGCGCTGGACGTCAACGCCCTGCCGCCGATCGACGACCGCTGGTACGAGGCGCTCCGCAACGAGCGCATCGCGGCTGCGCAGCAGCCTGCGTGAACACTGCTGCGCAGCAGTCTGCGTAACCCGTTCTTCAGCGGGATTTCAGCGTGGTCCGGCAGGCTCGTGGCGGGCCCGCCTGACGGTCCGTCCGCTCACATGTGCGGGCGCGTCCAGCAGGCGGACGCCCGCTACGGAGCCACCCCCTCACGCCGGTAGGGTGACCGGGAATCCGCCGGACAACGTGGTCCGGTAACCCGGCCCACGTTGAGAAGGTATTTCGGGCTATGCGCATTGGTGTCCTCACGTCCGGCGGAGACTGCCCCGGCCTGAACGCCGTCATCCGGTCCGTCGTGCACCGTGCCGTCGCCGACCACGGCGACGAGGTCATCGGTTTCCGGGACGGCTGGAAGGGCCTCCTGGAATGCGACTATCTGAAGCTCGACCTGGACGCCGTGGGCGGCATCCTCGCGCGCGGCGGCACCATCCTCGGCTCCTCCCGGGTCCGCCCGGAGCATCTGCGGGACGGCGTGGAGCGGGCCAGGGGCCATGTCGCGGAACTCGGCCTGGACGCGATCATCCCGATCGGCGGTGAGGGCACGCTGAAGGCGGCCCGGCTGCTGTCGGACAGCGGGCTGCCCATCGTGGGCGTGCCCAAGACCATCGACAACGACATCGCCGTCACCGATGTCACCTTCGGTTTCGACACGGCGGTGACCGTGGCGACCGAGGCCCTGGACCGGCTGAAGACCACCGCCGAGTCCCATCAGCGCGTGCTGATCGTGGAGGTCATGGGTCGGCACACCGGCTGGATCGCGCTGCACTCCGGCATGGCGGCCGGCGCCCACGCCGTCGTCGTGCCCGAGCGGCCCTTCGACATCGAGGAGTTGGCGAAGAAGGTCGGCGAGCGGTTCGAGGCGGGCAAGCGGTTCGCCATCGTGGTCGCCGCGGAGGGTGCCAAGCCGCGACCCGGTTCCATGGAGTTCGACGAGGGCGGCAAGGACGTCTACGGCCACGAGCGCTTCGCGGGCATCGCGCGGCAGCTGTCGGTCGAGCTGGAGCAGCGGCTCGGCAAGGAGGCCCGGCCGGTGATCCTCGGGCATGTGCAGCGGGGCGGCACGCCGACGCCGTACGACCGGGTGCTGGCGACCCGCTTCGGCTGGCACGCGGTCGAGGCCGTGCACCGGGGCGAGTTCGGCAAGATGACGGCGCTGCGCGGGACCGACATCGTCATGGTGTCGCTGGCGGAGGCGGTGGAGACGCTGAAGACGGTGCCCTCCGGGCGGTACGACGAGGCGGAGTGCGTGCTGTAGTCCAGCCGCGAACTACCAACCCCCGGTCACAGCCGTGACCGGGGGCGGCTCTACTCTTGGGGCGGACAACTCGCACAACCCCCACGAAACAGGAGCCGGCGGATGGATCACAGCGGGCACGGCATGACCATGGATCTGCCGCCGTTCACGCTGGGGCGAGGGCTCGAATGGTCGGTGGACCCCTTCTTCCTCATCGCCTGCCTCGCCGGTCTGGCCCTGTACGGCTGGGGTGTCGTGCGGCTGCGGCGGCGCGGGGACGCCTGGCCGGTGAGCCGTACCGTCTCGTACGTCGTCGGCGTGCTCACCATCGCGCTGGTGATGTGCACCAGGCTGAACGACTACGGCATGGTCATGTTCAGCGTGCACATGGTGCAGCACATGGTGATCAGCATGCTGTCGCCGATCCTGATCCTGCTCGGCGCCCCGGTCACCCTGGCGCTGCGCGCGCTGCCGACCGCCGGCAGGGGCCGCAAGGGTCCGCGCGAGCTGCTGCTGATGCTGCTGCACAGCCGGTACATGCGGATCGTCACCCACCCGGCGTTCACCATCCCGCTGTTCATCGCGAGCCTGTACGCCCTGTACTTCACCCCGCTGTTCGACTTCCTGATGGGCTCGAGGACCGGGCACGTCGCGATGATGGTGCACTTCCTCGCGGTCGGTGTCGTGTTCTTCTGGCCGATCATCGGTGTCGACCCGGGCCCGCACCGGCCGGGCCACCTGATGCGGATGCTGGAGCTGTTCGCGGGCATGCCGTTCCACGCGTTCTTCGGTATCGCGCTGATGATGGCGTCGACGCCGATGGTGGAGACCTTCCAGCACCCGCCGGCCTCGCTGGGCATCGACGCGCTGTCCGACCAGAGCGCGGCGGGCGGCATCGCCTGGGCGTTCAGCGAGATCCCGTCGGTGCTGGTGCTGATCGCTCTGCTGTTCCAGTGGTACCGCTCCGAGCAGCGGCAGGCCAAGCGCAAGGACCGGGCCGCCGACCGGGACGGCGACAAGGAGCTGGAGGCGTACAACGCCTATCTGGCCTCGCTCAGCGCCCGCGAGGGCTAGCGCACCGCGCACGCGGGACAGCCGCACCTATCCCGTCCGGGCCCGAACCGGGGCACCATGGTCGTGGACGGACCATGAGGAGGGTGTCGCGATGCCCGGTTCCACGAACGGTTCCACCAAGACGATGGGGGCACTCACGGTCGGCGGGCTGGTCGTCGTGACCGCCTACACGGTCGCGCTCGGCAGCAACGGCTGGCTGTGGTTCGGATGGGTGGTGCTGGGGCTGCTGACGCTCGCCCTGGTGGTCACCCAGTCGTGAGCCGCCCCGGGCGGGCGGGGCTGGCTACAGTGCCCGCATGAACAGCAGGACGCCCTCGTTCGACGAGCTGGACCGCCAGATCATCACCGCGCTCATGGCGAACGCGCGGACCAGCTTCGCCGAGATAGGAGCGGCGATCGGGCTGTCCGCCACGGCGGTCAAGCGGCGGGTGGACCGGCTGCGGGAGACCGGGGTGATCACCGGGTTCACGGCGACGGTCAAGCCCTCCGCGCTGGGCTGGCGCACGGAGGCGTACGTCGAGGTGTACTGCGAGGGCGCGGCCCCGCCCCGGCGGCTGGCGGAGGTTGTCCGCAACCATCCGGAGATCGCGGCGGCCATGACGGTGACCGGCGGCGCGGACGCGCTGCTGCATGTGCGCGCCCGGGACGTGGAGCACTTCGAGGAGGTGCTGGAGCGGATCCGCGCCGAGCCGTTCATCCGGAAGACGATCAGCGTGATGGTGCTGTCCCATCTGCTCCCGGAAAGCCCGGAAGCGGGCGCCACCCACGCGGCCCCCGAGTGACCGGACCAGCGCGCAGGAGTCGTGCGTGATTCCTGGCAACAACGCAGCGATGCTGCGCATCTGCGCAGCTTTTCTCGCTTGTCGCCCGTCTTCCTCCCTTCCTACCGTGGTGTCACCCCTCAGTGACACACAGGAAAACGGAGGAAACCCTCTGTGTCCGACAGTCGTGTGCCGCGTTCCCGGCGTTTTCTCGTCTGTGAACCCAGACACTTCGCCGTCCAGTACGCGATCAATCCGTGGATGCATCCCGACCGGCCCGTCGACGTGGATCTGGCCCAGGAGCAGTGGCAGGAGCTGATCCGCGCCTACCGGGCCCACGGCCACACCGTGGACTCCGTCGAGCCGGTCCCCGGCCTGCCGGACATGGTGTTCGCCGCCAACGCGGCGTTCGTCGTCGGCGGCCGGGTCTTCGGCTCCCTGTTCCACGCTCCGGAGCGCCGCCCGGAGTCGGAGCACTACGACACCTGGTTCAAGGCGGCCGGCTACGACGTCCACCGCCCCGAGTCGGTGACCGAGGGCGAGGGCGACCTGGTGTGGACGGGCCGGTACGTGCTCGCCGGCACGGGATTCCGCACCACCCGGGAGGCGCACCGCGAGGCGCAGGAGTTCCTCGGCCACCCGGTGATCGGCCTGACCCTGGTGGACCCGTACTTCTACCACCTCGACACGGCGCTGTTCGTCCTCGACGACGACAACGTCTGCTACTACCCGGAGGCCTTCTCGCCGGGCAGCCGGGAGGTCCTCAAGCGCCTGTATCCGGACGCGGTGCTCGCCACCCGCGAGGACGCGATGGCGTTCGGCCTGAACTCCGTCTCCGACGGCCGGAACGTCTTCATCGCGCCCCAGGCCGAGGCGCTGGCCGAGCGCCTGGCCGGCCACGGCTATGTCCCCGTCCCCGTCGACCTGTCCGAGTTCCACAAGGCCGGCGGTGGCATCAAGTGCTGCACCCAGGAGATCCGCTGATGACCGCACCCGCGCGCACCCGTACGTCCGACGACCTGATCCGCGCGGAGGAGCCGGTTCTCGCGCACAACTACCACCCGCTGCCCGTGGTGGTGGCCCGCGCCGAGGGCACCTGGGTGGAGGACGTCGAGGGCAACCGCTACCTCGACATGCTGGCCGGCTACTCGGCCCTCAACTTCGGCCACCGGCACCCGGCGCTCATCGAGGCGGCGCACCGCCAGCTCGACCGCCTCACCCTCACCTCCCGCGCCTTCCACAACGACCGGCTGGCCTCCTTCGCCGAGCGGCTCGCGGAGCTGACCGGCCTGGACATGGTGCTGCCGATGAACACCGGAGCGGAGGCGGTGGAGAGCGGCATCAAGGTGGCCCGCAAGTGGGCGTACGACGTGAAGGGCGTCCCGGCCGGACAGGCGACGATCGTGGTCGCGGCGGAGAACTTCCACGGCCGTACGACGACCATCGTCAGCTTCTCCACGGACGAGACCGCCCGGGCCGGCTTCGGCCCGTTCACGCCCGGCTTCAAGGTCGTGCCGTACAACGACCTGGCCGCGCTGGAGGCGGCGGTCGACGACACCACGGCGGCGGTGCTGATCGAGCCCATCCAGGGCGAGGCCGGGGTGATCATCCCGGACGACGGCTATCTCGCCGGGGTCCGGGAGCTGACCCGCCGCGAGGGCTGCCTGTTCATCGCGGACGAGATCCAGTCGGGCCTCGGCCGCACGGGCCGTACCCTCGCCGTCGAGCACGAGGACGTCGTCCCTGACGTGCTGCTGCTCGGCAAGGCGCTCGGCGGCGGCATCGTGCCGGTGTCGGCGGTGGTGGCCCGGCGCGAGGTGCTGGGGGTGCTGCACCCGGGTGAGCACGGCTCGACGTTCGGCGGCAATCCGCTCGCGGCGGCGGTCGGCACGGCCGTGGTCGAGCTGCTGGAGACCGGTGAGTTCCAGCGCCGGGCGGCCGAGCTGGGCGTGACCTTGCGGGACGGGCTGACCGAGCTGGTCGGCAAGGGTGTGACCGGTTTCCGGGCGCGCGGGCTGTGGGCCGGCGTGGACGTCGACCCGGCCCTCGGCACCGGCCGCGAGATCAGTGAGCGCCTGATGCGCGAGGGGATTCTGGTCAAGGACACCCACGGGTCGACGATCCGGCTGGCGCCGCCGCTGACGATCACGGCGGAGGAGCTGCGCTCGGCGCTGGCGGCCCTGGAGAAGGTGCTGGCCTGAGGGACGGGGGGGGGGGGGGGGGGGGCCCCCCCCCCCCCCCCCCCGCTGTTAGCGCGTGTCCACGGGATGGTTCCTCCCCCTTCCCCCCGTGGCCTTTCCCGGGGAGAGCGGATCCCCCCGCATCTTTTATGGGGGGTT
>NZ_JBVHWM010000107.1:0-22261 GCF_055564375.1 Streptomyces sp. NPDC029138
TCCCTGCCGGACGCCCTGGGAGGCGTGGTCAGCGAAGAGAGGGGTGGGGGGCAAGAAGCTGGGAGGTTTTTTGCTGACCGCGTGACCCCCCCCCCGGGGGGGCGGGGCCCCCCCCCCCCCCCCCCCCCCCCCCCCACGGGCCTATCGTGGCAACAGCAGACAAACCGGCCTCTGGATGAGGAGGTCACCATGGTCGAAGCCCTTCTGGTGACCCTGGCGGCGGCGGGCTCCGCCGGTGTGGTGTACCTGGCGGCCGCGGTGCGGGTGGTCAAGCAGTACGAACGGGGTGTGCTGTTCCGGCTCGGCCGGGTGGCGGGGGACGTACGGCCGCCGGGCCTGAACCTGATCATCCCGTTCGTGGACCGGCTACAGAAGATCAACATGCAGATCGTGACGATGCCGATCCCGGCCCAGGAAGGCATCACCCGCGACAACGTCACCGTCCGGGTGGACGCGGTGGTGTACTTCCGGGTGGTCGACGCGACGAGCGCACTGGTGAAGGTCGAGGACTACAAGTTCGCGGTGTCGCAGATGGCGCAGACGTCCCTCAGGTCGATCATCGGGAAGAGCGACCTGGACGATCTGCTGTCCAACCGCGAGAAGCTCAACCAGGGCCTGGAGCTGATGCTCGACAGTCCGGCGGTGGGCTGGGGCATCCAGGTCGACCGGGTCGAGATCAAGGACGTGTCCCTGCCGGACACGATGAAGCGGTCGATGGCCCGCCAGGCCGAGGCGGACCGCGAGCGCCGGGCCCGGATCATCAACGCCGACGCCGAACTCCAGGCCTCGAAGAAACTCGCCGAGGCCGCCGAGCAGATGTCCGAGACACCGGCCGCGCTCCAGCTGCGGCTGCTCCAGACGGTGATGGCGGTGGCGGCCGAGAAGAACTCCACGCTGGTCCTGCCCATCCCGGTGGAGCTGCTGCACTTCCTGGAGCGGGGCAACCAGCCCTCGCTGCCGGAGAAGGACCGGGAGCCCGCCGCGCACACCGACGGCGCACCGCATCCCGGCTGACGAGCCCCCTGAGGCATCCCGACGCGGACGAAAGGAGCGCGTGTGCGGAACAAGCCGGCCAGGAAGCTTCAGGAACTGCTGCGGCTGCCACCGGGCGAGCGGATCGACCTGTCCCGGTACGACACCCGGGCCACCCCCGGCGCCCCGGACGGCAAGCAGGCGGCGCGGGCGGACGCGGACCGCATGGGCAGGCAACTGGCCCGGCTCCAGGAGCGGCTGTGGGCGGCGGCCACCGCGGGCGACCGCCGCCGGGTGCTGCTGGTGCTCCAGGGCATGGACACCAGCGGCAAGGGCGGCACGGTCAAGCATGTGATCGGCCAGCTCAACCCGTCGGGGTGCCGGATCACGGCGTTCAAGGCGCCCACCGAGGAGGAGCGGGGGCACGACTTCCTGTGGCGGGTGCGGCGGGCGCTGCCCGAGCCGGGCGAGATCGGCATCTTCGACCGCTCGCACTACGAGGACGTCCTCATCGCCCGCGTCCGGCATCTGGCCCGGCCCGCCGAGATCGGCAGCCGCTACGGCCTGATCAACGACTTCGAACGCTCCCTCGCCGAGGACGGCGTCACCCTCGTCAAGTGCTTCCTGCACATCTCCTACGACGAGCAGCGGCGCCGTCTGCTGCGCCGCCTGGACCGCCCCGACAAGCACTGGAAGTTCGACCCCGGCGACGTCGACGAACGCGCCCTGTGGCCCGACTACCAGGAGGCGTACGAGCTGGCCCTGGAGCGCTGCGCGGCGCCGTACGCGCCCTGGTACCTGGTCCCGGCGGACCGCAAGTGGTACCGCAACTGGGCCATCAGCCGGCTGCTGCTGGAACGGCTGCGGGAGCTGGACCCGCGGTATCCGGAGGCGGACTTCGATGTGACGGAGTGCCGGGAGCGGCTGCTGAAGCAGACGTGAGCGGGGCGGGCCGTACCGGCGCATGCGGACGTCGGCCTGGGCGGAGTTCTTGCGTGGGCGGATGCCGGCCGGGGCGGGGTTCCGGTGTGGGCGGACGCCGGCCGGGCCGGATTCCGGCGCAGGCGGACGGGAGCGCCTGGGCGGGCGGGCCGCCGGAGGCAGACGTGAGCCGGGGTGGTCGGGGTACCCGCCGGGCATGCACGAGCAGCGGAAGGTCACCGATTCGTACTGGCTGCGGACCGCCCCGGGGCCGTCCCACCCCGCGCTGGACGGGGATCTCGACGTGGACGTGGCCGTCATCGGCGCGGGCATCGCCGGGCTGAGCACCGCCTACGAGCTGGCCCGGGCCGGGCGGCGGGTGGCGGTGCTGGAGGCCGGCCGGGTCGCGGCCGGCGTCACCGGCTACACCACCGCCAAGCTCACCGCGCAGCACACCCTGGTCTACGACCGGCTCCGGCGCACCCGGGGAGCGGAGGGGGCGCGGCTGTACGCCCGTTCGCAGTCGGAGGCGATCGAGCACGCGGCGGCGCTGGCGGCCGAGCTGGGCATCGACTGCGAGTGGGAGACCCGGGACGCCTACACCTACGTCCGGGACCGGTCGCGGGTGGCCGAGGTGCGCGCGGAGGCGGAGGCCGCCCGGGAGGCGGGGCTGCCGGCCGTGTTCACCACGGAGACCGGGCTGCCGTTCCCGGTGGCGGGCGCGGTCCGGGTGACCGGGCAGGCGCAGTTCCACCCGATCAAGTACCTGAGGGCGATCACGGCCGATCTGCTCGCGCGCGGCGGCGAGGTGTACGAGCGGACGCGGGTCACCGGTCTGACGGAGGGCGAGCCGTGCAGGCTGACGACGGAGACGGGCGCCACGGTGACGGCCCGGGACGTCGTGGTCGCCACCCACTATCCGCTGTTCGACCGCGCCCTGCTGTTCACCCGGCTCTCCCCGCGCCGGGAACTGGTCGTCGCCGGACCGCTGGGCGACGGACCGGACCCCCACGGCATGTACATCACGCCGGAAGAGAACACCCGCTCGGTGCGCACGGCTCCGTACGGCCCGGACGGGCAGCGGCTGCTGGTCGTCACCGGTGAGCACTTCACGCCCGGCACCGGAGATCCGCAGGCGGGCTTCGAGCGGCTCGCCGGCTGGGCCGAGGTGCACTTCCCCGGGGTGAGGCTGGACCACGCCTGGGCCACCCAGGACAACGAGTCCACCGACACCGTCCCGCTGGTCGGCCCCCTCCACCCCGGTGCCCGGCACGCCTATGTCGCCACCGGCTTCGGCGGCTGGGGTCTGAGCAGCGGCATCATGGCCGGGCTGCTGCTGAGCGCGCTGATCGGCGGCCGGGACCACGCCTGGCAGGGCCTGTACGACCCGCGTCGGCTGAAGTCGGTGGTGCGCGAGGCGCCGTCGCTGCTGAAGACCCAGGCCGAGGTGGCCCGGCACTTCGTCGGCGACCGGTTGAAACCCCCGGTCCCGGTGGAGGACCTGGCGCCGGGCGACGGCGCGCTGGTCCGGTCCGGCGGCGAACGGCTCGCGGTCCACCGCGACGAGGAGGGCGCCCTGCACGCCGTGTCGGCCCGCTGCACCCACCTCGGCTGCCTGGTCTCGTTCAACCGCGCGGAACGGGCCTGGGAGTGCCCCTGCCACGGCTCGCGCTTCGCCGTGGACGGCACGGTGATCCAGGGCCCGGCGGTCAAACCGCTGGAGCGACGCGACCTGGACTGACTTGGGGGAAGTCGTCACCGCCGCGCGGGTGACGGTACCGCCGCGCCGCGGAACATATCACCATACAAACGCACATTCAGCCCTACGTTCGTACGGTGATCCCACGAGCACGTCATCTCACCGCCGTCTGCCTCCTGGGCGCGGCGCTCACCGCCTGCGGCACCGCGGGCGGTGAGCGGCCCGCCCCGGCCGCCTCCCCCGTCACCGCGCCCCCCTCGCCCGCCCGTCCGCCCGTGCTCGCGCCGGGCCCCGGCGGGCTGACCCCGGTCTTCGAGCACGGCCCGCGCACCCGGGGCAAGACCGTCGCGCTCACCTTCGACGCCGACATGACCGCCGACCAGGGGCCCCGCGCCGCCTCCGGCGAGCACTTCGACAACCCGGGCCTGATCGAGGCCCTGCGCGGGCTGAAGGTGCCGGCGACCGTCTTCATGACCGGCCGGTGGGCCGACCAGTACCCGGCCGAGGCACGCGCCCTGGGCCACGACCCGCAGTTCGAGGTGGCCAACCACTCCTGGAGCCACTACGCGTTCACCGCCGACTGCTACGGCCTGCCGACCGTCGACGCCGACCGGATGCGGGAGGACGTGCAGCGGGCGTACACCTCCCTCCGCGCGGCCGGCGTGCCGCACGCGATGCCGTACTTCCGCTTCCCCGGCGGCTGTTACGACCAGCGGGCGCTGCGCGCGCTGAGCGGGCTCGGGGTGACCGCGGTGCAGTGGGACGTGGTCAGCGGTGACGCGTTCGCCACGGACGCCGACGCGGTGGTCAAGCAGGTGCTCGACGGGGTGAAGCCGGGCTCGGTGGTCGTCATGCACTGCACCCGCAGCGCCGCCCCGACGACCGAGCGGGTCGTCCGCACGGTCGTACCGGAGCTGCGCGCACGCGGCTACCGGTTCGTGAAGGTCTCCGAGCTGATCGGCCAGAGCGGCGTACACCGCTGATCGTCCTACGCTGAGGGTATGAGCGACGAGGACTACTGCACGATCGCCGAGACGGTGAAGCCGGCCAGGGCCGACGGACCGCCGTACGCGGAGTGCGTGCTGTGCCGGGAGCCGACGGAGTACCCGGAGTCGTACAAGGGCATCACGCTGTGCCCCGTCTGCGAATGGCAGGAGGCACAGCGCACGGCCTGTTCGGGGTGAAGGACGAGTGAGCGGCGGCAGGCGAGCCGGCGCACCGCCTGCTCAGGGTGAACCGGCACACCGCCTGCTCACGGTGAGCGGCGGGAGACCAGCCGGCCGGTCGCCGCGAAGGCGGCCGCCGTGAGCAGGGCCGCGCCCGCCAGCGGCAGCAGCGGCACCGGTGCCCGACCGGTCTGCGAGCCGGTGACCAGACCGCTGACGGCCGCCTGCGCCGGGGAACCGGCCAGCACCACCGAGAGCAGCGCGCCCAGCAGCATCGCCGGCACCGCACGGCCGGTGGAACGCAGCACCGGCCGGTTGGTGAGCGCGCCGACGGCCGTACCGAGCAGGGCGCAGGCGAGGACGGCCGGCAACCCCGCGGCGGCGGCTCGCGGCCGGGGAACGTGGACCCGGTGGCCGTTGCTCGCCGGGTCGCTGATCAGCGTCACCACCGCCGTGGCCACCACCCCGAGCAGTACGGCCACGAGCAGCGCGGTGAGCAGGCAGGCGAGGTGCGCCCGGGCGGGGCCGCGGGCGGCGGCGACGCAGGCGCGGGCGGCGGGCGGCTCGCCGGTGACACAGATCCGTACCAGCCAGGCGGCCACCGGCAGCAGACCGGCGGCCGTGTAGCCGAGCGAGTCCAGCACCGGCTGGCCGCTCTGCACGCCGACGGCGAGGAACGCGACGTACAGGATCACCGGGGGCAGCCAGCGCTGGGAGCGCAGCAGCAGGTCGGCCTGGTAGCGCAGGAGCGCGGTCATGGGCGGCTTCCGGGGTCGGGGGACGGTGGCTCGGGGCACGGTGGCTCAGGGGACCGTGGACCGGCGGGCGGTTCGACGCGCACCACGTGCCAGGGCGGGCGGGCCGTGAGCAGGGTGCGCAGCAGGATGTCGGAGTGGGAGGCCGGGACGGCGAGCCGGTGGCTGCCGGGGGCGGTCTCCTCGGCGGAGACGGCGATCCGCACCGCGTCCGACGGCAGCCGCCCGCCCGGCGCTCCCCGCACGGTGACGACCGTGACCGGCCCGGTCGGCGAACTCCGGCCGTCGGTACGGCGTTCCAGACCCCCGTCGATCACCGTGTAGGTCGCGTCCGGCGCCCCGGCGAGCCGGCGCGGGTCGTGGTCCACGAACACCACGGCGCCCCCGGCGGCCGTCCGCTCGGCCACCGCCCGCTCCAGTTCGGCCCGCGCCGCCGCGTCGAGGCCGGTCCAGGCCTCGTCCAGCACCAGCAGCTCCGGGTCGCCGAGCAGGGCCTGGGCGACGGCGACCTTCTGGCTGCTGCCCTTGGACAGCCGTGCCATCGGCGTACCGGCGTACGCGCCCGCCCCGAACCGCTCCAGCCAGGTGTCCGCGGCGCGCGCGGCGCTCTTCCGGTCGAGGCCGTGGACGGTGCCGAGGTGGGTCAGATAGCCGGCGGCCGTGAAGGGCAGGGCGGACGGGAACCGCTCCGGCACGTACGCCGTGCGCGGGCGGCCGGTGATCCGGCCCTCGCTGGGCGCGTCGAGCCCGGCGAGCAACCGCAGCAAGGTGGATTTCCCGGTGCCGTTCGCCCCTTCGATCCGGGTGAGGGTGCCGGGGGCGATGACGAGGCCGACGCCTCGCAACACCCAGGGGCCGCGGATGCCGTAGCGGCGGCCTACGGCGGTCAGGCGCAGGTCACGGTGCATGGAGGTCATTCTGTGGCAGGGAATCGGGTGCAGGAGTCCGTTCCGGTACGGCGGCCACCGTCGCGGCCCCGCTCAGCGGGCCATGCCCCGGCTCAGCTCGGCCGCCCTGGCACGCACCGCCGCGGCCCAGGGTCCGCCGTCCTTCGGCGGCGCGGACACCCCGGCCGCCGAGACCTGTACGTCGGACAGGGGGCCGTCCGGGAAGGCTTCGAGCCCAGCCCAGTCGATGTCGGTCCCGGCGCGCTGGGCGAGGGCGACGACCGTGCCGACGAAGCCTTCGGAGAGGGCCAGGACGATCGTGTGGCCGGTCCGCCGGTGCCGGGCGAGCAGGGCGTGCACGAAGACCCCGAAGGCAGCCGGATCGATCTGGCACTCGTCGTTCCGCATCGGCCCGATACCGGACGGCAGCTCCAGTTCGGCCTCGAAGACCTCCACCTGCCGCAGAAAGAGCCGGGCGGCCCCGTTGGAAGGATTCCACAGCGTCTCGTCCCCGATGTCGAAGTACTGACTCATGGCACTCCCCCTCCAGCCCCTTCAGTCGATCAAGACGGGTGAGCGTAGCCAGCCGGTTCACCGGCGTCGCCGGAATTTCCCGCGCGGGCCCCTCGCCCCGCCCGCGCGTTGATCGGCCCGCCCGGGGCTTCGTAGGCTGGGCTCCCGTGAGCCACCTTCCTGCCCCCACCGCCGACAGTCCCGTCCAGCCCGCGCGCGACGCGCGCGACGAGGCGCCCCAGTTCGTCCTGCCGCTCGTGGTACGGATCGAGCGAGGCGCCCCGCCGGCCCGTACCGACGCGCTGGAGACGGCCGCCCGGGCCGTCCTGACCCTGCTCGGCGACGAGCGGGCGCACGGCGACGGCGAGTGGGCCGAGGCGGTACGCGGCTGGGAGGACGCCCGCATCCGGAAGGTGGTCCGGCGGGCCCGGGGCGCCGAGTGGCGGCGCGCCGAGGCGCTGCCCGGGATCACGGTGACCGGCGCGTCGGCGGAGGTCCGGGTCTTCCCGCCGATCCCGCTGGACGGCTGGCCGAAGGACCTGGCGAAGCTCCAGGTGTCGGGCACCGAGCTGGACGACCCCGAACCGCCCTCCCCCGCCGACCCGGCCGACCGGCCCGTGCTCTGGCTGAACCCGGACCTGGAGATGTCGGCCGGCAAGGCGATGGCCCAGGCCGGACACGGCGCCCAACTGGCCTGGTGGGCCCTGCCGCCCACCGCCCGCACCGCCTGGCGCGACGCCGGCTTCCCCCTCACCGTCCGCACGGCCACCCCGACCGACTGGCCCCGCCTCACCACCAGCGGCCTCCCCGTCGTCCGCGACGCCGGCTTCACGGAGATCGCCCCGGGCTCCTGCACGGTGGTGGCGGAACATCCGGCCCTGCGCTGACGGCGTTGCGGCCGACCGCAGCCGCGCCAGGCGACGCGGCGTGGGCCCAACCGTCTCTCCGGGGACGATCGGTCGAGGGCGGGCCGGCACAACCTCAAATGTTGCTCTGAACGCGACAGGAAGGGGTTCGAGGGTGGTCGCCGGGGCCATATCCCCGTCACTCGACGCAGCAGCACGGGCCGAGGAGGGGGAAGCACCATGCGGCGACTGGGAACCGGGATCGGATGGCGGCCGGAGATCGCGGATGCCGTGGAGCGCATGCCCGGCATCGACTGGGTGGAGGTCGTGGCGGAGAACGTCTGCCCGGGTCACCTTCCGGAGTCGCTGCTGCGGCTGCGTGAGCGCGGCGTGACGGTCGTCCCGCACGGCGTCTCCCTCGGTCTCGGCGGCGCGGACCGGCCCGACGAGGGGCGGCTGACGGCGCTCGCCGAGCGGGCCGAGGCGCTCGGCTCTCCGCTGGTCACCGAGCACATCGCCTTCGTCCGGGCGGGCGGCGCGCTCACCGCCTCCCCACGTCTGGAGGCCGGCCATCTGCTGCCCGTGCCACGCACCCGGGACGCGCTGGACGTGCTGTGCGAGAACGTCCGCATCGCCCAGGACGCGCTGCCGGTGCCGCTGGCCCTGGAGAACATCGCGGCGCTGTTCTCGTGGCCGGGCGAGGAGCTGACCGAGGGGCAGTTCCTGTCCGAGCTGGTCGAGCGGACCGGCGTACGCTTGCTGATCGACGTGGCCAACCTGCACACCAACCACGTCAACCGGGGCGAGGACCCGGCCGAGGCGCTGGCCGCGCTGCCCCTCGAGGCGATCGCCTACGTCCATGTCGCGGGCGGCTTCGAGCGCGACGGCGTCTGGCACGACAGCCATGCGCATCCCGTGCCGCGTCCGGTTCTCGACATCCTGACCGGCCTCGCCGCCCGGGTCGCACCGCCGGGCGTACTCCTGGAGCGGGACGAGAACTTCCCCGAGCCGACGGAGCTGGAGCGGGAGTTGGACGCGATCCGGGAGGCGGTGGCGGTCGGGCGCGCGGCGGAGAGCGCGGTCGGGGGTACGGCGGAGACGCCGGCCCTCGGGGGTGCGGGTGCCGGGGGTGTCGGTGTCCTGGCACGGCCGGTGGCGGGCGCGCGTGAGCGGGTCGGGATGGCGCAGGCCGCCGTGTTGTCGTCCCTGGTGGCGGGGACGCCGGTGCCCGAGGGGTTCGACCGGGTGCGGATGGGGGTACAGGCGCGGACGCTCGCGGCGAAGCGGGCGGGGGTCGTGGCGAAGGTGGCGCCCGAGCTGCCGGTGATTCTGGGGGCGGGGTACCGGGAGGCGTTCCTGGAGTACGCCCGGCAGCGGCCGATGCGTGGGGGGTACCGGCTGGACGCGCTGGACTTCGCCGGGCATCTGCTGAAGCTGGGGCGGCCGGGGAACGCGGGGGCGCGGCGCGAGCTGCGGGACTGGTGGCTGGACCGGTCGGGACCGGCACCGCGAAAGCGGGGATTCGTGGAGCGTGTCCTGCGGCACCGAGCCTGACGGCTTGCCTGCGCGTAGCGCCCCGAAGGGGCGCGGGGAACTGCGCGACCAGCCACAACGCGCCCGCAACCGCTGCCGACACCCCACCCGCCCCGCGAACGGCCGCCCCCACCCCGCGGGGAACTCCACGACCGGCCACAACGCACCCGCACCCGCCGACGAGGCCGGAGCACCCCAGTGGAACCGCGAAACGGCCCCCCACACACCCGCGCCCGGCAGCCGGTCAGGGCTCCCCAGTAATATGCCAACCCCGCACCCACCCCCAAGCACACCCCGGCGTGCGGCGCAGGAGGCACCATGCGACCGCGACCGCGACCCCCGATCAACGGCCGAGGCATATTCAGCGGCACCGGGCTCATCGTCACCGCCCTGGCGGCGACGGTCGTCGCGCTGCTCGTCCCGCTGTGGTCGTACGCCGACCGGCAGGACGACCCGGCGAGCGCGAGCTTGCTGAGCACGGGGACGGTGACGACGCCGTTCGGCCCGTTGTCCGCGCAGGACCGGGACTTCGTCACGAAGGTCCGGCTGGCGGGCCTGTGGGAGCTGCCCGCCGGCGAGCTGGCGCAGCGGAAGGGGACCACGCCCGCCGTCCGCACGGCCGGCCAGCACCTCGTCGACGGCCACACCTCCCTCGACGCGCACGTCCGGACGGTTGCCACCCAGCTCGGCATCACTGTGCCCAACGAGCCGAACGAGCAGCAGAAGCAGTGGCTCGCCACCCTGAACACGGCCGAGGGCCAGGACTTCGACCGCCAGTTCGCCGGCCTCCTCCGGCTCGCGCACGGCCGGGTGTTCTCCCTGGTCGCCCAGATCCGGGCCGGGACCCAGAACTCCCTGGTCCGCGATCTCGCCGACGACGCCAACGCGACCGTCCTGGACCACATCAAGGTCCTGGAGGCGACGGGGTACGTCGACTTCGCCGCACTGGCCAAGGATCTCGCGGCCCCGGCCTCCCCGGTGCCGACCCCGCCGGAGGTAGATCCGAGCGCCGCCGTACCCGTCGAGCCGTCACCAGGCCCTGCGTCACCGGGCCAGACGTCGCAGGGCGGGACGTCGCCCGGCGAGACCGTCTCGCTGCCGCCCGCCACCGCCAGCCCGCCGCCGGCCACGAGCAACACCTGACCCTGACTACCCCTGACCAGCCCGGAAAGCGGAACGTCACAGACCCACAACACTGCGTCCGGAACGTGGAAAGGGCATGGCGTTCGCCCAGTCCTCTGGCATACAAACACGTCATGTTCTGGGTCCTTCTCCTGCTCCTGGCCTGGGCTTTCGCCGGTACGGCCTGTACCCGGCTGTGCCTGACGGCCGTCCGCGCGGCAGCCTCGGACGCGCGTGAGGCGCCGACGGACGGGGAGCGTGATCTGACGCTGTACGAGGCGGCCTTCCTCTCCGGCGGCCCCGCGCGGGTCGCCGATGTGACCATGGTCTCCATGGCCCGCCAGCGCCGGCTCCTGCTCGCGCACACCGGCTGGGCCACGGTCGTGGACCCGCGGGGGCGCGACGAGATGGAGCGGTCCGTCATAGGGGCCATAGGGCCCGAGGGACAGTCGCGGATCGCGCCGGTACGGGCGCGGGCGGCCGGCGCGGAGGCCGTGCGCCGACTGGCCGACGGGCTGGTAACCGCGGGTCTCGCGGTGCCCGAGGGCACGGGGACGACCGTGGGGGCCGCCGTCCGCCAGGTGCGGGCCGCCGCACTGGCCGTCGCGGCACTGGGCGTGACCGCGCTGCTGCTGCCCATCCAGACCGGCACGCCCCGCCTGCTGGTGGGCCTCTGGTTCGCGCTGCCCCTCACGCTGGCCCTGAGCTGCCTGGCCATCGCCCGGTTCGAGGTGCATCCGTACTCGCGCTGGGCCTCCCCGGCCGGGCAGCGGCTGCTGAGCGCGCTGGCCGGGAAGCCGGCCGGTGACGAGCGGTCGTTCCTCACCTCCGTCGCCGTACGCGGCATCCGCGCGATCGGCGAACCGGAGCTGCGCGCGGCCTTCACCCACCGCGACCAGCCCTGGCGGGAGTGAGAACCCCCCTCCAGCGAAACCCTGACGGAAGTGAGACCCCCTCCAGCGAAACCCTGACGGAAGTGAGACCCCCTCCAGCGAAACCCTGGCGGAAGTGAGACCCCCTCCAGCGAAACCCTGGCGGAAGTGTGGACCCCCTCAGCGGAAACCGGCGGAGCTGAGGCGGCTTTCGGGGGCGCATAGGGGTCATTGACGCCGACACCCGCCGGACGGTGCTTGCCTTCCCCCACACCCGACCGAAATATCCCTTCTGTCGTCGCCGGGCCGTGGCAGCCGTGCCATCGCCGCCGCGCACCGAAGGGATACGCGATGAAAGCTGCCGCCCTCTACTCGGCCGCCGGTTCCTTGCTCCTGACCACCCTGGCCGCGGCCCCGGCGGGCGGCACGCCCGGTACCCCGGACACCCCGGGTGCCCCCGGCGCGGCCGAGCTGCGTGGCACCTCGGTGGCCGTGGCCCGTGCGCGGGCGGCCGGTATCGACTTCGGTCCGTGCTCCGCCGCCGACGTCCCGGAGGCGCCGGCGGGCGTGCGGTGCGGCACGGTGAGCGTCCCGCTGGACTACGCCCACCCGAACGGCAAGCAGATCAGACTCACCGTCAGCCGCGCCCAGGCCACCCACAAGGACCCGCGCAACAGCAAGCGGAGGGTTCCCCGGCAGGGCGCCCTGGTCTTCAACCCGGGCGGCCCCGGCGCCTCCGGCATGTACTTCCCGCTGATCGGCACGATCCCGGCGTGGAAGCGGATCGCCGCCGCCTACGACCTCGTCGGCTACGCCCCGCGCGGGGTGGGCCGGTCGGCGCCGCTGTCCTGCGAGGACCCGAAGCGCTTCTTCAAGGCGCCCACCGCGTCACCGACGCATCCGTCGCAGGCGTACAAGCGGCAGCGCGTCGCCCAGGCTCAGGCGTACGCGCGCGGCTGCGCCCAGCGGTCCGGGAGCGGGCTGCGGTTCTACAACTCGCTGAACAACGCCCGTGACCTGGACGTCCTGCGGGCCGCGCTGGGCGAGGACCGGCTGACCTTCATGGGAGCGTCGTACGGCACCTACTTCGGCGCGCTGTACGCGGCCATGTTCCCCTCGCATGTGCGGCGCATGGTGCTGGACTCGGCGGTGAACCCGGACCCGCAGAAGATCTGGTACCGCAGCAACCTGGACCAGTCGGCGGCGTTCGAGGAGCGCTGGGCGGACTTCCGTGACTGGATCGCCCGGCACGACGACGTGTACCGGCTCGGTGCCACGCCCGCGAGGGTGCAGCGCAGCTACGACACCGCGCGTGACCGGCTGGCCGGGAAGGCGGCGGACGGGAAGGTCGGCCCGGGCCAGTTGCAGAACGTCTTCCTGACGGCGGGGTACTACGACAACTTCTGGCCGAGCCGCGCGGCAGCGCTCTCGGCGTATCTGCACGGCGACCCCGAGCCGCTGGTCCGGCTGGCCACGCCGAGCCCGGAGAGCGCCGCCGAGGCGGAGAACAGCAGCGCGGTGTACACGGCCGTGGAGTGCAACGACGCGCCCTGGCCGACGGACTGGGCGGTGTGGGACCGCGACAACACGCGGCTCGCCCGGGTGGCACCCTTCGAGACCTGGGACAACGCGTGGATGAACCTGCCGTGCGCCTACTGGCCGGCGCCCCGGCAGCGGCCGCTGGACGTGCGGACCGGGCTCGGTGAGCTGCCGCCGGTGCTGATCCTGGCGGCCGAGCGGGACGCCGCCGCGCCGTACCAGGGCGCGCTGGAGATGAACCGGCGGCTGGCCGGCTCGGTGCTGGTGACCGAGCGGGACGCGGGTACGCACGGCGTCGGGGGCGGCCCGAACAGGTGCGTCAACGGGTACCTGGAGGCGTATCTGCTGGAGGGCCGCGTCCCGGCGCGGCACGCGTCGTGCGCGCCGCGCCCTGAGCCGGTCGCCTCCGGCGGTTCGGCCGACGACGAGGTCCGGCGGGACGCCCTCAAGGGGAAGGCCGACCGGCGCTAGGCGCGACTACTGGGGTAGCTGCTCAACGCTGTCAGGCCAGGTCCGCCACCAGTTCGCCGATGTCCTTGCGACGGCCCGTGAAGAACGGGACCTCCTCGCGGACGTGCATCCGGGCCTCGGAGCCGCGCAGGTGGCGCATGAGGTCGACGATGCGGTACAGCTCGTCGGCCTCGAAGGCCAGGATCCACTCGTAGTCGCCGAGGGAGAACGAGGCGACCGTGTTGGCGCGCACGTCCGGGTAGCCGCGGGCCATCTTGCCGTGGTCGGCGAGCATCCGGCGGCGGTCCTCGTCGGGCAGCAGGTACCAGTCGTAGGAGCGCACGAACGGGTAGACGCTCATGTAGTTGCGGGGCGTCTCGTCGGCGAGGAACGCCGGGATGTGCGAGCGGTTGAACTCGGCGGGGCGGTGCAGCGCCATGTTCGACCACACGGGCGTGAGCGCGCGGCCCAGCTTCGTGCGGCGGAAGAGGTTGTACGCCTCCTGGAGCTGGTCGCTGGTCTCGGCGTGCCACCAGATCATGAGGTCGGCGTCGGCGCGCAGGCCGGAGAGGTCGTAGGTGCCGCGGATCGTCACGTCCTTGGCGGCGAGCTGGTCGAACAGCTCCTGGACCTCGTCGGCGTATCCCGCGCGGTCCTCGGGGAGGACGTCCTTCAGCTTGAAGACGGACCAGAGGGTGTAGCGGATGACCTCGTTGAGGTCCTTGGCCAGCTTGCCCTTGTTCGGGATCCTGCCGGACTCGGTGGTGGGGGCGTCGTCACTCATGGTCCCTATTCTCCCGCTCCGCCGTGCAGGCTCTGCACCGGGTTGGCTTGCAGTTCCCGGACCCCGGTGAGGTCGCCGCCGAGCTGGTCCACGGCCGCGTACGCGCTCGCGATGCAGGCCGGGATGCCGACGCCGTCGTACTGCGCGCCGCACACCGCGAGCCCCGGGAGCTTGCCGATCTGCTCCCGGACGCGGGCCACGCGCGCGTGGTGCCCGACCGGGTACTGCGGCAGGCCGTCGGTCCAGCGGGTGACGCGGGTCCGGAGGGGTACGGCGGCCAGGCCGGTGGCCTCCCGCAGGTCCTGCCGGGAGACCTCCACCAGGTCGGCGTCGTCCCGGCCGAGGACCTCCGTCTCGCCGTAGCGGCCGACGGACGTGCGCAGCACGACGACGTCCGGGTCCTCCTCGGCGATCCAGCCCCACTTCTGGGAGGCGAAGGTGGAGGCCTTGATGGTGCGGCCGTCGACGGGCGGCACCAGGAAGCCGCTGCCCTCGGGCAGGCTCAGGTCCGCGCGCCGGTAGGCGAGGGTGATCAGGGCCATCGAGGCGTACTCGACGGCGGCCAGCTCGGCGGCGGCGCCCGGGGACTCGGCGCGCAGCAGCCCGGCGGCGGCCGGGGCGGGTACGGCGACGATCACGGCGTCGGCGTGCAGCCGGCGCTCCCCGGCGGTGATCCGCCAGCCGCCGGCCGCCTCCCGGCGCAGTTCCCGCGCGGGCGTGCCGGTCAGGATCTCGCCGCCCCGCGCGCGCACCGAGTCGGCGACGGCGAGCGGCAGCCGCCCGACCCCACCGGCGATGCCCATGAAGACCGGCCCGGTCTGCTGCTGTGCGGCGGCCTTGGCCTGGATCTCCCGGACGCCCTCCGTGAGGGAGGCGTGGGTGCGGGCGGCCTGGAAGAGCTGCGGGACGGCCGAACGCATCGAGATGCGGTAGGCGTCGCCCGCGTACACCCCGCCGAGCAGGGGTTCGACGAGCCGGTCGACGACCTCGCGGCCGAGCCGGGCCGCCACGTACTCCCCCACGGCCACGTCGTCGCCGATCTCGGTGCGGGGCAGGTCGGCGTCGCGTGCGATGCGGGCCAGGCCCTCGTCCGAGAGGACGCCGGAGAGGGCGGCGGCGGTGCCGGGCACGCCCATCACATGGCCCTTGGGCATGGGCCGCAGGGCGCCCCGGGTCCAGATCGAGGCGGTCGCGGTGGCGGGCGGCTGGAGCAGCTCGCCCAGTCCGGCCTCGCGGGCGAGGGCCACCGCCTCGGGGCGACGGGCGAGCATGGACTCGGCGCCCAGGTCGACCCGCACGCCGGCGATCTCACCGGGCAGCAGCTTGCCGCCGACCCGGTCGCCGGCCTCCAGCACGGTCACCCGCGCTCCGCGCCCCAGCAGCCGGTGCGCGGCGGCCAGCCCGGCGATGCCGGCCCCGATGACGACGACGTGCCCCGGGCTCCCACCCGGCGCGCTCCTACCCGTTGCGCTCATGTCCTCCACTCTCTCAGACCCCACTGACACTCCCGCCGGGAGGCGGTGTCCGGGACGAGTCCGGACCGTGACCGCATCGGAACCGGCGCCGCCAAACGTTCCCGCCGGCCCCGCCGTCGAAGGACCGTCACAGCACACAGCCCTCGGGGGGTACCGCCCATGCGCACACCACACACCGCACGTCGCCGCCGGGCCCTGGCCGGTGTCCTGCTCGCCGCTTCTCTCGCGCTCGCCGGGTGCGGCGGCGCCGACGACATGGGCGGCTCCTCGAAGGCCGCCTCGGACAGCAAGGCCGACGCGGCCGGCGCCCCCGGCGGCACGGCGGAGAACGGCAAGGCGGGCGACGGCACGGCCGCGCGCGGGACGCCGACGCTCACCACGAACGCGATCATCCGCACCGCGTCCCTCACCGTCGAGGTCAAGGACGTGCCCAGGGCCCTGGACGCGGCCCGGACGACCGCCGAGGGCGCGGGCGGTTACGTCGGCAACGAGACGACGAGCCGGGACACCGACGGGCACGAGCACACCCGGGTCGTGCTGCGCGTGCCCACCGAGAAGTACGACGAGGTCCTCGCCGGCCTCCAGGGCACGGGCCGGGTCGTCGACCGCACGGCCAAGGCGGTCGACGTCACCGACCAGGTCGTGGACGTGGACAGCCGGGTGAAGTCGCAGCGGGCCAGCGTGGCCCGGATCCGCGCGCTGATGGACAAGGCCACCAAGCTGAGCGACGTCGTCGCCCTGGAGGGCGAGCTGAGCAGCCGTCAGGCCGACCTGGAGGCGCTGCTGGCCCGGCAGGCGTCCCTGAAGGACCGGACGAGCCTGGCCACCATCACGCTGTCGCTGTCGGAGACCCCGGTGCGGCAGGCGGACGACTCGCCGGGCTTCACGGACGCGCTGGCGGGCGGCTGGCACGTGTTCGTCGACGTGCTGCGCTGGATCGCGCTGGCGCTCGGTGCGGTCCTGCCGTTCGTGGCCCTCGCCGCGGTCCTGGCGCTGCTGTGGCTGCGGGTCGTACGGCCCCGGCTGCCGCGCCGCGCGGAGCGGGCGCCCGCGATGACCGCGCTCGGCCCGCTGCCGTCCGCCCGCCCGGCACCGGACTCCGCCGGGACGGCCGAGGCGGAAGACCGGGACTGAGCCGAGGAGGTCCGCCGGGACGGAAAGAACCGCGCCCCATAGCGTGTTCCCATGACCATGAGCATGAGCGGTGGACGGGGCAGCGGCGGCAGGGAACGGCTGGTCGTGATCGGCGGCGACGCCGCGGGCATGTCCGCGGCCTCGCAGGCGCGGCGGCTGAAGGGCCCCGGGGAGCTGGAGATCATGGCCTTCGAGCGCGGCCACTTCACCTCCTTCTCGGCGTGCGGCATCCCGTACTGGGTGGGCGGCGAGGTCCCCGAGCGGGAGCAGCTCATCGCCCGGACGCCCGAGGAGCACCGGGCGCGCGGGATCGATCTGCGGCTGCGCACGGAGGTCACGGAGATCGACGTGCCGGGACAGCGGGTACGCGCGCGTGACGTCGATTCCGGCACCGAGTCCTGGACGCCGTACGACCGGCTCGTCATCGCCACCGGCGCCCGCCCGGTCCGCCCGGACCTGCCGGGCGTGGACGCCCCTGGCGTGCACGGCGTGCAGACCCTGGACGACGGGCAGGCCCTGCTGGACACGCTGGCACGCACGCGTGGCCGCAGGGCCGTCGTCGTCGGGGCGGGCTACATCGGCGTCGAGATGGCCGAGGCGCTGATCAACCGGGGCTTCGAGGTGACGGTCGTCAACCGCGGCAAGGAGCCCATGTCGACGCTCGACCCCGACATGGGCCGGATGGTGCACCAGGCCATGGGCGGCCTCGGCATCACCATGGTGAACGACGCCGAGGTCACCAAGATCCTCACCGGGGACGACGGCCGGGTGCGCGCGGTGGCCACGGAGCACGCCGAGTACCCGGCGGACCTCGTGATCCTGGGCATCGGCGTCCGCCCGGAGACCACTCTCGCCCGGACGGCCGGCCTCCCGCTCGGCGCCCACGGCGGCCTGCTCACCGACCTCGCGATGCGGGTGCGCGGGCACGAGAACATCTGGGCGGGCGGCGACTGCGTGGAGGTGCTGAACCTGGTCTCCGGACAGGAGCAGTACGTCCCGCTCGGCACCCACGCCAACAAGCACGGCCAGGTCATCGGCACCAACGTCGGCGGCGGCTACGCCACCTTCCCCGGCGTCGTCGGTACGGCGGTCAGCAAGGTCTGCGACCTGGAGATCGCCCGCACCGGCCTGCGCGAGAAGGACGCCCGCCGGGTGGGCCTCCGCTTCGAGACGGTCACCATCGAGTCGACCAGCCGCGCCGGCTACTACCCCGGTGCCGCCCCCATGACGGTCAAGATGCTCGCCGAGTCCCGCACGGGCCGGTTGCTGGGCGTGCAGATCGTCGGCAGGGAGGGGGCGGCGAAGCGGGTCGACATCGCGGCGGTGGCGCTGACCGCGCAGATGACGGTGGAACAGATGACGGCCCTGGACCTGGGCTACGCCCCGCCGTTCTCACCGGTGTGGGACCCGGTCCTGGTGGCGGCGAGAAAGGCCGTCTCGAAGGTACGGGCCGCCTAAGCCGTCCCGCTGATCCGAGGCAGAGCCGAGACCGCCGCCGGCTGCTCCCCGGAGGGCTTCGCGTGGGACGCCGGCGGCCGAGTGGACCGCAGCCGGTAACTCACCGCCTCGTCCAGCGTCACGGGCCGCTGCATCTGCGAGGCCAGCCGGCCCGCCTCCTGGCCGAGCCGCGCGACGTCCTCCCAGGGGAGCCGTACGACCAGAGAGATCTCCGCCTCACCGTCGGGCAGAGCATGCATCGCCGAAACCTGCGGAGCGTTCGTCATCGCCTGTTCCTCACGTCGGTTGAGAAGAGATACGCACACGCACCCGGTGGTGTTCACCGATTCGTACGCCCGATCGCGGGCACTACTCCTGTGTGGTCATCCCCGTCCATGACGTGAACCCGGTGCGCCGCACCCCCTGGGTGACGTACGCCCTCATCGCCGCCAATGTGCTGGTGTTCGTCACCACCCCCGGCATAGCCGGTTCCGTGGCCGGCAGCAGCGAGCTGGCGCAGCTGTGCCACCTCCAGGCCTTCATGGACCATTACGCGGCGGTCCCCCGGGAGTTGATCCACCATCAGATACCCCGGATCGTCCCCACCGGGGACGTCGGTGTGGGCCCCGGCGGCCCGGGCTGCGTCGTCGGGCCGCCCGGTTACGACAAGTCCCCGCCGCTGTCGGTCTTCACGGCGATGTTCCTGCACGGCGGCTGGCTGCACCTGCTGGGCAACATGCTCTTCCTGCTGATCTTCGGCAACAACGTCGAGGACCGGATGGGCCACATCCGCTACTTCCTCTTCTACGTCGTCTGCGGCTACGCGGCCGGCTACGGCTTCGCGCTCCTCAACGACACCTCCTCGGACCCCCTGATCGGCGCGTCCGGCGCGATCGCCGGGGTCCTCGGCGCCTATCTGGTCCTGTATCCGAGGGCCAGGGTGTGGGTTCTGGTGCCGTTCCTGGTCTTCCTGCCGCTCAGGCTGCCCGCCTGGCTGGTGCTGGGCTTCTGGTTCGGGCTCCAGGCGGTGTACTCGTCCGGGCACGGGGTGTCCGGCGCCGGCACGGTGGCGTACGCGGCGCACGTGGTCGGCTTCGTGGCGGGCATGCTGCTGGCCTGGCCGCTCAAGCCCGGCACGCCGCCCCCGCCGGAGCCGCCCGGCCTGCTGTTCGGCAGGCGGGCGCGGCCCCACTACTCCTGGTGAGCCGGCGGACGACTCAGTGCGCGGTCGCGGTGTGGACGTACTCCACGAGCCGGGTCAGCGCGTCCGGGTCGGTGCTCGGCATGACGCCGTGGCCGAGGTTGAAGACGTGCCCCTCCAGGCCGGCGGCGGCGTCGAGCACCTCGCGGGCCTTGGCGGCGACGGTGTCCTTGTCGGTGAACAGCACGGTCGGGTCCAGGTTGCCCTGGAGCGCCTTGCCGGGGCCGACGCGGCGGGCGGCCTCGTCCAGCGGGACGCGCCAGTCGACGCCGACGACGTCCGCGCCGGCCTCGCCCATGAGCTTCAGCAGCTCACCGGTGCCGACGCCGAAGTGGATGCGCGGCACGCCGTACCCGGCGACCGCGTCGAAGACCTTCGCGGAGGCCGGCATGACCGACTTCCGGTAGTCGGCCGGGGCAAGGGCGCCGGCCCAGGAGTCGAAGAGCTGGACGGCGCTCGCGCCGGCCTCGATCTGCACCTTCAGGAAGGCGGCCGTGATGTCGGCGAGCCGGTCCAGCAGGTCGGCCCACAGCTCGGGGGCGCCGTACATCATCGCCTTGGCGTTCTCGTACGTGCGCGAGGGACCGCCCTCGACCAGGTAGCTCGCGAGGGTGAAAGGCGCGCCCGCGAATCCGATCAGCGGGGTGGCGCCCAGCTCGCGGGTGAGCAGGCCGACGGCCTCGGTGACGTAGGGGACGTCCTCGGGGGTGAGGTCGCGCAGCCGGGCCAGGTCGGCGCGGGTGCGGATCGGCTGCTCGACGACCGGGCCGACGCCGGGCTTGATGTCGAGGCCCAGGCCGATGGCCTTCAGCGGGACGACGATGTCGCTGTAGAAGATCGCCGCGTCCACGTCGTGCCGGCGCACCGGCTGGAGGGTGATCTCGGTGACCAGCTCGGGCCGCATGCAGGACTCCAGCATGGGGATGCCCTCGCGCACCTTGCGGTACTCCGGCAGGGAGCGGCCGGCCTGGCGCATGAACCACACCGGGGTGTGCGGCACGGGTTCGCGCCTGCACGCCTTGAGGAAGGCGCTGTCGTACGTCGCTGTCGGCTGCGGGGTGTCATTGGCGGTCACGAGGCAAGTTTCGCATGCCGTCGGACACGGACCTGGCCGGTGTCCCGCCGGCCGGGCGCAGCCGCGTCGGCCGCAGGGGGTGTCTTGCCCTGCACGACGCCCCGGTTCCCCTTACTCTTCCCCGCATGGCTGCGGCTCACGGACGAATGTCGGACAGCGCTGACGGAACGGACGACGTGAAGGACACCGAGGAGGCGGACGGGCACCCCGGTGCTTCGGGTCCGCCGGCTTTCCGCACCGCGGTCGAGGCCCTGCGCGGCAGCCGGCTGCGGCCGCAGGTCGAGGTGGAGCCGACGCCCGCCCCGCAGCGGCTCGCCCCCTACGCGTACGCGCTGGAGGCGGTGGTGGTCGACGGCGAGCAGGAGCTGGCCGACGGGCGGCTGGTGCTGCTGCACGACCCGGCCGGGCACGACGCCTGGCGGGGCACGTTCCGGCTGGTGACGCTGGTGCGCGCGGAGCTGGAGCCGGAGATGGCGGCCGATCCGCTGCTGCCGGAGGTGTGCTGGTCGTGGCTGACCGGGGCGCTGGCGGCGCGCGGGCTGGGCTACGGCGAGCCGAGCGGCACGATCACGCGTGCCAGCTCGCACTACTTCGGCGGGCTGGCCGAGCGGCCGGCCGCCTCGCAGATCGAGATCCGGGCGTCCTGGACGCCCCGCGAGGGCCTGGGCGGAGTGCCGGACACGGCCGCCCACCTGGCGTCCTGGTGCGATCTGCTGGCGCAGGTCGCGGGCCTGCCGCCGGCCGGGCCGGGCGACGCGTCGGTGGTGACCCTGCCGCAGCGCCGGGGTCCGCAGTCCCGGTGACCGGTCGCCGGTAGACCCCTCCGAGACTCCTCGTTGACCGTCTCTTTGTCGATACGGCCATTTTCCGTACTCGAATCGCACCCGCTCGAACCGACTCGATCTTCGGATGATCGATCGCGTGTCCGAATTGCACAGATTGTTACTCACTAGATCGTGATCATTCTCTAAAGGCGGACGAGTTTGCTGCCGAAGACGACTGTGACCTTGAAAGCACGGTTCGTCCCGGCTTCATCCCCACAAGCCGGCCCCGTCCCCCACCCAGGAGGCCTGGTGTCCGTTCTCCTTGAGCAACCCGCAAGCCTGGTCGCCTACCGCCCGAACAAGCCGACCGCCATGGTGGTCGTGGCCGACCCGCGCGTCCGCTCCACCGTCACCCGCCATCTGTGGGCGCTCGGCGTACGCGATGTCATCGAAGCCTCGTCCATCGCGGAGGCTCGTCCCCGCATCGGCAACCCGCGCGACATCTGCGTCGCCGACGTCCACCTCCCCGACGGCTCCGGCCTCACCCTGCTGTCCGAGACCCGTGCCGCGGGCTGGCCCAACGGACTCGCCCTGTCCGCCGCCGACGACATCGGCGCGGTCCGCAACGCGCTGGCCGGCGGGGTCAAGGGCTACGTCGTCACCGGCACCCGCACCAACATCGGGCTCCCCGCCCGGCCCGGCGCCGCTCCCCTCGGCGCCGCCCGTATGCACCGCCGCCCCCCGGGTGCCCCGAGCCACCCGGGCGGTTACCGGGAGCTGTCGGGACGTGAGGTCGAGGTGCTGCGGCTGGTCGCGGAGGGCCAGTCGAACAAGGCGATCGGCGTCTCCATGGGCCTGTCCGCCCTGACCGTGAAGAGCCACCTCGCCCGTATCGCCCGCAAGCTGGGCACGGGCGACCGGGCCGGCATGGTGGCCGTGGCCCTGCGCACCGGAATCATCCACTGAGCCCACCGGACGCCCCCTTCGGCGGATCCGGTGTTCACTCATGTGAACCAGCCCTTGCCCGAGCTGACTGGTTTACGCCCCTCCCGGGGCCGGTGGAGGAAAATTCCTTTGGACGGAGGGGGCCACCCAACAAGAACCCCCCCAAGAAAGC
>NZ_JBVHWM010000108.1:0-21583 GCF_055564375.1 Streptomyces sp. NPDC029138
GACAGAGGGGAGACAGGTGAGGCCGGTGTTGGGGGGGGGGGTTGTTGCGCGTGGGGGTAGGGTAGCCCCGGCCGTGGGGTGGGTCCCTCCCCCCCCCCCCCCCCGTCCCCCCCCCCCCCCCCCCGACCCGCTGGGGGCTCCGCCCCCAGACCCCCGGGACCTATGCCCACCCACCACCCGACTCGGTCGGCAGGAAAGGCACCGCCACAGGTTCCGACTCGGTCGGCTCGAAGGCACCGCCACGGGATCCGGCTCGGTCGGCTGGAAAGGCGCCGCCGCAGGTTCCGGCTCGGTCGGCCTTCAGATCACCGCTCTTGCCAAGTGTGTCGCCAGCCTCGCCCGTGGGCCGCTGTCCGGTGTGCGGCGTTTCGGGTGGACCGTGTTGGCCAGGAGGACCAGGAACGTGTCCGTCGCTCGGTCGAGGATCAGGGACGTGCCGGTGAAGCCCGTGTGGCCCGCCGCGCCGCGACCCGCCAGTTCGCCCATGAACCAGGACTGGTCCAGGTGGAAGCCCAGGCCGGGCGGGGTGAACAGCAGCTCCACGAAGTCGGGGCCGAGGACGCGCGCGGGGCCGTAGGAGCCGCCCGCGAGGAGGGCGCGGCAGAAGACGGCCAGGTCGGAGGCGGTGGAGAAGAGGCCCGCGTGGCCGGCGACCCCGCCGAGCGCCCAGGCGTTCTCGTCGTGGACCACGCCCCGCAGCATCCCCCGGTCGGCCTTGGCCCACGGCCGCCGCTGGTCCTCGGTGGCGGCGGCACCGGGGCAGGGCCCGAACGCGGTGGCGGTCATGCCGAGCGGCCGGGTGATGCAGTCCCGCACGAGGACGTCGAGGGTGCGCCCGGTGACGCGCTCCAGGACGAACTGGAGCAGGATCATGTTCAGGTCCGAGTACACGTACTGGCCCGGCTCGCCGGACGGGGCCTCGGCGCGCAGCAGGTCGAGGCGGGTGGCGTGGTCGGGGCAGTCGTACAGGGGCAGCTCGGGGCGCAGCCCGGAGGTGTGGGTGAGCAGCTGCCGTACCGTGATGTCGTGCGCGGCGGCGGCGTGGAAGTCGGGCAGGTGGTCGCCGACACGGGCGTCCATGCCGAGGGTGCCGCGTTCGATCTGCTGCACGGCGGCGACGGACGTGAACAGCTTGGTGAGGGACGCCAGGTCGAAGGGCGTGTCGACGGTGGCCGGGACCCGCGCGGCCGGCGGCAGTTCCACCCCGGTGCCGGTCTCGGGGTCGTAGGAGGCGTAGCGCACGGCCCAGCCCGCGGCCTCGGCCACGGCGATCACGGGTCCGCGGCCGGCCAGCACGACGGCGCCGGACGCCCAGGGGCGCTCGCCGGCGGTGAGGGCGTGCGCCTCCTCGACCAGGTGCCCGAGTTCGACGGGGTCGAGCCCGGCCCGTTCCGGTGTGCCGGCGCGCAGTCGCGGTGCGCTCAGCTCTCGTCTCCCTCCGACCCCGCACGGGTGGTGCCCCGTGTCGTCCAGGGACGGCACAGTCCCACGAAGCAGGCCACGGCGACCAGTGCTCCGGCCAGCTGGACGACGGCCATCGGGACGGCGGTGTGCTCCCCGGCGACGCCGACGAGGGGGGAGGCGATCGCGCCGACGAGGAAGGAGGAGGTGCCGAGCAGCGCGGAGGCGGAGCCGGCGGCGTGCCGGGTGCGCAGCAGGGCGAGGGTCTGGGCGTTGGGCAGGGTGACGCCCATCGCGGACATCAGGACGAAGAGGGCGGCGGCGACGGGGACGAGGCCGGTGTCGCCGAAGACGCCCGTCGCCATCAGCAGCAGGGCGGTCGCGGCGAGCACGATGACCGTCAGGCCGCCGGCGAGCACCTTGTCCAGGCTGACCCGGCCGACCAGCACCTTGCCGTTGAACTGGCCGGCGGCCACCAGGCCGACGGAGTTGAGGCCGAACAGCAGGCTGAAGGTCTGCGGGGAGGCGCCGTAGATCTCCTGGACGACGAAGGGGGACGCGCTCACGTAGGCGAACAGCGCGGCGAAGGCGAAGCCGCCGGCGAGCATGTAGCCGGTGAAGGGCAGGTCGGCGAGGAGGCCGCGCATCGCCCGCAGGGCCTGGCCGGTTCCGCCGCTGTGCCGTTCCCCCGGTGGCAGGGTCTCCGGCAGCCGCACGCAGACCAGGGCGGTGAGCGCGGCGCCGACCACCGTGAGCACCACGAAGACGCCCCGCCAGTCCGTCACCCGGAGGATCTGCCCGCCGACGAGCGGCGCCACGATGGGGGCGGCCCCGGAGATCAGCATGAGGGTGGAGAAGAAGCGGGCCATGGCGACGCCGTCGTACAGGTCGCGGACGACGGCCCGGGCGATGACGACCCCGGCCGCGCCGGCGAGGCCCTGCACCAGCCGGAAGGCGATCAGCGTCTCGACGGTGGGCGCGAGGGCGCACAGGGCGGTGGCGGCCAGGTAGACGGCGAGTCCGGCGAGCAGTGGGCGGCGGCGGCCCCAGCGGTCGCTGAGGGGGCCGACGACCAGCTGGCCGAGCGCGAGTCCGGCCATGCAGGCGGTGAGAGTGAGCTGGACGGTGACGGCGGGGGCGTGCAGGGAGCGGGTGACCTCCGGCAGCGACGGCAGGTACATGTCCATCGCGAGCGGGGTGGTCGCGGTGAGGCCGCCGAGGAGGAAGGTGACGAGGGAGCCGGTACGGCGCGGTGCGGTGGCCGGTGACGGTGCGGAGGCGGGGGTGGAGACGGAGGTGGAGGTGGACCGGTGGTCCTGTTCCGGTGTCGGTGCCGCCGCGTGGTCCGGCATGTGCCCCTCCCTGCTTCTGTGACATCGGTGTCGCTGACACGACCGGCACCTATGCTCTCAGCTCGTACACACTGCCGAGGCACGGATGAGCGAGGGCGGGATGGCGGGACAGAGCGTGCGGTGGGGAATCCTGGCGACGGGCGGGATCGCGGCGGCGTTTGCGGCGGATCTGGTCGATCTTCCGGGAGCGCAGATCGTGGCGGTGGCCTCGCGCCGGCGGGAGTCGGCGGAGGCGTTCGCCGAGCGGTTCGGGGTGGAGCGGGCGTACGGCGACTGGGAGTCCTTGGCGGCCGATCCGGACGTCGACGTCGTGTACGTCGCCACTCCGCACGCGGCGCACCGGGCGGCGGCCGGGCTGTGCCTGGAGGCGGGCCGGAACGTGCTGTGCGAGAAGCCGTTCACGCTGAACCTGCGCGAGGCGGAGGAACTCGTCACGCTGGCGCGGGAGCACGACCGCTTCCTGATGGAGGCGATGTGGATGTACTGCAACCCGCTGGTCCGGCGGCTGAGGGCGCTGGTGGAGGACGGGGCGATCGGCGAGGTGCGGACCGTGCACGCCGACTTCGGGCTGGCCGGTCCCTTCCCGGCCGCGCACCGGCTGCGGGACCGGGAACTGGGCGGCGGCGCGCTGCTGGACCTCGGCGTGTACCCGGTGTCGTTCGCGCAGCTGCTGTTGGGCGAACCGGACGGGATCGCCGCGAGCGCGGTGCTGTCGCCCGAGGGCGTCGACCTCCAGACGGGTGCGGTGCTGTCCTGGGAGAGCGGTGCGCTGGCGTCGGTGCACTGCTCGATCGTCGGCGGTACGGCGGTCACCGCGTCGGTCACCGGTTCGCGCGGCCGGATCGACATCCCGTCCGGTTTCTTCCATCCCGACCGGTTCGTACTGCACCGGGACGGCCGTGACCCCGAGGAGTTCGCCGCCGACCCGGCCGACGGTCCGCGCACCAGCCTGCGGCACGAGGCGGCGGAGGTCATGCGGGCGCTGCGGGCGGGTGAGAAGGAGTCGCCGCTGGTGCCGCTGGAGGGCACGCTCGCGGTGATGCGGACGCTGGACGCGGTGCGGGAGCGGATCGGGGTGCGCTACCCCGGGGAGGAGACGGCGGCTGACGAGGTGGCCGTCCTCGCCGGGTAACCGTATGGCGGACATCGGATTCCGCATGGCGGACTTCCCGCCTACGCTGCGGAACCATGACTGACAGGCAATCGAAGATCGCGGTGGTGACCGGGGCCGGCTCCGGCATCGGGCGGGCCGTCGCCGTGGAGCTGCTGCGGGCCGGCTGGTCGGTGGCGCTGGCCGGCCGGCGCGCGGAGCCGCTGACGGAGACGGCGGCGCTGGTTCCGGGGGCGGCCTCGCTCGCCGCACCCACCGACGTGTCCCGGCCCGAGGACGTCGAGGCGCTGTTCGCGGCGACAGTGGAGCGGTTCGGCCGGGTGGACCTGCTGTTCAACAACGCGGGGACCTTCGGGCCCGGCGGGGTCCCGGTCGAGGAACTGCCGTACGACGCCTGGCGGCACGTGGTGGACACGAACCTCAACGGCGCGTTCCTGTGCGCCCAGGCGGCCTACCGGCGGATGAAGGAGCATGACCCGCGGGGCGGCCGGATCATCAACAACGGCTCCATCTCGGCCCACACACCCCGCCCGCACTCGGTCGCCTACACCGCGACCAAGCACGCGCTGACCGGCCTGACCAAGTCGCTGTCCCTGGACGGGCGGCCGTACGGCATCGCGGTCGGGCAGATCGACATCGGCAACGCGGCGACGGACATGACGGCCCGGATGCGGACGGGCGCGCTCCAGGCGAACGGGCAGGTGACCCCGGAACCGGTGATGGACGTGGCCGATGTGGCGCGCACGGTACGGCACATGGCGGAACTGCCGCTGGAGGCGAACGTGCAGTTCGCGACGGTGCTGGCGACGGCGATGCCGTACATCGGGCGGGGCTGAGCCGCGCTTTTCCGCCCCGAACAAACGGAATTGGAACATCCGCGCTATTGCGGCCGATCGGTGACGTGTGCTCAACTTTTCTCCACTAGAGCTTCACAGTTGGAGCACAGAGATTCCGCGGCCACTGCGAGGGGGGATGCGGCGGCCGTTCCACCGGACCGGAGTCGGGGGTGGGCCTCGCGGCCGACCGCGGGGTACATACCGGTCGCTGGAACGGCCGCCGCCACATACCGCCCTACGGCCGGCTCAGCGGCCGGGCGCGCGGTACGAGGCCCGCGGCACGACGGCCTGCGCTACGGCCGCCCATCCCGCTCGGCGCCGGTGTTCGCCCCCGCCTCCGCTTCGCCGCCCGCCCGTGTCTCCGCCATCCGCGCCCGGCGTCTGCGCAGGGTCCAGGCTCCCGCTCCCAGCAGCGCGAGCGCACCGGCGGCGCCCTCCGCGATCCGCCACGCCGAGCCGCCGCCGGACACCGAGCCGGGTGCGCCGGCCGCCGCCTGCACCGTCTTCCGCGCGGGCGCCGGGGTCGCGCTCGCCCCGCCCGCGCTGAGCGGTTCCACCAGCGTGCCCACCGGCTGGGCCGAACGCCCGTGGGTGAAGCCCCAGTCGAGCAGCGCGGCGGTGTGTTCGTAGACGGCGTTGCCGCCCTCGTCGGGGTGCATCACGGTGACCAGCAGGGTGCGCCCGCCCCGGGTGGCCGCGCCGGTGAAGGTGTTGCCGGCATGGCTGGTGTAGCCGTTCTTGACACCGATCAGGCCGTCGTACGTCTTCAGACCCCACGCCCCCGTCAGCAGACGGTCGGTGTTCTGGATCTGGAAGGTCTTCTTCCCGCCCGCCGGGAAGTCGGCGGTCCGCGTGCCGCAGTAGCCCCGGAAGTCGGCGTCCTTCAGGCCGTGGCGGGCGAACAGCGTCAGGTCGTACGCCGAGGAGAGCTGCCCCTTGTGGTCGAAGCCGTCGGGGCTGACCACATGGGTGTCCAGGGCCTGGAGGTCCGCCGCCTTGGCCTGCATCTCGGCGACCGTCTTGGCGATGCCGCCGTTCATGTGGGACAGCACGTGCACGGCGTCGTTGCCGGAGCGCAGGAACACGCCCTGCCACAGCTGCTCGACGGTGTAGGTGATGCCGGGCTTGATGCCGACGAGGCTGGAGCCGGCCGGGACGTCGGCGAGGTCGGCGTCGGTGACCTTGTACCGCTCGGTGCGGTCGAACTTCTTCAGCACGGTGTCCGCGAACAGCATCTTCAGCGTGGACGCGGGCGCGAGCCGCCGATGCGCGTCGAACGCGGCGAGCACCTCCCCGCTCTCGCAGTCGGCGACCAGCCAGGAGCGGGCGGTGAGCTTCTTGGGCAGTCCGGTGGCGCCGCGCACCTGGACGCCGGTGCGGGACAGCCGCTCGCCGCCGATGACGGTCGTCGCGGCGGCGGGGGTGGCCGTGGACAGGGGAAGGGCGGCGGCCGTCAGCCCGAGAACGGCACGCCGGCTGAGCCGGGAACATTCACGCACCCGGGGACCGTACACCGCGTCGAGCAGGGACTTCACGACCGGAAGACTCAGACGACACGGAATGCGCCGCGTCATGGTGCTGCTCGCCGGCGAACCCACCGGGGACCCCGACGAGGGCACCCACGACCCCTCCGTCGCCCACCGCGCCCCGCACCTGGCCACCATCGAGGCCGGGCGGCTCACCCCGACCGGACCGGCGGCGGCGCGGCACCGGCCGCATCCACCTCGCTCCTACGGCGCTTGGCGCCGCTCACCGGCCGAGCAGGCCGTCGATCTCGGCCAGCTGCCCGGGGCTGAGCGGTCCCTTCGCGAGCGCTCCGGCGTTCTCCTCGGCCTGGGCGACGGTCCGGAAGCCGGGGATGGGCACGGTGCGCGGGCTGCGGGCCCACAGCCAGGCGAGGGCGCCCTGGGCGAGGCTGCGGCCGTCGCTGGTGAGGATGTCACGGACCGCGTCGATCCGGGCCAGCCACTCGGGATCGGCGCCGGAGCCGTCGTCCGCGTACCCCGGGAGCCAGGCGGGCGGCCGGCTCCGGATGTCCCCGGCCTCCAGCGTCCCGGCGCGCCGCCCGGCGAGCAGTCCCATGGCGAGCGGGCTGCGGTTGATGCTCGCCAGGTCCAGCCGCTCGCACAGGGCGACGAGTTCGGGTGCGTCCTGGAGGACGTTGAGGGTGTGCTGGACGGCCGCGCAGTGCGGGCCCTCGGCGAAGACGGCGGCCCGCGCGGGGTCGTCGGTGCTCCAGCCGTAGGCACGGACGAGCCCTTCGGTGACGAACTGCTCGCAGGCGTCCCGGAGTTCGGCGGCCCGTGCCGGGTCGGCGTCGGAGATGTGGAGCTGGTACAGGTCGACGCGGTCGGTGCCGAGGCGGCACAGGGAGGCGGTGAGGGCCCGGCGGGCGTACTCCGGGGTGGCGTCGGTGCCGGTGAGAGTGCGGGTGTCCGCGTCGAAGACGTTGCCCCACTTGGTGGCGAGGACGACGTCGTCCCGCCGCTTGCCGAGGGCCCGGCCGAGGATCTCCTCGCTGTGCCCGGTGCCGTAGGAGTCGGCGGTGTCGAAGAAGGTGACGCCGAGGTCCAGCGCCCGGCGGACGGCCCGTACGGACTCGTCGTCGTCCACCTTCCCCCAGCCGACGGGCTGCCCGTCGGCGGTCTGGTGCTCACCCCCGATGGCCCAGCACCCGAATCCGAGCGCGCTCACCTGGATGCCGCTGCGACCCAGCGTCCGTGTCGTCATGGGTGGAACGCTAGGAGTTGGAGCGCACGCGAACACAAGCCCCCCTGGAGTCCTGCTTAGGCCTGCCCGGTCTCGAACCGCGAGATCCGCCCGTCGTCGTCGACGGTGAAGCTCCACCGGGTGCGCATCTCGCCCCAGGTGTCGTTGCGGTAGCGGGCGAGCAGGGTCCGGCCGCCGTCGGACTCGTTGTCGACCTCCATGTGGCCGCGGGAGGTGAAGATCTCCCGGTCGATCCAGTCGGCGAGGTCCCGGTCCGAGCCGTCGTCGGCCATGGTCGCCCCGGGCGTGAGCAGGGCCATGAAACCCTCCCGGTCGTGGGAGTTGACGGCGTGGACGAAGGCCCGGACGGCCGGGTCGCTGAGCTTGGCTGGCTGAATCGTCATGGCGTCAGGCTCACACCGCGTCGGCGGTCCCGCCACCCGAACGGCGACGAGGACGGGCCGGGCGGCGTCGGCGGTGCGAGGGTGGGAACGCGGGAGGGGACGTGTCCGCCTGTCTGCTGGGGAGTCACCGTGACCTGTTACGACCGACGTGATCTGGGCCTGCTGCTGCTTCGGCTGAGCACCGGTGGGGTGCTGGCGGCGCACGGCGCGCAGAAGCTGTTCGGCTGGTTCGGCGGGCACGGGCTGGAGGGCACCGGCCAGTACATGGAGTCCATCGGCTACGCGCCCGGCAAGGTGAGCGCGACGGCCGCGGGCCTGGCGGAGGCGGGCGGCGGCACACTGCTGGCGTTGGGCCTCGCGACGCCGGCGGCGGGCGCGGCGGCGGCCGGCGGGATGGCGGGGGCGGCGGCGGTGCACATGCCCCACGGCTTCTTCGCGCAGGAGGGCGGCTACGAGTACGCGGCGACGCTCGGCCTGGCCGCGGCCGGCCTCGCCGTCACCGGTCCGGGCCGCCTCTCCCTCGACCACGCCCTCGGCCACGTCTTCGACCGCGGCTGGATGGTCCCCGCCGCCCTCGGTGTGACAGCAGCGGCAACGGCGGTGATGGTAGGAGCCCGAAACCGCCGCCTGCGGCAGCAGAGGGAGGGCGAACAGGAGACCCTGTTCGAGGAGTGACCGGCGCCGGCGCGGGCGGCACTGTCGAGCGAACAGTGCGGGCAGCGTCCCGGTGACCTGAAACCGTCGTCCGATCAGGGGTCCGTCGCTCCGGTGCGGGCGACCGGTGCCGGGCGTTGGGCGACGTCGATCTGCAACTGCGCGGCGGCGAGGGCGAGTTCGGTGCGGTTGGAGCAGTCGAATTTCAGCAGCAGATTCGACACATGCCGTTTGACGCCGTGAATGGATATCCCGAGGCACCTGGCTATCTGCTGGTTGCTCTGGGCACGGGCGAGCAGCCGGAGGACTTCCCGCTCCCGCTCGGTCACGCGGTGCAGGATGCGCAGCGAGCGGTCGCCGGCGGCGGCCGGATCCGATGCGCGATGCATACCCTCGGTGAATCCGAGAAAAACCTTCTGCAACATACTCAGAGTGATGCGATGCTGCGGCAGCCAGTGCGCGATCCGATGGCTCACCTGCCCGAAATCCTCCGGATTCTTTCCGGTCGGCAGCGTCAGCACGAGAAGCGCCCCACAGCGGTCGGTCACCTCTCCAACCTGCGCGGTATACCGTTCCACAGGAAGTACACAAACGTCGAAGGAATGCTCCTTCAGCTGTTTTTCGGCAGCCGCCACATCCAGGCACACCTCATATTGGGATACGCTGCCCACGAGATCCAGAAGGGCCGTCAGGCCGTAGAGGGAAACCTCGTCGCTGACCACCCACAGGACGCGAAGAAACATCGGCTTCTGCATAGTCCGCCCCCGCTCCGCCTTCCGGCCGATACGCTTCGTGCCCGATCGCAGCGACGCCAACAAGGGAAACACGGCACAACACTTGTTCGCACCATGTTTGGGCCATGATCACGAAGACTGTCTTGTTTCCCGCTCTCCGATGCAAGAGATTCGGCCAAAATTCACCTCGGGAGATTAGAGCGTCCGCAGCACCTCATCACCGTTCCAGCGCCGCGAAAAGGACAGACATGACCATTCAGCGCCAGAGCGATGTCACAAGCGAAACAGGCGGCACAGTGGACATGGCCGAAAGGACCCTCGTCCTGATCAAACCGGATGCCCTCCTGCGCGGGCTGTCCGGAAGAGTGCTCAGCCGCTTCGAGGACGCCGGACTGAAGATCGTCGGCATGAAGATGCGGTGGATGGACGCCGACCTGGTCCGCCGTCACTACGCCGACCTGGAGGAGCGGCTGGGCCCGGACATCTACCGGCGCAGCAGCGCGTTCATGCGGCAGAGCCCCGTGATCGCGCTCGTCCTGGAGGCCCCGGGCGCGGTCGCCGTGGTCCGCAAGCTCATCGGCGCCTCCTGCCCGGACCAGGCCGCGCCGGGCACGGTCCGCGGGGACTTCTCGCACGTCGGCAACGATGCCGCCCGGCTGGCCGGCAAGGGCATGGCGAACGTCGTGCACGCCTCCGCGACCGTGGCGGAGGCGAAGTACGAGGTGGACCTGTGGTTCACCGAGCAGGAGCTGTTCCAGTACCGGACGTCGGCGGAGCGGTTGATGTACTGAGCGCGCCCGCGTCCGGCTCCGCGCCGTCCCGGCGCCTCGGTGTCACCGCTCGCCGAGGGGCCGGGAGGCGCCGCGGAGCAGCACCGTGTAGTCCTCCTCGCCGTAGCCGGCCGCGAGGGCCCGCTCCACCCAGCTCCACGTGGCCTCCCCCAGGCGCAGGTCCACGGCGTGCCGCCGGGCCGCCTCCCGGATGAGGCCCATGTCCTTGGCGGCCAACCCGAGGGAGAACCGGGTGGGGTAGTCGTCCTTCTCCAGCGAGGGGCGGCGGCGCTCGGCCTGCGCGGCCAGCGGGGTGGCCGCCAGCACCTCGAACGCCGTGTCCCGGTCCAGGCCGAGGCCGTCGGCCAGGGCCAGCGTCTCGCCGAGCTGGGCCAGAACGCCGAAGAGCGCCGCGTTGGCCACGAGCTTGGCGGCCGACCCCGCTCCGAGGGGCCCGACCCGGCACACCGGTCCGAGGTCGTCCAGGACGGTCCCGCACCGCTCCAGCGACTCCGGGGGTCCGCCCACGAACACGGTCAACCGCCCGGCGAGGACGGCGTCGACGCTTCCCATGACGGGCGCGTCCAGCAGCCCGGCTCCGGGCGGCAGGGCGGCGGACAGCCACCGGTAGGCCTCCGGTGCCACGGTCGACGTCTGCACCAGGACGGCGTCCGTGCCGGCCAGCCCGGCCAGGGCTCCCTCGTCCCCCTCGGCCACGTCCCGCAGCGCCTGCTCGTCGGAGGTCGCGACCAGGACCACGTCACTGTCGCTCGCCACCGCGCGCGGCGAGGCCGCGGCCACCCCGCCGGCGGCGGTGAACCGGCCGAGGGCCGCTTGCGACCGGTTCCAGCCGGTGACCCGGTGCCCGCGGCGCAGCAGCCGTACCGCCATGGCCTGCCCCATGTTGCCCAGGCCGATGACGCCGACGCGGGTCATGCGGGCACCCCCTCGGCGGAGCTGAGCGCCTGGTTGGCGTACCGGGCGTCCTCGGTGACCTCCGTCCCGAACCAGGGGGGCGGGTCGAAGGCGCGCGCCTCGCTCTCGTCGGCGAACTCGACCTCAACGGTGGCGAGTCCGCGCAGGTGCCCGTCGAACACGTCCACAGTGGCGGTACGGCCGTCGGGCAGCGGCACGGCGTAGCGGGCCTTGCTGACGCGCGCTCCCTCGGTGGCCGGCCACAGGTGCTCGAACTGCTCGGCCCGCAGCGGGATCTCGAACTCGGCGCGGGCGAGCCCGGAACCGCGTTTCACCGTCAGGCTGAACTCCTCGCCCTGCCGGCGGACCCTCACCTCCTCCCCGTCGCCACGGGCCAGATAGCCCTGCCGGACCGGGACGGGGTCGGTTCCGTTCACCGCGTCCAGTGAGTCCACGAGGAACTTTCGCTCGATCTCGACGTGCATGGAGTGGCAGACCTCAGTCCGTAGGGGGTGATGGCAAACAGCGCACAGTCTTGCCGGGGACGCCGTATCGGGGCAGGTAGCCGGGTGTGCAGATACCTCGGAGGTAGCCGGTCGGCCACCTCCTTGGGACAGGAACCTTCTGGCACTTGTCCGCCCGTCGAGGGGTGCGTTCGAATACACCGACGGCACGTGACGGAGTCTCAGCAGGCCCGCTCGTGCCGCCAGCGGACAGGCCGGACAGGGACACTGCGTTCAAGAAGGCGGACATGACTGGACCGATACGGCCTGACGCCCCGGCGCGGGACTCCACGTGCGGTTCGGATGTGCGGCTGCGCGCCACGGAGACGGTCCTGGACGACTGGTTCCATGTGCGCCGCTTCCATCTGGAGGACACGGACCCCGACGGCCGGGTCCGGCGCTTCACCCGGCTCAGCATGGCGCGCGGCGACCGGGCGGCCGTACTGCTCCACTGCCCCGCCCGTGGCACGGTCGCGCTCACCAGCCAGTTCCGGGTGCCGGCCTTTCTGCACGGGCGTGCGGACGGCCGGCTGCTGGAGGTGCCGGGCGGTCTGCTGGACGCGGACGACGCGCGTACGGCGGTGCGGCGCGAGGTGGAGGAGGAGACCGGGTTCCGGATCGGGGAGCTGCGCGAGGTGTCCGTCGCCTATCTCGCCCCCCAGCTCAGTTCCGAACGCACGCATCTCTTCGTCGCCGAGTACGACCCCGAGGCGCGCGTGTCTCCCGGTGGCGGGGTCGCCGAGGAAGGAGAGGACATCCAGGTGCGGGAACTCCCCCTGGACGAGGCCCTGGAGGAGGTGCTCAGCAGGCCGGCCGCCGACGCCAAGACGCTGCTCCTGCTGCTCTACCTCCGGCACCGCATGTCATGCGCATGACCTCGGCTTCTGTACGGCACCAGCCGCGCGCGGACCGCCCCGCACGGTGACGTCCGCCCTCGGGACCGGAAGGGCGAAAGAAGGGCTCGATCCATGTCACTCACCCCGTCCGACACGGCTCATGTGCTGCTGGCCCTCGTCGTCCTCGCCACCTGCGCCCACGGCGTCGGCCATGTGTTCAAGCGGCTCCGCCAGCCCCAGGTGATCGGCGAGATCGTCGGCGGTCTGCTGCTCGGCCCCACCGTGCTCGGCCGCGTCAGCCCCGAGGCACAGCACTGGCTGCTGCCCCCGGACGGGCCCACCGCCGCCGTGCTCGGCGCGTTCTACCAGATCGGGCTGCTGCTGCTCGTCTGGCTCACCGGCAGCGAACTGCGCACCCGTGACGGCGGTTCGGAGCGCCGCACCATCGGGTCCGTGGCCGCGTCGGGCCTGGTCCTGCCGTTCGCCTGCGGCCTGGCGGTCGCCCAGGTGCTGGATCCGGCCGACCTGTCCGGGCCGAGCGGTTCACCGGCCACCCTGGCCCTCGTCTTCGGCATGGCCATCGCGATCACGAGCGTGCCGGTCATCTCGCGGATCATGCTCGACCTGGACGTGCTGGGCACGCGGTTCTCCCGGATCGTGCTGGCGGTCGCCGTGGTCGAGGACGTGGTGCTCTACGTCATCCTGGCCATCGTGCTCGGGGTGGCCCAGGCGGAGACCGCCGACCCGCACGGCCTGTGGTCGGTCATCGGCACCGACTCGCTGCCCCTGGCCATCGTCTACTTCACGGTCGTACCGCTGCTCTTCCTGGCGGTCAGCATGCGCTGGGGGCCGCGCCTGTTCTCGGCGCTGTCGGCCTGCGCCTTCAACGTCCTGAACCTCCAGAGCCCGCTGGCCTTCCGTATCTCCTTCGTCTTCCTGCTCTGCGTGGGCTGCATCGGCCTCGGCATCGACCCCATCTTCGGCGCGCTGGTCGCCGGCATGAGCACGGCGGGGAGCGGCGAGAAGTCCGCCGGGGAGGCGGCGACGCCGGCCGGCCGCTCGCACCAGACGCTGCGGTCCGTCTCGCTGGGCTTCTTCGTCCCCGTCTACTTCGCGATCGTCGGCGTCAAACTCGACCTCGCCCGCCACCTCGACCTCGTCTTCTTCGCCTGGTTCCTGGTGTTCGCCTGTGCGATCAAGCTCGTCAGCGTCTGGGCGGGCGCCACGCTCGCCGGGGAGCCGCGTGGGTCCTCCTTCCACCTGGCCGTGGCCATGAACGCCCGTGGCGGCCCCGGCATCGTGCTCGCCTCGACCGCGCTCCAGGCCCGGATCATCAACGAGGACTTCTTCACCGCGCTGGTCCTGCTGTCGATGGTCACCTCGCAGATCGCCGGCATCTTCCTCGGCCGGGCCGTACGCGCCGGAAAGCTTCCGACGAAGGGCACCCAGCCGGCACCGGAACCGGCCATGGCCGCACAGCCACCGCCGGCATCCGACCCGGCCATGGCCGCACAGCCACCGCCTGCGTCCGACCCGGCCGCCCGGCACCAGCCGCCCCGCGTCCAGCAGGAACAGCTGTGACCCCCGCCGTCGACCACCCGCCCACGCCAAGGAGCCGCGCATGAGGATCTGCCTGGTACGGCACGGCCAGTCGCTCTGGCAGCTGGCACCGAGCCGGGACTGGGACACCCGGCTGAGCGACCTGGGCCACCGGCAGGCCGCGGCCCTCGCGACCTGGTGGGCCGGGCACGAGCTGCTGGACGCCACGACCCGCCTGGACGTGGGCCTGCTCAGCGCCAGCCCGCTCAAACGCGCCCAGGAGACGGCGGGTCACCTCGCCGAGGCACTGTGCCTGCCCGTCACCACCCAGCCCTCGCTCACCGAGGCCACCTTCCACGTCGCCTCCGAGCTGCCCCGGTGGGCCGGCCCGGCCGTCCCCCGGACACCGGGAACCCTCTCCGAGCGCTACCGGACCTTCCGGAAACAGACCGCCGAGGCCCTGCTCGAACTCGCGGACGCGGCCGAGGGGAAGGACGCCACAGTCCTCGCCGTCACACACGGCGGCTTCATCAAAACCGTCATGCGGGTCATATCCGACAGCGATTCCTTCACCTGCAAGCTCTACAACTGCGGAATCAACGTGATCGAGTGGAAGGACGGCCGATGGCGGATAGTCCACCTCAATCTCCTGGATCACCTTCCGCCACCGCTGCGGACCTCATGACCACCCCGCGGCTCACACCGGTCTGCCGCGCCACCCTCACGGTCCGGGGCGACACGCTCTGGCGGCGCACACCGCTCTACGCCGAACTCGTCCGCCGCGCGAAGGAACAAGGACTCGCCGGCGCCCACGTCCTGCACGCGATCGAGGGGTTCAGCGGGGACGGGCCCGTCGTGAACCACCGGACGCTGAGCCTGCGCGACCGGCTGCCGCTGTGCGTCGTGATCGTCGACGACAGGGCGGCGGTCGACCGCTTCCTCGGCTCGCTCGACGCGCGCATGCACGTCGACTCGATCGTGCTGGACCACGCGTACCAGCTCACGCCGCATGACGGCACTCTCCGGACAGACAAGGAATGAAACAGCGATGACCTCGGTAGTCACCCAAGAGCCGCTCTCCACCGCGCCGATGTCGCTGCGGCAGGTGGCGGACGCGCTGGACCGCCTTCCCATCGACCGCTCCGAGCCGACCGTCGCGGCCAACCTGGACCTCATCCACCGGATCGGGCAGCCCGGCACCATGACCGGCCTGCTCCAGGAGATCCTCACCGACGAGGAGGCCCTCGCCGCCATCGCCGCGCGCTCGTACCCGCACACCAACCACTTCGACAAGATCGTCCTGGTGGACTCGGGCACCGCCCTCGGCTACCGGCTCACCCTGCACCTGTGGAACCCGCCGTACTCCGACGCCGAGGCCGAGGACGAGCAGATCCACGACCACCGGTTCAGCTTCTGGTCGCACGTGGTGGTCGGCACCCTGACCTCGCAGAACTTCGTCCGCGACGCCACGGGCGTGCAGTTCGGCGAGTACCAGTACATCCCGGAGAAGCTCAACGACGTGGCCACCGTCGGCAATTACTACGTCAACGTCGGCACCTCCCCCCTGCTGGAGGCCGACCGCCCGTCCGTGCCGCAGGGGCACTCCTACAGCCTCGACTTCTCCCAGATCCACCGCGTGCTGCTGCCCCGCACCAGCCCGACCTGCACGCTGGTGCTGCGCGGCCCGCGCCAGAAGAACTACGCCAGCGTGTTCAGCAACACGCAGAAGTACGACCCCTCGGCCAACGAGATGTTCTCGCCGGCGCGACTCGCCGGGAAGCTGCGGATCATCCTCGACCACATCGCCGCCCCGGCCTAGCCCGCACCCCCTCAGAAAGGCACGGACAGCGCATGATCAACCCCCAGGTACCGTCCGCCGACCCGATCTACACCCGCACCGGGGACTTCGCGGTCTTCAATCAGCTCGGCCTGAAGCTGGCCTTTCCCGACGACGTGTCCAAAGAGGACTACTACGCCTGGCTGGACACCATGCACGAGAAGGTCGGCAGCATGGTGCGCGGCGCCGAGATCGCGGAGAAGAGCTACGCCCGCAAGGAACCCCGGCTGAACACCGGCGTCTACTACGACACCGACGACTACCGGCTGCTGCGCGCCGGCGCGGTCCTGCGGACCACCTGCAACATCAAGACGCACGCCTTCTGCGCCTTCAAGCTGTCCGAGGACGAGCACAACGTCCGGCGCGACCACCGCTACAGCTTCGACGGCGACGACAAGCTCACCATCCAGCAGGCGCCCACCTCGCCGGAGGCCCAGGCCGCGGTGAAGCGGCTGCTGGCGCGCACCGACATCGAACACCCCGGCATCCACCTGCGGGAGAAGTTCGGCCTCACCGGCGACGACCTCAGCCCGGCGGTGTGCCTGCGCCAGTACCGCCACCCCTTCTTCGTCTGGATCGACAAGAAGGACGCCCTGCGCTGCTCGATGGACCGGGTCCGGGTGCACGACATGCGGCGGCCGGACGGTGAGGAGCACGAAGTCCCCTTCAGCGAGATCGAGTTGCCCGTCTATCCTCACCTGGACGAGGAAATGGCCAACGATCCCCGGCTCATCCAGCTCATCGAGGCGCTGGCCGATTCCCTGCGGTCCTGGTTCGGAATCGAGCCAATCTCGGAGTCCAAGTACCAACGTGCCGCCCAGGTACTGGGTTTGAGCACATCCTGAACCATGCCATCACCAGAAGCGGACGCGCTCGAGTCGGCGCGGCGAGCGGACCGGCCCGCCCCGCCGGCCCCGGCGGGCGCGCTGGCCCTGCTCGCCACCGCCCAGCTGCTCATCGGCCTGGACTACTCCATCGTCTATGTCGCCCTGCCCGTCATCGACACGGCGCTGGGCTTCTCGGCCGAGTCGTTGCAGTGGGTGGTCAGCGCCTACGCCGTCTTCTTCGCCGGACTGCTTCTGGTGTGCGGCCGGCTGGTCGACACGTTCGGGGCGCGCCGCGTCTTCCTGGGCGCCGCCGGCGTGCTGGCCGCCGCCTCGCTCGGGGCCGGGCTGTGCGCCGGCGCCGCCCAGCTGATCGTCTTCCGGGCGCTCCAGGGGGCCGGGGCGGCCGCCCTGGCACCGGCCACGCTGTCCCTGCTGACGCAGACCTTCCCGCCCGGGCCGCGGCAGACGCGCGCGCTGACCGTGTGGAGCACGACCGGTGCCGCCGGTCTGGCCGTGGGGGTGCTCGGCGGGGGTGTCCTCACCCATCTGACCTCGTGGCGCTGGATCTTCCTGGCGGTCGCGGTCGTGGCGGGGGCCATGGCGGTGGCCGGTCTCCGGCTGCCGAGGTCGGCGGGACCGGGCACTCCCCGGGCGGAACTCAGCCTGGGGCGGGCGCTGCTGGCCACGGCCGCGGTGCTGCTGGTCGTGCTGTGGCTGACCCGGGCCGCCGCCGGCGGCTGGGGGCGTCCCGCGGAGTATCTGCCGCTGGCCGCCGCGGCCGTCTGCGGCACCGGCTTCGCCCGGCTCGACCGCCGCGCGAACGCGCCCATGGTGCCGCGCACGCTGCTGCGCCGGCGTCCGTTCGTCGTCGCCTGCGCGGCGGCGGCGCTCTTCATGGCGAGCTTCGGCGCCGAGTTCTACGTCGTCACCCTGCTCATGCACGACGTCCACCACTACTCGGCGCTCCTGGCCGGCGTGGCCTTCCTGCCGCTGGCGGCGACGGCCCCGCTCGGCAGCGCGGTCACCGGCCGGCTGACCCGGGCCTTCGGCGGGCTACGCACGCTCGTCGCCGGTTTCGCGGTCGGCGCGGCGGGCATCGCCCTGCTGCTCCCGATGACGGGCGACGGGCCGTACGCGCTCACGGTGCTGCCCGGCCTGGTCATCAGCGGGGTCGGGCAGGGCATCGCGTACACGGCGGCCTACGGTCTCGGCACCTCGGTGCTGGACGAGCAGCAGGGCGTCGGCTCGGCGCTGATCACCACCATCCAGTACTTCGGGGGGTCGGTGGGGCTGGCCGTACTGGTCTCCGTCATGGGCGACACGCCGTCCGGGGCGCACGCCCGGGCGGGCATCGCCCTGCTGGCCGCGGTGGCCCTCGCCGCGGTCGTCGTGCTCCCCGTCGCCCACCGCAAGCACTAGTCTCGACGCGCGCGGCCGCGCGGCACACCTTCAGAAGGACGGCATGAACGAGAACGACCACGGCGGGTTCTACGCCAAGGCGCGCCTGGACGAGGACCCTCGGGGCCGGGTGACCGGGCTCTCGGTGCGGCGCGCGGGCGTGGCCTCGGTGCCGTCCTCCCTGGCCGAGCTGCGCGATCTGCGCACCCTGGACCTCTCCTACAACGACGTGGGAACCCTGCCCGAGGCCCTGGGCGCGCTCCCGGCCCTGGCCGAGCTGCGGCTCGACGCGCTGGGCCTCGCCTCCCTCCCCGACGCGCTGCGCGGCCTGAGCGGCCTTGAGGTGCTCAGCCTGTACAAGAACCGGCTGTCCGAGGCGCCCACGTGGCTCCCCGAGCTGACCGGACTGCGCACGCTCAACCTGGCCGACAACGAGCTGACGGCCCTGCCGCCCGGGCTGAGCGGGCTCAAGCACCTCCACACGTTGGACCTCGGCCACAACCGCCTGGCGGAACTCCCGCCGGACCTCGGTGAGTTGCCGTCGCTCGACCGCTATCTGTACCTCAGCGACAACGCCCTGCGCAGCGTGCCGCGGTCTCTGTGCGGGCTCACCCGGCTGCGCTACCTGAACATCACGGACAACCGGCTCACCCGCCTCCCGGACGCATTCGGGTCCCTGGCGGCGCTCCGGGAGCTGCGGCTCTACCACAACGAACTCACCGAGCTGCCCGCCGGGTTCGGCCGGTTGCGGTCGCTGCGGGAGGCCCATCTGATGGGCAACCGGCTGCGCTCGCTGCCGGACACGCTCGGCGGTCTGCGGGAGCTGCGGGAGCTGCGGCTGATGGACAACGAGGTGACGGCACTGCCGCCGAGCATCGGCGAGCTGCGCCGGCTGCGCCACCTCGACCTGCGCAACAACCATCTCCGCGAACTCCCGGACGCGGTCGCCGGGTTGACCGAGCTGACCCATCTCGACCTGCGCAACAACCGCCTCACCCGCCTGCCGGACGCCCTCGCCACGCTGCCCGCGCTGGAGAAGCTGGACCTGCGCTGGAACGTGCTGGACGCCTGGCCGGCCTGGCTCGACGACCTCGAACTGCGCGGCTGCGCCGTGCTGACCTGACGTAGCACCTGAGACGTCACCCTGCCTGAGTCTTACGCCCTTTCGCGTCTCAAGGAGTCCCCGAGATGACGCAGCCACCTTTGATACGTTCCTTCGCCGATCTCACCCCGGGACCGCACGAACGCGACCGGCCGGTCGTGACGCTCTTCAGCGGCGGCCTGGACAGCAGCTATCTGCTGTACCGGTTACGGCGGGCCGGGTTCCGGAACATCCACGCGGTCGGTGTCGACCTGGGCGCGGGTGACGGCCCGGACCCGGACCTCGTCGCCGACCGGCTCGGCGTCCGCATGCATGTACTGGACGGCCGCGAGGAGTTCGCCACCGACTACGTGCGCCCGGCCATCGCGGCCCAGGCGGTCTACCTCGGCACGCATCCGATCAGCTCCTCGCTCAGCCGCCCCCTCATCGCCCAGCTGGCCCTGCGTGTGGCGACCGGCCTCGGGGCCTGGGGCGTCCTGCACTCCGCGAACCGCTCGCAGAACACCCTGCGCAGACTGAACGGCGCTCTCGGCCTGCTGGGCTGCGCCTGCCGTTACGGCAGCCCGTACGACCTCGATCCGGTGAGCCGGGAGGAGAAGACCAGGGCACTCGAAGAGGCCGGTCTCCTCCCCATGGGCAAGCGGCTGACCAGCGTGGACGCCAATCTGTGGTGCCGTGAGTTCGAGTCCGGCGTGCTCGACGACCCGGAGGAGCACACCGTACCGGACCACCTGTACCGGTGGAGCGTCCGGCAGCCCACGGCGGCCGGCACCACCGTCACGATCGGCTTCACCGAGGGCGCCCCCACCTCCCTCGACGGCGTCGACCTGCCTCTGCCCGACCTGATCGCGGCGCTCAACCGGACGGCCGGCGCCCACGGCATCGGCCGCTACAGCGGCCTGGAGCACCTGCCGGGCGGGCAAAAGGTGCTGGAGCTGCGGGAGATGCCCGCGGCGGCCCTGCTGCTGCCCTCCTACCGGCACCTGGAGACGGCGGTCCTGGACGCCGAGCTCATCCGGGAGAAGATGCACCTGGAACAGCTCTGGGTGCGCGAGGCGCTGGAAGGCCGCTGGTTCGGCCCGCTGCGCCGCGCGAGCCAGGCGTTCATCGACTCCTGTGCCGTCCGGGTCACCGGAACCGTGCGCTGGCTGCTGCGTCCGGGGGCCGCGGAGACCCAGTCCATCGTCGCCGCCTCGCCTCTCTACCTGAGGAACCGGGAGGACTGGGAACGGGCGTCCCTGACCCCGGACGACCGCCAGGACCCGGCGCCGTGAAAAGGGCCTTCTGGGGGCGGCGAAGACGCCGCGCGCAGGCGCTTGCGGAGGCTTCGTGAAGGACGCTCCGCGAGGGGAGCGAACGCACTGATGACTTTCAGCCATCTTTGAGCTCCTGACGCTTCCGTCCCGTGCGGCACAGCCCGCCTCCCGACCGGCCACGGCCGGGCCGCGCACCCTCCACGGGCGTCGTGGGAGAGCCCGCGGAGCCCTTGTCGCGCCTGGGCGCAGAGCCCTGTTTTCGTTCGTTGTCCGAACAACGAACACGTCCCGGGACACTACATCTGGGGTCCGTTGCGATGCGAGGCACAAGATGTATGCTCCCACCTGATTTCGGCGACACCTGAGACGCCCACGGCACAGCGGGCCCCTCGGGCACTGGCGTCTGCCTTTCCACGCCTTGCCACCCCTGTGTCCCGGGCCCCGTCCTCCACCCAACGAGGGAGCACCACGTGACCATGGCTCCGAGCCTTCCGGCCTCGCGCACCGAAGATCACTTGCAGCGGGATCTGGAGCCCGCGCTGCTGCGGACGCTGTCCGAGCTGACCGCCGACCTGCCCGACGCCGACCCGGAGCGGGTCGCCGCCGCCGCACTGCGCGGCCGGTCCGCGCGGGCCGACGAGGCGGAGCTGCGGGAGCTGGCCACGGAGGCCGCCGCCGGCCTGATCTCCGAGGACCCCGCGTACTCCAAGCTGGCCGCCCGGCTGCTGACGATCAGCATCCGCCGTGAGGTCGCCGCGCAGGGGGTGACGTCCTTCACCGAGTCGATCGCGCTCGGCCAGCGCGAGGGCCTCGTCGCCGACGGCACGGCGGACTTCGTCCGCACTCACGCCGAACGGCTCGACGCCCTGGTCGAGTCCGCCGTGGCGGAGGGCGCCGACGACCGCTTCGGCTACTTCGGCCTGCGCACCCTCTACACCCGCTACCTGCTGCGCCACCCGGTCACCCGCAAGGTGATCGAGACACCCCAGCAGTTCATGCTGCGGGTCGCGAGCGGCCTCGCCGAGGACGACACCGAGCGGTCGGTCGACCAAGTCGCCGCGCTCTACGGCCTGATGAGCCGGCTGGACTACCTGCCGTCCTCCCCGACCCTCTTCAACTCCGGCACGCGACACCCCCAGATGTCCGCGTGCTACCTGCTGGACTCCCCGCTGGACGAGCTGGACTCCATCTACAGCCGCTACCACCAGGTCGCCCGCCTCTCCAAGCACGCCGGCGGCATCGGCCTCTCGTACTCCCGCATCCGCTCCCGGGGCTCCTTCATCCGGGGGACGAACGGGCACTCCAACGGCATCGTGCCGTTCCTGAAGACCCTGGACGCGTCGGTGGCGGCGGTGAACCAGGGCGGCCGGCGCAAGGGCGCGGCGGCGGTCTACCTGGA
>NZ_JBVHWM010000109.1:0-20301 GCF_055564375.1 Streptomyces sp. NPDC029138
TCCCGGTCACCGTCGCCGAACTCGGGCCGGCCCCGCTCGTCGGGGCGCTCGGCGCCATGATCGGCGAGGTTGCGGCCGACATGCAGCGCGCTCATAGGTCCTCGCCGTCGTGCTTCACCCAGACCGGGGACATCTGCGGGCTGCCGCCGCTTCACCAGCCCTTGACGGTGGCGTGCATCTCCCAGGCCAGAAGCTCCGCCGGCTCTGCAGCAGTGATCCGTTGCCCGCCGGTGCCGGTGAAGCGGACCGCGTCTCCTTGCTCGAGACGCCCCGTTTCCTCGAGCGTGACGCTGCCGCGGGCGACGAACAGGTGGAGGAAGGGGGCCTCGGGCAGCATGACCGAACTGTCCGGATCCATGCGGGCGGCGTGCAGAGCGGCGTAGCGATTGCGGATGCGGATGGCGGAGGAGTCGGCATGAGCCGGCATACCGGAGGCGACGGTGATCAGGCCGCCGCGCAGCAGTGCATCGCCGATCTCCAGCTGCTCGTAACCGGGGGTGACGCCGGCCTCGTCTGGAACGACCCACATTTGAACGAAGTGCACGGGGTCGGTGTGGGCGCTTTCCCCCACCAAGCGCCAGGAATCGTTCTTCTCTGAGTGCAGAATGCCGGTGCCTGCGCTCATTCGCTGAGCGAGGCCCGGATAGATCAGCCCGGCGTGGCCGGTGGAATCCTGGTGCACCAGGGAGCCTCCGAGCACCCACGTAACGATCTCCATGTCCTCGTGTGGGTGGGTTTCGAAACCGGTTCCCGCACCGACGACGTCTTCGTTGCTCACCAGGAGCAGTCCGTGATGAGTGTTGGAAGGGTCGAAATGGTGGGAGAACGAGAAGCTGTGCCGGGAGTCGAGCCAGGACAGTTCGGTGTGGAATCGCTCCCCGGCCCGGCGCACGTCCACGGTCGGCATCAGGGCCGATGTCATAGGTCAGTCCCCTCGTCGGCTGCTTGGGCGTCGACTGCTCAAGCGGAACCGGTCGCGCCTGTTCCCGCACTGACCGGGACCACGATCTCCGGCAGCGAGGAACGAGAAGAGTGTGGGTCGATGTGAAGTTGTGCGCAGTGCTGGTCCGCAACCTCGGCGCAGATCGCGGCGACCTGCTCGCATATGGGGCTGCCTAGGTCCGCCGCGCTCAACGCCATGATCATCTTGTAGCGGAGATCATCCACTTCTACCTCCGGGCGGCTCCGACATCCCGCCTGTCCACGCTAGGTGAGCAGTCGCGGCCACGCCAGTCGTGCCCGCGCACAGGCAGGACGGTGCTGGGACGCCGCTGCCCCGCGCAAGATCAGGGGCGAAGCGTACCGGTGGGGCGCCACCGCATCCGGCGTGCACGGAGCCGAGACCAGCGAAACACTGCTCATACAACGCACGAATCCGCGATCGAACGATTGAAGGAGCCGGGTATGAGCGTGCGCGTCGCAGTTATCTACTACAGCGCCACAGGAAACGTGCACGCGCTGGCGCAGTCCCTCGCGGGGGGGGCTCAAAGCCGCGGGGCGGAGGTCAGACTCCGCCGGGTGGCGGAACTGGCTCCCGATGCGTCGATCGAAGCCAATCCCGTGTGGCGGGCGCACATGGATGCCGCGAAATACACGGTCCCCGAAGTGACGCTAAACGACCTTGAGTGGGCGAGCGCCTACGCCTTCGGGACACCAACCCGGTACGGAAACGTCTCCGCGCAGCTTAAGCAGTTCATCGACCAGACCGGCGCCCAATGGCAGGCTGGGGTGTTCCACAACAAGCCGGTGACCAGATTCACTTCTGCGATGAACCGGCACGGTGGCCATGAGTCCACCATCCTGTCCCTGAACAAGGTCTTCTACCACTGGGGCTGCATCATTGTCCCGCCCGGCTACACCGATCCACTGCTCTTTGCCGCCGGCGGCAAACCCTACGGCACCAGTTGGCCCAGCGGCGGGAGCGAGGGACCGGACCAGGCGACCCTGGACGCCGCGCATTACCAAGGCCGGCACCCGACAGATATCGCCACCCGGCTCGCCGCCGCCTGAATCCTAGACGGGCCGCCTTCTGCACGGCCGTCCGTCAGCAATCCGATACCGTCCCCGTCCGCTTCAGGAGGACGCATGGAGCTCTTTCCGTCGCTGCCGTATGACGAGTGGCGTGACACTAAAGACACCCTGCACCGGTTCCTCCAAGTCGTCGGCAAGGTGCGCCTGGCCGGGTCGCAGCGCCGTAACCACTGGTGGAACGTGGCGTACCACCTGACGGGCTCCGGCATCACCACCCGTCCCATGGGCCTGAACGACAACGGCAACTTCTTCTGCATCGATTTCGACTTCACCGCGCACCGTCTGGTGGTCACCGCCGGCGACGGCTCGCGAGTCTCCTTCCCCCTGCCCGGCCTGTCGGTGGCCGCCATGTATCGCCGGCTGCGTCGGACCCTGGACGGGCTGGGCATCGAGGTGGACATCGACCGGCCGCGCCCCTTCGACCTGCCGGATGCCGGTCGCCCGTTCGCCGAGGACGAAGAACACCGAGCCTACGAACCGGCGCAGGTGAACCGGTATTGGCAGATCCTGTCCCAAGTGAACCTGGTCCTGGAGGAGTACGCAGCGCAGTGGTCGGGCAAGACCAGCCCGATTCACCACTTCTGGCACACCTTCGACATCGCCGTCACACGCTTCTCCGGTCGTATCGTGACCCCACCCGCCTCGGCCGACCCGGTCACCCGGGAGGCCTACTCACGGGAGGTGGTCAGCGCGGGCTTTTGGTTCGGAGACCCCTCCTACCCGCAACCGGCCTTCTACGCCTACACCGCACCCGAGCCGAAGGGCATTGCCGATCAACCACTCGAGCCCGCTACCGCCCGCTGGGTGGAACGCAACGGCAGTCACCTCGCAGTCCTCGATTACGAGGCCGCTCGGACGGCACCGTCACCGCAAGCCACCGTACTCGCCTTCCTGAACAGCGCTTTTGAAGCTGGCGCCGAGCTTACCGACTGGGACACGGCTCGCGACGCCTGTCCCGGCGGCATCACCGACCCCATGCTCCGGGCAGGCGGGTGATGCGCGCCAGCGGGGGCTCAAGGGGACCCGGGGGTGCCCTCACCGGCGCCATCCGTCCGGTCGGCGGAGGTGACGTCGTTCCAACGAGCCGCCTGGAACCCCACGCTGGCGATAATCGCGGTCAGCCCGGCCGCTGCACCGGCGGGAACGGCAGCGGCGAAAGGCGCATGCACCCCATAGACCAGAACGCCGACGTCGGCGCCGATGACAATGCCAGTGATGACACCGATACTGCCCGCAACACTCAGCAACGGGGTTCGGTAAGAGCGCGAGTTGTTCGAGAGCGCCGTGAGCGCGGCCAGCCATAGCGCAGGTCGAACGGCTCGTCATCGACCAGGAGGCGGATGAGCTTGCCATTGGTGAACCCTCACCGGCCAGACGAAGTGCGACGAGGGCGAGCGATCCCCCTGCGTGCCTTCGTCCATACCGAGGCGGCCAGTGCCGCCATTCTCCTGGCCGCGGCCGCCGCTGCCCTGGTGCCGTTGAACACGGCCCCTCCGGCTATGCCTCCCTGTGGGGCCGGCTCGTCGCCGTTCAGTCCGGCCCCCACCGCAGTCCACACCCGGTTCTCCGGGCGCCGGGCCGACCAGCCCGGGCAGGTCGATCCGGTCACTCGGGAGGTGTACTCCTCCGAAGTGATCAGCTTCGGCTTCTGGTTCGGCGACGACACCTTCGCCGAACCCCCGTTCTACCCCCGCACCGCACTCGAGCCCATCGGCCTGGCCGAAACGTCGCTCAGCCAGGCGCCCGCGCAGTGGATGACGCGCGGCGACAGCCACCTGGCCGTGCTGCGCTACGACGCGGCCCGCGCCGGGCGCGATCCACGTGCCGCCGTGCTCACCTTCTACGAAAGCGTCTACCAGGCCGGGGCCGGACACGCCGGATGGGACATCGCAGCGCTTGCGTGCCCGGCGGAATCACGGACCCGGTCCGTCGCAACTGACGCATTCGGTCAGCAGTGCAGTGCAGTGGTCAGGCGTCGATATCGGTGCGCGCCAGGATGCCCTTGAGCAGACCCGTGGACTGCCCGACCTCGATGAGGTAGCCATCCGGGTCGCGCATGTAGCAGCGCAGCTCGGCGCGCCGGTCGATGGGCGCGGTGAGGAACTCGGCTCCCTTGGCGCGCGCTGCCGCGTAGAAGCCGTGGATGTCCGCCACCCGTACGTTCAGGAAGCTGGAGACGGTGTGGCGGTCCTCAGGCGGGCGCAGGACGACGTCGGGTTTGTCATCAGTGGGACCGCCACCGGGGTTCATGATGATCCAGCTGTTGGCCACCTTGATGATGCAGGGGTTCTCCTCCAGTACTACCTGCCCGCCCAACACATCGGCATAGAACCCCCGTGAGCGAGGGACGTCACCAACCGTGAGAAAGTGCGTGAGCAGCAGACCCTCGGCCGGTGCGGGAAGGTCGTCGGCCGTGGCGCCAACGGCGATGAAATCGGACATACGGCGAGCGTAAGGCGGAATCCCCCGCCCGGCATTCCCATCCGGCAGAGCCCGCCTAGCACGGCCCCCGCCAGCACGGCTGGCCGCCGAGCGCTGCCGACGGCCAGGAAGTCCGCGGCCGCGCCTGGGGCGACGACACGCGCTACCGCTACGGCCTGCTGCTGGCCGGGATCGAGGCCCTGCCGGATGGCGCCAGGACTGGTTCAGCTACTCGGTGACCTTGTCTGGCATTTCGATCCGCTGCACATCCAGGACTGGGCATTCCGCCTGACCAACCTGGACGGCACGCCCATGGCCGCCCCCTCGCGCGGCCGCGCCGTCTCCGCCGTCCGCTCCTTCTGCACACACTGCACCGAGGATCTCGGGGCCATCCGCTGGAATCTACCGCCGCGCCGCACGCTCGCCGGGCCCACCACGCCGGCCACACGCGAGACACTCACCCGGTTCCGGACCGATGCCCTACGCACCGCCGCCGACCGCTACCCCGACCCCCACGCCGAACGCGCACGCCTGGTCTAGCCGTCGGCGTCGGCGGCCGAGGCCCACGCTAGGGCGGCGAAGTACTCCAAGACCGCCTCCTCGTACGCCTGGGTGACGAGGGCTACGGCGTCGCGGGAGGACGGGCCTGGGCGGTGGTCGGCAAACATCCCGAGCAGCGACGCGAGTTCGAAAAGCCACCCGACCCAGAGCGCTGGTCGCCTCGCTGGAGAACACCCTCCGCCTGCACCGGCACCAGGCCGGCACCCTGGTCAAGCAGTCGAAATGCCTGCATCAGAGAACCGGCGGCATGATCGGAAGTCTTTCGCACCTCATCCGGCTGCGGCCATCTCCGCCATCCTCGACGGCAGTGAACGCATCACCAAGACCAGCCTGCGGGCCGTCCGCATCGACCACAACAGCGAGTCGGAAGGTCCGCCCGAGCCTCCCAGGGCAGTCGGATGAGCGCGCGGTTCGATCCCGTCGTCGTCCGGCCGCTGCCGCGTCCGCTCAAGCCCTTCCCGCAGGAGACTGAATCCTCCTTCCTGATCGAACTGGCCATCAAGTCCGCAGAGATCAAGGAACCTGCAAACCCAAGTCAATGAGGCGCCGATGGAGGTATCCGCCATGTCCGACCTCGACAGCCAGACCGCCTACTGGGACGCAGCCGCGACGACCAAGACGTTCACGCATCCACTGCACATGCCGTGGCTGGACGGCGCCGACCGGCATGCCGCGATCCTGGACTACGGCTGCGGCTACGGCCGGACCTTGCGAGCCCTCGAACAGCAGGGCTTCACCAACCTCACCGGCGTCGATACCTCACCGGGGATGATCTCCCGGGCGCGCACCCTGCATCCCACGATGCACTTCGCCGTGCTGGACGCACCGTCGATGCTGGCCCATCCGGACGCGAGCCTTGACGTGGTCCTCCTCTTCGCGGTGCTGACCTGCATACCCGGCAACGACGCACAGCGACGGCTGGTCGGTGAGCTGAGCCGCGTTCTCAAACCGGGCGGAATGCTCTGTCTCAGCGATCTGCTGCTGCAGGACGACGAGCGTAACCGTGACCGCTATGCCAGGTTCGCGGAACCCTACGGCACCTACGGAATCTTCGAGACCGGCGACGGCGCAGTCTGCCGCCACCACCCGAGCGACTGGTTCACCTCGCTGCTTGCAGACTTCGAGATCGCCGACACCCGCCGAATCACCGTCGCCACCATGAACGGACACGAGTCGAAGGGAATCCAGATCCTGGCTCGTCGAGGGCATCTCTGCTGACCCCAGCTCGCCGCCAGCACATGCCGAACGTCGCCCAGCGGGACGACCCCGGCCAACGCGACCCAGGCAGGGCGCCAATCAGCGCAGGCTGATGCAGAACGGATGCCCAACCGGATCGGTGAGGACCCGCGCCTTGTCCCCATGCGGCTGGTGATCCGGCTTGCCCGCACCCAGCTCCAGCAACCGGGTCTCCGCCACGTCCAAGTCCTCGTCGACCTTGAAGCAGATGTGAAGCTGCTGGGGAACGATCTGGTCGGGCCAGCTCGGAGGCCGGTAGTCGTCGACCCGCTGAAACCCGATCAAGAGTCCGTGCTCACCGTTGAGACCCGCGAAGTCGGCTTCCGACTTCGGGTGCAGTTCAAGGCCGGTGGCCTGCTGATAGAACGCCGCCAAAGCCAGCGGATCAGGGCAGTCGAGCGTTATTGCAACCAGCTTCATCTGCAGGGACATGGCGCCTCCGGGCCGATCGGTGGAATTCCGCGATCAACACCCTAGAGGCGGCCACCTACAGTTGAGCGGGACACCGACCGCCCTCGCGCCCCACTCAACCGTAGGCATCCCAGGTGAGAGCCTTACCCTGCCCACAGTTATCTGGGGCAGGACACAGCCTGTTGTCCGCGGACAACAAGGACCGGCTCCCCCACCCTCGCCAAAGCCCTCGTTCGAAGACGTTGTCCGCGGACAACAAGCCCGCCGTCGGCCAGCCCCATGCCCAGAACCGGCAGCAGCCTGATGGCGATGGTGCTCGACGTGCGAGCTTTTGATCCACTTCATCCGTTTGATGGGCCACCGATCTTCACGCAAAGATCACGCGCCGGTGTGAGGAGACGCTCCCACGATCGAGTGACATCAGAGCTATCCACTCAGTGAGTTGGCTACTCTGCTCCTCAAACGGCAGCGGCAAGGCCGTGCTCCCTTGAACGCCATCGGCCCACAGGCGTTCATCCACGGGCTGCGAAGGAGCTCAGCTCCATACCGCGACTATGCGCAGCATCACCCCGGCTGACGGCCCGATCGCCGTACCGGAGGGGACCGGATCGTGGCCGCCGCCATCTCCATGCACTGCCTGGACATCAGCGAACCGAAGACCTCACGCGGCCTGGAGCCCGGCTGCCGCCTCTACACCGCACGGTGGGCACTGTCCGACCTCCCCGCCCGGCGCCGCCCACCAACCCCCGCGCCCGACCCGGACCGGCGACTCCCGGCCGATCCCGGCGAGCCGGCTGCACTCCGGCCCCCAGGCCAGGACGCCGGGGAGTGGGAAGTGCCCCGCCTCGCGCCGCAGTACGAGCGAGCTGCTCTCGCTGGTGCGGTGGTGCGGGAGCAGCTGCGCACCACCACCGCCACCTGCGTGCGGGGCCGGGCGTACGACGTCGTCGCGCACCAGCAGGCGGCGATGCCCGAGCAGCTGCTCGCGCCCGCGGCCGCCGACCCCGAGCGCGACGACCAGGAGCCGGAGGCCGGACGCCGGGAGGCGATCGACCTGACGGCGCTGCGGGCCTTGAGGGAGTCGCGCACGGACGTGGAAGCCCTCGACCTCACGGACGAGCGGCTGCGCCACCTCGGTGCCGCCTTCACCGCGGCGGCCGACCGAGCCCACGCCACCATGGACCGCTACGCCGAACAGGACGATGCCGATGGAGCGCAGCTGGTGCGCCAGGACGACCAGCGGGCGCACCGCCCGCAGGAGCCCGGACCGCACCGCGGCCGGGAGGCCGGCCACTGAGTGGACCCGATGCCGTGGTGCGCACCGACGATGCCCGGCCGGCCGCACCGGTGCGCACCGCCCACCGAGTGGATGCGCACCGGATGGACGGTGGTGCCCATCGTGGTGCGCAGGGATGAAGTCGGTGCGCACCGGGTGGATGCGGGGTATGAGTATGCGTACTCAGGCCCCAGCCGGGTGTGTAGGCAGAGGCTTGGCCCATGGACAACCATGCACCAGCCCGCCGTGGTACGGGTGAAGATGCGCTCTTCGCCGTTCTGTTGTGGTTACTGGACGCCGTCGTCGGAATCGTTGCTCTGCTGACGGGGCTGGTACGGACCGATTTCAACCCTTTCGAGCCGGACCCTCATGTGTCGCTGACGCCGGTTTTCGCCTGCGTGGGGGGGCGGGGGCCTGGTACTCCTCTCGGCGATCGGCTTGTTCCGGCTGGGATACCGGCTGAGTGTGGCGGCGCAGACCGTAGCCGCTGTCGCGGTACTGGCCTTCTGTGCCGCCGGAACGAGCGGGCACCTCGCTCTGACCAGTTGAGCTTGTACGCGTGATGTCCGCAGTCGGTGGAGCAGGCCTGGCGTTGATCGCGTCGCGGCGGCCGGAGGCCGCCCGGCGCCGGGGGAGCGGCACCAGGTGCTGTTCGGCGGCCGCGGCCCAGGGGCGTACGAGGCCGGCGTCGTGCGCCCTGGCCGCAGGGTCTGGCCGGCCTCGACGCCGAGGCGGCGCCGGCCCGGGCCGGGCGAGGAGGAAGGAGACGGGTGAGGGGCGACCGACGCAGTGTGCTCGTGGCGGGAGCTGCCCTGAGGGCCGGGGCGCGCGTGGCTCCGGCGGCGGTATGGGCGGCCCCAGCGCCGCGGTTGTCCGCCGGTGACGTCGCCGCGGCGCGCTGGCCCCCGGCCTCCTGGGCCGACGGCCGGACGGGCCCCGCCCACGCCCGGTCGTCCTGCGCCCGGGCCCACCGCCGTACTCCCGTCGCGTCCGCGCCGTCCTGCGGCGCCCCGCCCGCCGCCCGCGCTGGCCCCCGCCGTTCTGCGGCCGCGCGGTGCCATGCACGAAGGCCGCCTCCCGCCGTCGCCCCGCCCGCGCCCCTGACCGCCCGCGCCCCGCCTCCGGCCGCCCGTCGGCGGTCCGCCGTCCCGCCCACCGCGCCGCGCCGGTCCTCCCTGGCCGTCCGGAGGCTTGCGCCGAGCTGCGCGGCGTCCTGGCGGCCCGCCCGCGCCCCGCCGCCGGCCGCCTGCCCGCCGTCCCGGAGACCGGGCCGCCTGCCGTTCCCCGTCCTGCGGCCGCGCCCCGCCGCCCTACCCGCTGCGCCCGTGCGGTGCCGCCGCCCTCCGCGCCGCTCCCCGGCCGCCCGGCGAGCCCGCGCCCGTCCCGCCGTGCTGGTGCCGTCCCCGCCCACGCCCCGGCCGCCGCACGCTGTGCCGGCCCGCTGCGCCCCGTCCCGCTGAGTTGGGCCTGAGCCCGTCCGTCCCGCTCCCGGCCACCCGAGCCGCCGCCGCGCCTCGCGTCGGCCCGCTGCGCCCCGCCCTGCGAGTCCCCTCGCGCGCCGCCGTTCCGTAGTCCGTCTGCCGTGCGGTTCCCTGCCCGAAGCCGTGCCGCCGCTGCGCCGCCGTGCCGCCGCACGCCGCCGTGCTGCTGCGCCCCGCCTTCCTGGCCGCTTCCTCCCGGCCGTCCTCAGCAGTCCGCCTCGCCACCACCTGCACCGCCCGCGCTCGGCCGTACGGAGAAGGCCGCGGCGCCCGGCACGACATCCTCACGGGTATCTCGCGCGACGGCGTGGAGGCCGTGAATCTCGACCCTCAGGCGTTTCATCCGCCTCCGCTCTTTTTCCTACGCCGCCGACGGCGAACTGCTGTGCTCGTTCGGCCTCGGTGAGGAGCGGCAACGGTGGGGGACCCAGCCGGATCTGCTGCAGGACGACCTGACGGCGGCGGGCATCATCCTGCCGACCGGGGATTACCTGCGCGTGAGTGCCGAGCAGCACAGACACCGGATCGCGATGTCCCTGGGCGTGATCGAGAGGCACTTCGGACTCACCCTGCCCCGTGATCTGCTCGAGTACGACCGGCTCCCCCTCGCCGTGGTGAACGGCAGCCCCGCCCTTGACTCGCTGGGCAGCAACGCCTGAGCGGGGTCCGGTGCGGACGTCGCAGCGAGCGCCTCGGCACCCTGCTTCAGGTCAGCTGTGCCGAAGCGCGATAGCTGTCACCATCGGCATCCGCTGAGCTGCGGCTTCAGTGGGGTGAAGCACGGTAGTTGTCACCAGTGAGGACGGCTATCTGTCACCGGGGGCGCGTGACGCATGGCGGGTGTCACCCGCAGTGGGTTTCCGTATCTGCCTGACCTGCCCCGCGGCCCCGGCGGCCGGTCCGGTGCGCGTAGTCAGCGGTTGTGGTGACAGTTTGCCTGCCTTGGTGACAGCTATCGTGCTTCGGCTTGTCTGAGTGGGTGAGGCGGCCTGGTGGTTGCTTTTTGGGGCATGTGTTTTGTCACAAGTGGGCAGTCGGCGGCTTCTGTGTCGTCAAGACCGGAGACCGGGTGTCTGAGGATGCCGGGGCCGCTGTGATGGGGCTATGACGGGAGTGCGTGCAGGCGAGTCGGCGGTGGGGCGTTGCGGCGGGGCTGTGTGGTCGCATCGGTGTGGCTGGGATGACTTCTTCGTGCCGGTGGACATTGATGCCGGCCGGCCGGGGCTCGATGTGGGGTCCGGCTGGACGAGGCGGTGGACAGTCTCGTGGCGGGTTGCAGGCAGCGGTGTCTCTTCTTCGGTACATCAACTCGTGCAGGAGCCGGTGCTCTCGAGTGATCCCATGCGTCATTTCACCTGGCACCGGAGTCAACTTCACCGGCCTGGCCTGCAGTTCCTCGCCAGTACCGGCCGTCACCACGGGGCGGAGAGCTTGGAGGCGGGCCGGGTTCTGCTGGCGGTGGACTTCGCCGGTGACCTCATCGATGTGGTCTCGCAGCCGTTGAAGATTTCCTTCGGTGCCGACGGTCAGCGCCGTCATCACACTCCGGACTACCTTGTGGTGACGCGTCATGGCGTCTGGCTGGTCGATGTACGGCCCGAGGCGCTGATCAGGGAGTGTGACCGTCAGGCGTTTGCCGCGGCCGCCGAGGTGGCGGTCGTCTGCGGGTGGCGCTACACGGTCGCCGCCCGCTGGCGCGAGCACGTCTTCGCCGCCTTGGATGCGCTGGCCTCGCGGCGTCGGCTGCGTACGGATCCGCTGTGCCTGCGCCCGGTGCTGCTCGCCGGGGCTGGCGGCGGGCAGTCGTCGTTCGGGGAGCTTGCGGCGGCGACGGGCTGCGAGCCGGTCGCCCGGGCGCAGTTGCTGCATCTGTTGTGGTCCCGTCGGCTGGGAGTGGACCTGACCGGCCTGCTCGGGGACCACTCGATCGTCGTGCCGGCCGGGGAGGCGGGGTGGTGAATGCGGCGGCGATGTTGGACCTATCGCCCGGAGCTGGGCTGGTGCTGGACGGGACGCAGTGGAGGGTCGAGCGGCGCGAACCGCATCTGGGCCGGGTCCAGTTGGTGAGCGAGGACGGTACACGGCAGCGGGTGACCTTCCAGTTCCTGGCCAACCATCCGCACGTGAGGCCCAGGTCGCGGATGGCAGCGTCGGGAGCCGACCGGGGCCGGCAGTGCAAGACAGCGGGGGATCTGACACAGGAGCGCCGTGAGCTCGCGGTGCTGAGGATGGCGCATCTACTGGAAGTGGCGACCGGGTTCCGTTCCGGTGACCCGCTGCGACCGGAGCCAGGGGAGCCCAGGCCCGCCTACGACCCGGCCACCACCACGCTCACCGAGCGCCGGCACGCGAAGGTCGCGGAGCTGGCGGCCTTGGATCCCCAGCATGCGAAGCCGCTGGGCTTGGGCTCGGTCGGCTATCGCACGCTGATCCGCTGGGAGAACGCCCGCCGCCGGTTCGGGCTGGCCGGCTGTATGGATGAGCGGTGGCTGCGCAGGAGCGGCGGGACGCGGAGGGTGTCACAGGAAGTGCGTGAGGCGGTGCTGGCGGTCCGGGAAGAGACACGCCGGATGGCGCGGGTATCGATGCGCACCAGGGACCGCATGATCCGCCAGTACGTGCGTGAGGAGTATGGGCCGGAGACGAAAGTGCCCAGCTACGACACGCTGCGCCGGCTGTGGAAGGAGTGGTTCGGGCCCTCAGGGAGCCGGCAGCGCTATGCGCGCTCGGCCGAGCTGCCGCACACGTACGGGCATGTCCTGGTGCACCGGCCAGGGCAGGTGGTCGCTTTGGACACCACCGTGGTGCCGGTCATGGTCCGCGAGGGTGTCTTTGGTGATCCGGTCAGGATGCACCTCACCCTGGCGGTGGACGTGTACACGCATTCGCTGGTCGCCTTCCGGCTGACGCTGGTGTCCGACACATCCGTGGACGTGGCGATGGTGCTGCGGGATGTGACGATGCCGCTGCCGATGCGTGCGGACTGGGGCGAGGAACTCGAGTGGCCCTACCCGGGCATCCCGGCTGCGGTGGTGGCCGAGTTCGCCGGGCACCCGGTCGCCGGTCTGCCGTTCTTCACGCCGGAGACGGTGACGACCGACCACGGCTCCGTCTATCGCAGCCATCATTTAGTCGAGGTGCAGCGAGTCCTGGGCTGCAACATCCTGCCCAGCCGCGTGTTGCGCCCGACGGACAAGGCGGCCGTCGAGCGGGCGTTCGGAGTGATCCGGCAGCTGCTGTTCGAGCATCTGGTCGGCTACACCGGCATCGATGCGGCGGACCGCGGAGTCGATCCAGCTGGCGACGCGGTGCTGAGCGCCGGCCAGCTCGAGCATCTGATCGCTACCTGGATCGTCGCCGTGTGGCAAAAGCGCGCCTTGGGTGCATGCGCCCCGAGCTGGGACCCCGATGGCGCGCACAGCCCGAACTCCCTGTTCGCCGCGTCCTTCGCGCAGACCGGCTTCGCCATGGACATCCCCTCACCCGAGCTGTTCTACGAACTGCTGCCCGCGCACTACGTCCGCATCGACAAGCGCCGCGGGGTGAAGATCCGCGGCCTGTGGTACGACGACCCCGCCGTTCTCGGCGACTACCGGGGCGAGTTGTCGACGCGTGGCGGCAAGCACAAGGGCAGGTGGGTCATCCGCCGTGACCCGCGCGATCGACGGCAGGTGTTCTTCCAGGACCCCCTCAGCCATGCCTGGCACCCTCTGCCCTGGACCGGGATGCCGCCAGACGGCCAGATGCCGGCTTTCTCGGACGCCCGGGTGAGCGAGCTGCTCGGCAGGGCCGATGCGGCCGCTCTGAAGCCGCAGTCGGATGCCGAACTCCTGCCTGCGCTGCTGGAATTGATCGGATCGCACCTGCCGGTCAGCGCATGGCCCACCAGGCAGCAGAACAAGGCCCGGCGCACCGAGCACGCCCGCGAGATACAGCAGGCCGCAGCCGCCCAGGCCGACCGCCCCCCACCCCCACCCCCGGCCGACGGTCCTGCGCCCACGGCCCAGACAGTCGCCGCTACGGGCCGGCAGGCGACGGTGCCGCCCTGGCCCGAGCAGGCCCGGCAGACCAGGGACGCGGTCGCCGACGAGCGACGCCGCCGACGCGAGGCAGCCACCACCACAGCTCCCGCACCGCCTCCGGCGCTCGGCCACAGCTTCCGCACCCGCAACGCCTTCGTCCTGCCCGAGGACGAGGACCGGCAAGAGGACCACCGTGGACAAGATGACGCCCGATGAGCATGCAATCGTCCCGTTCCTGCGCGCAGGTCCCCCGCCGGACCGCACCCGCTGGGAAGGCTGGCAGCAGTTCAGGAAGACCCGGGGCACCTTCGTGCCCGCACCACGCCTGACACCGGCCGAGTACCGGGCGATGACCCGCCGCCAGCAGGCCCTGCACGACCTGCACCGCACCGCCACCCACGCCAACCTCCCCCTGCAGCAGACACCGATGAGCCAGCACGTCGGCAACCTGATGCGCGCCAGGCTGCAGAACAACGCGGTGAAGTTCACGCCCGGCACCCGCGACGGCCTGATGATCAACGGCGGGGGATTCCAGGGCAAGACCGAGACAGCGTGCGACGCAGCCGCATCCTTCGAAGACGTCTGGCGCGAAATCCACCACCAGCTGCTGCCGGACCGCACCCCCGGCACCCGGGATATCTTCGTGCCGGTGGCCTACTGCCGTCTCCCGGTCCGCGCGACCCCCAAAGGCCTGTGCAAAGCAATTTTGAACATCTACGGCAACCCCCACCCCGGCACCCTGGACGACCTGATCAGAGCAGTCCGCGACGCGATCCGCGACCACTGCACCACCGCACTGCTGATCGACGACATCACCCGCCTGCGACTGCACCGCGAGGACGACCAGGACACCCTCGACCTCATCCGCGAACTGATGGACCTCAACGTCACCCTCATCCTGATCGGCGTGGACATCCCCGGCTCCGGCCTCCTGCGCGGCGCCTGCCCCGACCCGCACACCGGACAATGGACCTTCCCCGACACCAACCACGGCAACAGCCACACCGCCGCAGCCGCCACCCAGACCGGCCGCCGCTTCGACATCGTCGACCTCGACCCCTTCACCTACTCCACCCCCACCGGCATCACCGCCTTCCTCAACCACCTGGCCGGCCTCGAGGACCACCTACGGCTGCTGCGCTCCTTCACCGGCATGCTGACCACCGCCGACATGCCCGAGTACCTCTACGCCCGCACCCGCGGCGTCGTCGGCCTGCTGCGGCGCCTGATCGAGGACGACTGCACCCAGGCGATAGCCAGCGGCGAGGAACGCCTCACCCTCGAACTGCTCACGAGGACCACCATCCGCCTGGGCGACCACAGCGACCTGGACGCGGATGCCGGGGAAGTCCCACAGATCCCGCACGATGTGACACCGCCAGGCCAGCCGAAGACCCGCAGCAGACGCGCCCGCAACACCGTCTTCGACGACCACGGCGACAAGCAGCCGCCCGCCCATGACTGACACCCCCCACGGATTCGACGCCCGCCCCCTCGGACGGAGCCTGGACCCCCTTCCTGGCGAGTCACTGGCCGGGTTCGTCCAGCGCCTCGCCCACCGGCTGCACATCTCCCCGGACCAGCTGATGCGCCGCACCGGGCTGGCCGACATCCGCCGCAACACCCAGGCCAAAGCCAAGAGCAGCTGGTCGACCTACCTGCCGGCCCCCAAGACCGCCACCTTCGCCGCCACCACCCGGCTGTCCCTCTCCGAAATCACCGCCCTGACCCTGGCTGGCTGGGCCGCCCACTACCCGCCCATCGCCCGCACCGCGGCCATGCTGAAAGCCGACCCGCTACCGCGCTCGTTCGACGGCCTGTTCCCCTCCACCGTCCGCTACTGCCCCGACTGCCTGGCCGGCGACAACACCCTCATCCAGAAGCAGCACGGCGGTGCCTGGCAGCGCGCCTGGCAGCTGCCGATCTTCTTCGTCTGTCTCCGCCACAACCGCTACCTCGAACACCTCTGCCCCACCTGTGGTCAGCCCGTCGGCAGACGCAACCACGGCCTGCTGATCGCCCGGCCCACCATCGCCGGCCTCCTCCCTGCGCAATGCAGGCACCCCCACCCCCAAGCAGAACGCCGCCCACGTACCCACCACGACCCCTGCCAGGGCCGCCTCGACCAGGCCTCCCTGCACCCCACCGATCACCCCAGCCCTCAACTCCTCGCCCTGCAACACAAGATCGCCACCATGCTCGCCCCGCAACACGCCCCCGAACCAGCCAGCCAATACTTCACCGAACTCCAACTGGTCACCGCCCCGGTCAGCATCACCTGGCCCTGCACCCGTCCCGCCAGCCCCGACACCGCGACCACGGCAGCCGACCAATACACCGTCCAGCAACGCGCCTCCCAGCAGCGCCGCCACCCCAACACACCACCTGCCGACGCACGAGCATGCGGCGCCTTCCTGCACGCCGCCGACACCCTCCTCAGCGCCGACGACCTGCGCAGCGCCCTCCTACAGCTCGCGCCAACCGAAAACCGGACGCGCACCGGCATCGTCCCCACGCGCCACCACAGCTGGGATGATCTGCATCGAAAGCACCGCGACGCCTGTTCGCGGCGATTCCAACAGGCCACAGAAACTCTCGTCCCCAGCTACCGCCGCACCCCGCTGACCGGCCGCAGGACCCCGCTGAGCCACATCGGCTACCGCCCCGAGCACGTCCCCGCCTTCCTTCTGCAGGAATGGGCCAATCGGCACCTGGGCGCATTCAGCGGAGTCAGCACCCGGCTCCTGCGCCGCACAGCCGCTACCCACCTTGTCCGACGAGCCCGCGGCGGCGGTATCGACGAGGCCTCCCACTTCCTCGGTATCAGCGCCCAGGACAAACACGTCGGATTCGGCACCACGCTGAGCAAATGGATCCGCGCACAAGACAACCTGCACGCCTTCGACCTCGCACTCGACGCCATCGCCAGCGAACTGCGATCAAGCCCACCCGTCGACTACCACCGGCGCCGCCAGGCCCTCCTCAACTGGACCCTCCCTGCCGAACACTGGGACGCCATGCTCGCCCGGCTCCCCATCCCGCCGAGCAACGACGCCATTACCGACGACCGCAAGCGGCTCGCCGTCACCACCTACATCTGGGCACGCGTCACCTGCGGCGAGTTCCGACTTTCCCCCTGTCCCGCCGACATCACCGACAACCCGGCCGCCCTCAACACCTGACGCCGGCAACGAAGCGCGACCACCCAACGCCTCCATACCGAGGAAAGCCACTACTACCGCCAGCTCAGACCACTCCTGGAAACCTATGCCGACCAACTCGCCCACCGCATCGACGCGGACGGCGGCCTTCCGGCGTAGGGCTCCTGAAACCGGCGTACCCCTGCCAGTCTGTGCGCAGAGCGCGCGCAGCGTGCCGTTCGAACTCGTCCGCTCGCTGAACGGCGGCCCCGGAGCCGAAGCAGGTGGCGCTGCGCCGCGGGCTGCACCAGCGAGGACGAGGCCACGCTGCAGCACGCCGTAGTCGAACTGGTCACCTACGCCATCAAGCACGCCTACACCGACACCCCCGACCGGCGCGCTACAAGACACCGTGGTGTGGTCTGCACGCACGGCCGCCATGGCACGGACGCGGCAGCGAAGGTGGAGGTCATCGACGACCGGCGCCGGCAAGAGCACGCGCACCCTGATCACGCACGACGGAGGTCTCGCTGCCGGCGCGCCGCGGGCCCTCCGCCGTGGCACAGTTCACCGCCCGCCACCCTCCGTGCACGGTCGGGCTACCAGCGCATCCGGATCTGGTCCAGCTCCGCCCGCCGTTCGGGGGTGAGCTTGTCGGCCCGGCGCCGGGTGTTGTCCAGCCACGTCCCGAGCTTGACGTCGACCGGTTCGCCGTCGACGTCCAAGCGCTCGACGTGCTTCCGGGCAGGGCGCAGGTGTCCCTCGCGGGCGTGGAACTGCCGGGCCGCGCGGAGGTTGAGCGCCCACTTCTGATCCGCGGTGAGCTTCCCCGGCCGGGCCTCGGGGCCGGCGGGCTCCAGCCCGAGCGTGCTCCCCAGGAGCCACTGCTGCGCGGGGGTCAGCTTGTCCCATCCCTGCCGCTCGGCGACGACCCATGCCCCGAGATCCTCGCCCTGCACGACGAGTTCACCCGCCCGCTCCGGCAGCGCGCCCCCGGCCCGGACGTGGGCGCGGGCGAGGGTGAAGCAGCGTTGCCATGCGACGTCCCACCCGAGGGGGCACCATCCCGGGTCGATGGCCTCCAGAGCCGCGAGACGGCTCTCTGGCAGCTCTCCAGCGGCCACGGGCACGGTTTCACCGGCGGCGCGCCGTTCGGCGTTCTCCAGGGCCCTGCGGGCCTCCGCTCGCCTGTTCTTGGCCCATACCCCGATCGGGTAGCCGCCGTCCCCGACCGCGTTGACGGGGGGCAGGAAGTGTCCGTGTGCAGCGGCCCATGACCGGGCGACCGTGAGCCCTTCCTCCCACGCGACGTCGTAGTGGGACCACACCATGCCCAGCTTCTCCAGTTGCTTGACGCGGGAGGCTTCCAGGGTCCCGGCGTTGTAGTAGCGCCGCTGATCGGCCAGCCACCGCCCGAGCGGGAACCCGGCGGCTGCGCCGGCCGACTCGTCCTCGGGCATCACGTAGTCGTACGGCACCCGCAGTTGCCCGCCGCCGTTCTCGCTCCGCCACCGGGTGGCCGCCGCGATCCCGCGCCGCCAATAGGCCTTCTCCGGATCGATCACCCGCAACCGCACGAACTGCGCCACCAACGCGGGGTCGCGCGGACTGCTGAACCGCAGCAGGCCCGCCGCTGCCTGGCTCACCCACATGTCATCCTCGGCGCCCTGACCGTCCCCGTCCTCGTCGTGGCTGTCCTGGTTCTGGTCCTCGGCGCCCTGGTCCTGGTCCTCGTCGTCCCAGTCGCCCAACACCGCCTCAGAAAGCGGCACTTGGGTGCCCTCGTCGCCCATCCGGCGTCCGCTGCGCTGCCGTGGATCGGCCAGAGCCTCGATCGTGTCCGCGTCGTGCGCACGGAGCGCCCCGAGCACCTTCGCGAGGGTCCCGTACGCATCCGAGGTCAAAAGGTCATCGGCGTCCTCATCCGGACCGAGGAATACCGGCACCACAAAAGACGCCAATTTCCCCTCACCCGGACTCAAACGCAGGGCACGCCCGACCATTTGCACGATGTCGACCATGGACCCCCGCGCATCGCAGAAAGCGACCGCATCACACTGCGCCGTATCTACGCCTTCCCCCAGCACTTTCACAGAGCTGAGAACACGCACCGCCGCCGGAATATCCGACCGGGCACCACCGATGAAATCGGAGGCGAATTCGGCCAGCACTTCACGCCGATATCCGGGAGCGTGGTCCCCGTAGAGCCAGTCCGCCCAGACCCGCTCCGCCGGCGGGAAGGTCTCCGGGTCGTCCTCGGCGAGCCGGGCCGCCACGGAGGGGACACCCCGGGCCATGGCCTCCGCCTCCGACACCCGGCTGTGAAACGTCAGGATGCGCCGCAGCCGCTCCCGCGCCGCCGCCGTCAGCAGCCCGGTCTGAAGCGCCGCGAGCCGCGCCCCGCGCACCCGGTCCGACCCTCCCGTCTCCTCGGCGAGCGCGGCATACAGGTCGGGGTCCCGGATGTCCACGCACACCACCTGATACGGCGCCACGATCCCCCGCCGGATCGCCTCGCTGAGCTTGAGCTTGTACGCCACCGGCCCAAAGACCGGGCTGTCCTCGTCCATGGACGCCACCAACCGAGGCCGCTCACCCTCGGCCTCCCACACGCGCGGCGTCGCCGTCATGTAGAGCCGCCGCACCGCAGGCATCCGCGCCTGGCCGTGCACCGCCGCCCAGGGCTTCAACCCGTCCCCACTCGTCCGGTGCGCCTCATCCACCACCATCAGGTCAAACACCGGCAGACCCCCCTCGTGCGCCCGCTGGAGGATGCCCAGCCCCACCGCGGCGTAGGTCGCGAACACGGTCACCTGCTCCAGGTCCCGCACCCACGTCACGAGTTCACCCGGGTCGGTCGTGCACGGGATGCCGTCGGACTCCTCCGCCCGCAGCGAGCACACCCCGACCATCGCGCCCCGCCGACCGCCCCGCCGCCAGGCGCCGGCCATCTGCGTCAGCAGGTCCAGCGTCGGCACCAGGACCAGGACGCGCCGCGCCGAAAGCTGCCGCGCCGATTCCACGGCGATCAGCGTTTTTCCCGATCCGGTCGCGGCGATTACCTGTGTCCGCAGGCCTTCCGGGGGAATGCGGCCTCCGGGCGGGTCCTGAAGGTGTTTCAGCACGGCGTCTACTGCTTCGGCCTGATGCGGGCGCAATTCGATGTGAGGCATTCAGAGACCCACTTTCTGTTCGGTTACAGAGGCGAGTGGAGGTTTTGTCGTCCTCCGCTGTGGAGTTGACGGCCCAACGGTTTATCGGCGATGCGGTCCGGGGGGAAGGGGGTGCGTGCTGAGCCCAGACTCTATCCCGAGGATGCGTCATGACGCACGACGGTTGGGGAAGGTTCGTCAGATTGGCTGGTTCTGGTTTGATGCCGGGCGTCGGGGTGGTAGCCTCCCGGTTGTTGGGCCCCGAGTTGGGGGATTCCCAGCCCCCGCCTCGGCGAGCAGGTTGACACCCGGCCAGTCCGGCGGCCATCAACCGGCGTTGACACCCCCTCCCCCTTGTTGCTGCCGCTTCAGGCGGGCGCGGAGCGCACACCGTCCGCCCGGGGGCGGGGCGCGGAGCGGCCCGGTGCCGGGCTGGAATTCGGCGGAGCCGGATTCCTCTCGCCCGCGTCAGCGGGCGAGTCCCGGAACGGAGTTCCGGGCTTATTCCGCGCTTGCGCGGAATCCGCCGCGTAGCGGCGGCGCGTCGCCTTCGCGGAGCGAAGCGCGCGC
>NZ_JBVHWM010000110.1:0-20261 GCF_055564375.1 Streptomyces sp. NPDC029138
CCGCCCTAATCCAAACAAAACCCCCCACCCCCCCCCCCCCCCTCCCCCCCCCCCCCCGCCCCCCCCCCCCCCCCCCACCCCCCACCCCCCCCCCCCCCCCCCCCCCCTCCCCCCCCCCCGCGACTCTCGGGGAAACCGTCGAGCCAGCTGTGACCGCCCGGGTCATCGTCTCCGCCTCCAGGGACCAGGGATCGATCCGCTTCCAGTGTGGCGACGCCGGGGCTCGCGGGGGTCAGGGGCCGCAGGCCCCTCTGCGGGACCGACCGGCCCTGAGGGCGGTGGCCGAATGCCGGACCTTGTGCCGCGACCGCTGACCGACGTCAGACGTCCGGGCGGCTGCGGCGCATGCCGAGATCGGACAGCTCTGACATCGCGCTGAGCCGCCTGATCACGAACGCGCCCCGCTGATCACACCCTCGCGGTGACCGCGCACGCGGCACGGCTCCGGGCCCACCCCATCGGGCACACTCACCCCATGGAGACCACTGACTTCCTTGAGACCCTCGACCGTGAGGGACAGCTGCTGGCGGCGGCTGCCGGTGCGGCGGGGGCCGAGGCGCACGTGCCGACCTGTCCGGAGTGGCAGGTGCGCGATCTGCTGGGGCACACCGGCACGGTCCACCGGTGGGCCGCCGCCTTCGTCGCCGGGGGCCACACCTCACCCCGGCCCCTCGGCGAGCCGCCGGAGCTGGACGGGGCCGAGCTGCCGGCCTGGTACCGGGACAGTCACCGTCTGCTGGTGGAGACGCTGGCCGCCGCCCCCGCCGACCTCGTGTGCTGGACCTTTCATCCCGCGCCCAGTCCCTCGCCGCTGGCGTTCTGGGCCCGGCGGCAGGCGCACGAGACGACCGTGCACCGCTACGACGCCGAGGCCGCGCGCGGCGGTACGCCGTCCCCGATCGCGCCGGACTTCGCGGTCGACGGCATCGACGAACTGCTGCGCGGCTTCCACGCCCGCCCCCGGAGCCGCGTACGCAGCGAGAAGCCGCGTACCCTCCGGGTGCGCGCGGTGGGCGCGGGGCCGGACGCGGTGTGGACCGTACGGATCGGCGCCGAGCCGCCGGTGACCGTGCGGGCGGAGGAGGGCCCGGCCGAGGCCGAACTCTCCGGGCCGGCCGATCAGTTGTACCTCGCGCTGTGGAACCGGGCGGCGGTGCCGCACGTGACCGGCGACCCGTCGCTCGCGGCCCTGTGGCGGGAGCGCTCCGGCATCTGACGACGAACTCCGACCACCCCGACGGCCCCTCCCCGGCAGCCGCCGACGGAAAGAGCCGTCAGTCGCCGTCGGCCAGCATCCTGGCCAGCACCGCGCGCTGCACCGGCCGCACCTCGCCGTGCAGCGCGCGTCCCTTCACCGTGAGGGCCACCCGCACCCCGCGCCGGTCCTCCGGGCACATGGCCCGCTCGACCAGGCCGTCCTTCTCCAGGCGGCCGATGAGCCGGGACAGCGCGCTCTGGCTGAGGTGGACCCGGTCGGAGATCTCCTGCACCCGGTAGGCGCAGCCGCCGTCCGCCGCCGCGCCCTCGGCCAGCAGGTCGAGAACCTCGAAGTCACTCGCGCACAGTCCGTGCCCGTGCAGCGCTCGGTCCACTTCGCACTGGGTGCGGGCATGCAGGGCCAGGATGTCCCGCCACTGCTCCACGAGCGCCTGTTCGGGCTGCTTCTTCGCCGCCATGACCGCACCGTAGCAGAGGAACGCATATATTGCACCGTCATTAAATGCGCTTGCATCTCATGCATGTGCATGTAATTGTACGCGGCATGACCTCTCCGCTCACCACCTCCGCGGCCCCGTTCCCGGCGGTTCGCTGGACCCCCCGGCTGTGGGGCACCCTGCTGGTGCTGTGCGCCGCGATGTTCCTGGACGCACTGGACGTGTCGATGGTCGGCGTCGCGCTGCCGTCGATCGGCTCCGATCTCGGTCTGTCCACGTCGACCCTGCAATGGGTCGTCAGCGGCTACATCCTGGGCTACGGCGGCCTGCTCCTCCTCGGCGGCCGGACCGCCGACCTGCTCGGCCGGCGCCAGGTGTTCCTGGTGGCGCTCGGCGTCTTCGCGCTGGCCTCGCTGCTCGGCGGCCTCGTGGACTCCGGCCCGCTGCTGATCGCCAGCCGCTTCATCAAGGGCCTGAGCGCGGCCTTCACGGCACCGGCGGGCCTGTCGATCATCACCACGACGTTCCCGGAGGGCCCGCTGCGCAACCGGGCCCTGTCGATCTACACCACCTGCGCCGCCGCCGGCTACTCCATGGGCCTCGTCTTCTCCGGGCTGCTCACCGAGGCCAGCTGGCGGTTCACCATGCTGCTGCCCGCCCCCGTCGCACTGCTCGCCCTGCTCGTGGGCATGAGGCTGCTGCCGCGCAGCGAGCGTGAACGCGACCACGGCGGCTACGACATCCCGGGTGCCGTCCTCGGCACCGCCTCGATGCTCCTGCTGGTGTTCACCGTCGTCGAGGCGCCCGAGACCGGCTGGGCCTCGGCCCGGACGCTCCTGTCCTTCGTCGCCGTAGCCGTCATGCTGGTCGCCTTCGTGCTCGTCGAGCGGCGCAGCCCGAGCCCGCTGATCCGGCTCGGGGTGCTGCGCTCCGGGCCGCAGGTGCGGGCCCAGCTGGGCGCGTTGACGTTCGTCGGCAGCTACACGGGGTTCCAGTTCCTGGTCACGCTCTACATGCAGCAGGTGCTGGGCTGGTCGGCCCTGCACACGGCGCTGGCGTTCCTGCCGGCGGGCGCGCTGGTGGCGCTCTCCGCGACCAAGGTCGGGGCCGTCATCGACCGGTTCGGCACCGCACGGCTGATCGTGCTCGGCTTCGTGCTGCTGGCGGTCGGATACGTGCTGTTCCTGCGCGTCGACCTGCACCCGGTCTACGCGGCCGTGATCCTGCCGACCATGCTGCTGGTCGGCTCGGGCTTCGCACTGACCTTCCCGTCCCTCAACGTCCAGGCCACCAACGGCGTCGACGAGCACGAGCAGGGCATGGTCTCCGGTCTGCTGAACACCTCGGTGCAGGTGGGCGGCGCGCTCTTCCTGGCCGTCGTGACGGCGGTGGTGACCGCACACGCTCCCGCGAAGGCCACCCCGCAGGCCGTGCTGGACAGCTACCGGCCCGGTCTGGTCGTGGTCGCGGTCATCGCCGTCGTGGGGCTGCTGCTGTCGCTCAGCGGGCTGCGCCGGTCCCGCCAGGGACAGTCGGTCGTGGTCGCCAGGTCCACCGTGAAGGAGGCGGACGCGGACCGCGTACCGGTCCGCGACTAGGAAAGAGGGGGACGCCTCCACGCGTGCGCCCGGCGGGGATCGCTTGCCCCGCCGGGCGCGCGCCTGTGAAACTGACGCGATGTACGCATACGGGGGCCGTCGTACCAAGGCTGAGCAGGACGCGGCCACGGTCGAGATCGGCTACGCGCTCGTCAGCGCCGCGTTCGCGGCGGCGGTGCTGTTCGGGGCCGTGGCCGGGCCCGCGCTCCTCTTCGACCTGCCCGGCCTCCTGTCCAAGGTGCTGCTGCGGCTCGGCATGGCGGTCGCGCCGGTCGTGTTCGTGGCCCGGGTGGTCAGCGTGCTGATGCGTTTCCGGCGGACGGCTCAGCCCAGCCAGCCGGGCCGTACCAACCCCGACTCGTAGGCGAGGACGACGAGTTGGGCGCGGTCCCGGGCGCCCAGCTTCACCATGGTCCGGCTCACGTGCGTCTTGGCCGTGAGCGGGCTGACCACCAGCCGGCGGGCGATCTCCTCGTTGGACAGGCCGATGCCCACCAGCGCCATCACCTCACGCTCCCGCTCGGTGAGCCGGGAGAGCGCGTCCGCCGCCGCGGGTTGCTTGGAGCGGGCCGCGAACTCGGCGATCAACCGGCGCGTGACGCCCGGCGACAGCAGTGCGTCGCCCTCGACCACCGCCCGTACGGCGCGCAGGAGTTCGTCCGGCTCGGTGTCCTTCACCAGGAAGCCGGAGGCGCCGGCGCGGATCGCCTCGAAGACGTACTCGTCCAGTTCGAAGGTGGTGAGCATGACCACCTTCACGTCCGCGAGCCCGGCGTCGGAGGTGATGCGCCGGGTCGTGGCCAGGCCGTCCAGCAGCGGCATGCGGATGTCCATGAGGACGACGTCCGGCCGCAGTTCGCGCACCCGGCGCAGCGCGTCCTCGCCGTCGGCCGCCTCGCCGGCCACCTCGATGTCCGGCTGCGCGTCGAGCAGCGCTCTGAAACCGGCCCGCACCAGCGACTGGTCGTCGGCGAGCAGTACCCGGATCACGGGGCCTCCCTGAGGTGCGACGGCAGGACGGCGAGCACCCGGAAGCCGCCGTCGGGGCGCGGGCCCGCCTCGATGGTGCCACCCAGCGCGGCGGCCCGCTCGCGCATGCCGGCCAGCCCGTTGCCGCTGCCCCCGGCGTCCGCGCCGGTCGCCGGTCCGTCGTCGTCGATCCGCAGCCGCAGGACGCCGTCGGCGTACGCGAAGCGCACGCGCGCGTGCCGGGAACCGGAGTGGCGTACGACGTTGGTGAGGGCCTCCTGCACGATGCGGAAGGCGGCCAGGTCGGCGCCGGGCGGCAGCCGGGGCGGCTCGCCCTCGGTCTCGACGGTCAGACCGGCCGCCGCGGCCTGTTCCACCAGTTCCGGCAGCCGGTCCAGGCCCGGCGCGGGGGCGCGCGGCGCGGCTCCCGGGGCGCGCAGGGTGCCGAGGACCTGGCGCACCTCGCCGAGCGCCTCCTTGCTGGCGGACTTGATGGTGGTGAGCGCGGCCCGCGCCTGCTCGGGGTCGCTGTCCAGCAGCGCGAGTCCCATGCTCGCCTGGACGTTGATGACGGAGATGCTGTGCGCGAGGACGTCGTGCAGCTCGCGGGCGATGCGCAGCCGCTCCTCGTCCGCGCGCCGCCGCGCCGCCTCAGCGCGGTCCGCGCGCTCCCGCGCCCACTGCTCGCGCCGCACCCGGGCCAGCTCGGCGAGGGCGACGACGGCCAGCACCCAGGTGGCGACGACGATCTCCTGGCCGATGCCCGCGCCGCGGTCCCCGGCGGGCGGGAGCCAGCGGTACAGCCACAGCGCGACCAGGACGTGTCCGGCCCACAGCAGCGCGACGGCCGCCCAGGCGGCCCGTCTGTGCCCGGCGACGACGGCACCGAAACAGCCGACCGCCACGGTGAGGAAGACCGGTCCGTACGGGTAGCCGAGGGCCAGGTAGGCCAGGGCCGCCGTCGCCGTGCCGAACGCCACGGCCACCGGGTGACGGTGCCGCCACAGCAACAGGGCCGAGCCGACGAGCAGCAGCACGCGCGCGTAACCGTCGAGCGGCACCCGGTCCGGCTGGCTGTGCGCCGCGAAGTTGCTGCCGACCAGCACGAACGCGGTGATCAGCACGGTGGAACGCCACGGCCACCGGGCGCGGTGCGCCTCGGCGTCGTCCGGACGGGTCCACCCCGGGGGCCCGTACCGCCACCAGTGCGAGGGACCGCCGCCGTGCTGCTCATCCATGCGAGCCACGCTAGACGCCGACGCGCCGGGACGACGTCGGCCGGGCGAGGTGACCAGACGTACTCCCGGGGGACTACGCGGTTCAGGGCGGCGGGGCCGCGCGGCTCCCGGCGGCACCGCCGGCCGGGACCCGGCGCTCCCACACCGGCGGACAGCGACACCGTCCGCGTTCGCGCGGATGATCCCGGTGGCGTTCGACGAGGCGTTGGGCATCCGGACGAAGCGGCACGACCAGGACACGCCCGCGTACACCCGGGTCATCACCGCTTTCGGCTTCGAGGGCAACGCCGCCTCGCTGACCCGGCTCTTCCCGACGCCGGTCGAGATCGGGGCGGCGGCCGGGCTGCTGATCGTGCGCGAGGCGTGGAACCTGCCGGTTCTCAAGACGATGGACGTGCCGTCCTGGTCACCCCACGCGGACCACCAGGACCCAGCGGTGCACCAGGTCGACACGGACAAGGCCCGGCACGGCCGGCGCCGGAACGCGAGCGACATCCTCGTCGACGTCGGCGAGGGCTCCGGCGTCCGGGCTCTGCGCCATGTCCCGGAGCTGACCGCGCAGGCGCGGACGACCCCGGATCTGCTCGGCCGCCCTACGGCCACGCTGCTGGTCGGCCACCGAGGCCTGGGCGGCGGCGAGAACCTGCGCGACTACGTCACCGGCGACGTGCTGGACGGGCGATCCGGCTCTGGCAGCAGCACCCCCGCGCGGACGGCATGGTTCTGGGGCACCCAGTGCTCGCCCCACGTCTGCGGTCGTCCTCGCGACGGCGCGCATCCCATCCGGCGACGGTTAGCCGGCTCCCTGCTCCGCAGGGGAGCCGACGTCCGGTGTGGCGGCCCAGGAGGCGAGCAGGCGCAGTCCCTCCTCCGAGGGTGAGCCGGGTTCGGCGGTGTAGATGGTGAGGGTGAGGCCGGGTGCGGCGGCCATCTCCAGGCCCTCGTAGGCGAGGGTGAGGTCGCCCACGGTGTGGTGGTGGAAGCGTTTGGTGCCGGTGCCGTGGTGGCGGACGTTGTGGGCGCCCCAGCGGGTGCGGAAGTCATCGCTGCGCGTGGACAGCTCGCCGACGAGGTCATGGAGGCCCTTGTCGTGCGGGGCGCGGCCGGCTTCGGTGCGCAGGATGGCGACGGCGATGTCCGCGGCCTGGTCCCAGTCGGGGTAGAAGCGGCGGGAGGCGGGGTCGAGGAAGTTGAACCGGGCCAGGTTCGCCTGGTTGCCGGCCGTGGCGTAGACGTCGGCGTAGAAGGCGCGGGCGAGCTGGTTGGTGGCGAGCAGGTCCATGCGGCCGTTGCGGACGAAAGCCGGGCCGGCGGTGACGGCGTCCAGTACCCATTGCAGGCTGCGGTGCGGAGTCCATGACCGGGCGGTGCGGCGGCGGGGCCGGGTGAGGGCGTCGGAGCCGTCGGCGGCCTGGGCCAGGTTCAGCAGATGGGCCCGTTCGGCGTCGTCGAGCTGGAGGGCGCGGGCGACGGCTTCGAGGACGGCCGGTGAGACTCCGGCGAGGTTGCCGCGCTCCAGCTTGGCGTAGTACTCCACACTCACATCGGCGAGCGCGGCGACCTCGCCGCGGCGCAGGCCGGGGACGCGCCGGCGGCTGCCGGAGGGCAGGCCCGCCCGCTCGGGGGTGATCTTCGCGCGCCGCGAGGTGAGGAACTCGCGGATCTCTGCCTGGTTGTCCACGCCTTCGACGGTACGTCCCGCCCGCGACCATAGGGATGTACTGGCGGTACACCCCTTGATGGTGCCTCGCTCCCCGCGCGAAGAGCGGGTTACCTGGATGACGTGGTGCTTTCCGCCCGCCCCGGCACGACGGTTGTGCACCTGGCCCCGCACTTGTCGACGGCCCCGGAATCCGGCGCCCCACGCCTCGGTGGCCACGAGCTGAATCGTGGCGACCGCCACAACCCGCAGGCGGTCGCCCCCGGGACCACCGCGGTCGCGGTGTGGAGGGGCCTGGCCGACCCCGCCGAGCAAGGAGAGCCAGACCGTGCTTCGCAGCCTTCTGCGTACCTTCATCCTCCCCGTGCTGGTACTGGCCGTGACCGCCTGCAACGACCGTCCACCGTCGCCGACCCCTCCGCCTTCATCGCGCCCGTCGGCCTCGACGCGCGAGGCATCCGCACCGTCCGACAGGAACAACGCCATGCGCATTCGCCTGACGATCGACGGCCACCGAGCCGACGCCTCCCTGAACGACAGCCCAGCCGCTCGTGACCTGGCCGGTCTGCTCCCGATCACGCTGGAGCTGGAGGACTTCCACGGCACCGAACGAATCGGCTACCCGCCGCGCAAGCTCACCACCGACGGCGCCCCGCAACCGTCCGCGGCCAGGGCCGGCGCCCTCGCCTACTACGCGCCCTGGGGCAACCTGGCCTTCTTCTACCAGGACGGCCCCGCCCCCTCGGCCGACCTCCTGATCCTTGGCCACGTCGACGTGTCCGCCGAGCAACTGGCCCGGGCCGAGCGGATCACGATCACCCCCGCCACCTGACCAACCCCCCATCGCACGGAGGAAGTACCTCTCATGCCCCACCCCGCCGCTCCCGCGTCGGGCAAGCTGCCCTTCGTCGTGTGGGTGCTCGCCGCCGGCACGTTCTTGATGGGCACCACCGAGTTCGTCATCGCCGGGATCCTCCCCGACATCGCCCCCGACCTCGGCGCCGGCGTCTCCCGCGCCGGACTGCTGATCACGGCCTTCGCCGTCGGCATGATCGTCGGCGGGCCGACCATGGCCCTGGCCACCCTGCGCCTGCCCCAGCGCCTCACCCTCGTCCTCGCCTTGGCGGTCTTCGCCGCCGGGCACGTCGTCGCGGCCCTCAGCGGTTCCTTCACCGTCGTCCTGGCCGCGCGATTCGTGACCGCGCTGGCCACGGGCGCGTTCTGGGCCGTCGGCTTCGTCATCGCCACCGGCGCCGCAGGGCCGGCGAACGCGACCCGCGCGGTCAGCATGATGATGGGCGGCCTGACCCTGGCCAACGTCGTCGGCGTCCCCGTCGGCTCCCTGGCCGGGCATGTCACCGGCTGGCGGGGCCTGTTCTGGGCCCTGGCTGTGCTGGCCGCCCTCGCCGCCGCCGTGATGGGCCGCTTCATCCCCCGCACGGAGCAGCGCGCCCAGGTGTCGGTGCGCGGCGAAATCCGGGCGCTGCGGCAGGGCCGTCTGTGGCTGGCGCTGGCCGCGGCCGTCATGATCATGGGCGGCGTCCTGGCCACCTACACGTACATCACACCGCTGCTGACCGACCGGGCCGGCATCCCGGTCGGCGCCGTGCCACTGGTCCTGGTCGCCTTCGGCGCGGGTGCGCTGGGCGGTACCGCGATCGGCGGCCGGTTCGGTGACCACCACCCGATGGCCACGACAATCCCGGCCGCCGCGGCGACCACCATGGTCCTGCTCGCGCTGATCCCGCTGTCCACCACCCCGGCAGCCGCCGTCGCCCTGATCTTCCTCATGGCTCTGGCCGGGTTCACGATCAATCCGATCGTCACCGCCCTCGCCGTCCGCTTCGCCGGCGACGCGCCCACCCTGACCTCGGCGCTGACCACGTCCGCCTACAACACGGGCATCGCCGCCGGCTCCGCACTCGCCGGGCAGGCTCTCGCCTCTTCCCTCGGCGTGACCGGGCCCGCCCTGGTCGGCTCCCTCTTCGCGGGCCTCACCCTGCTGCCGCTGATCGCCCTGGCCACCACCGTCCGGCGCGGGACGACCCGCATCATCGCCCACGGCACTCCCGAGGCGCAGGCCCCGGCGTCGCAGGACCACGCCGCAACGACCTCGACGACCCGGCGCTGAACCAGCCCGCCCATCCCGCGCCCCATCCCGCCAGGAGGAATCCCGTGAACCCCACATATGACTTCACCGGCCAGGTCGCCTTCATCACCGGCGCCAGCTCCGGCATGGGCCTGGCCACCGCCCACGCCTTCGCCGCCTCCGGCGCGGCCGTCGCCCTCGCCGACATCAACGAGGCCGCGGTGAACGAGGCGACGAAGAACCTCACCGACGCCGGCCACCAGGCCCTCGCCCTGGTCTGCGATGTCACCGACGAAGACCAGATCGCGACCGCCCTCGACCGCACCGTGGAGACCTTCGGACGGCTCGACATGGCCTACAACAACGCCGGGATCATGCCCCCGCCCACCGACGCCGCCGACGAGGGCGCCGACCAGTTCGACCGCGTCCAGGCAATCAACCTGCGCGGCGTCTGGGCCGCCATGAAGCACGAACTGCGCCACATGCGCACCCAGAGAAGCGGCGCCATCGTCAACTGCTCCAGCCTCGGCGGCCTCGTCGGCAACCCGGGCCGCGCCGCCTATCACGCCTCCAAGCACGGCGTCATCGGCCTGACCAAGAGCGCCGCCCTCGAGTACGGTGCACGCGGCGTCCGCATCAACGCCGTCTGCCCCGGCACCATCAGCACCCCCATGGTCGATGCCATGGTCGAGGGCGGGGAACTCGACCGCTCCCAGGCCGAAGCCGGCCAAGCCATCGACCGGCTGGGCACCGCCGACGAGATCGCCCAGGCCGTCCTGTGGCTGTGCAGCCCCGGTGCCGGCTACGTCACCGGCATCGCTCTGCCCGTCGACGGCGGCTACACCGCGCGGTAACCGCCGGCCCGGCAGCAGACCGCACTCATCCCAGCTGTGCCACACGACGACCCTCGGCACAACTCGGCGGCAGTTTGACCGGCGTTCACAGGACGACTCCCGCCCCATGTGCTCAGTCGATACAGAACTCGTTGCCCTCGATGTCCAGCATCGGGATGCAAGAATCATTGCCGTCATACAGCGTTTGCACGTGTACTGCGCCGAGCGGGACCAGTCGTGCGCATTCGGCCTCGAGTGCGGCGAGGCGTTCTTCACCCACGAGTCCGGTGCCGACCCGCACATCAAGATGAACCCGGTTCTTGACGGCTTTCCCTTCGGGGACGCGCTGGAAGTACAGTCGCGGGCCCACGCCTGAGGGATCTATGCAGGCGAACCATGAATCTCGCTGCTCAGGTGGCTGCGAACGCTTGAAGTCATCCCAAGTGGCAAACCCCTCTGGTGGCGGCGGTACGACATACCCCAACACCTTGCACCAGAAACGAGCGAGACGCTCAGGTTCGGCGCAGTCAAAGGTGACTTGGAACTTCTTGATCGCTGACATCGGAGCACCGTACCAAGGGGACTTGGGACTCTGCCGCTCCTCACCCCGGGTGGTACGCCAGGGCGTGGACGCCACCGCGCCGTCGCGGCGGCCCTCGGGGAAGCCCGGTTCGACGCCCGGCAAGCTTCCGGCACGAGGGCCTGGCCGACGACGTCCGCGGCCGGGCGGAGCTCGCGGAGCGGGAGCGCATCGACCGGCTGCTTGCCGCCGCGGCACCGGGGACCGTCTACGACCCGGACACCGACGACGTCGTCCAGGCCGAGCCCACCGCCGAAGCCACGGCCGCCTCCGCCCGGGAAGCCGAGGTGCGCGAAGCCGCCCAGATCGTGGTCCGCGCCGAAGAGCTCCAGGCGCTGCGCGCGCTGCGCACGTTGGAGCAGATCGAGCCCCGCAGGGCGAGCCGGGCGCCCGACCGGCGCCGGGGCGGTGCGCGGCGGGCGCGGCTCGGCACCGGGCCCTGCCGCCGACCCACACCCGCGTCAGCGCGACGAGCGACTCGGCCCCGGGCGGTGGAGATCCGCGGGCTCGGGGCGGTCAGGTGACGTTCTCGCAGGGCAGTCCCACAGAGGTGTACCTGCCGTTGTCCAGCTCCCAGCCCTCGGCACAGGTCTGGCCGGTCCCTCGGCCCTTCCCCGCGACGCCGGGATAGGCGCTGTCCTTGCCTTCCACCCTCATGCCGGGGCCCCACACGTTGATGTGGCCGTAGAACCGGTTCGAGCCGCTGTAGTAGCCGCTCGTCGTGTAGCCGGACGCGTTGCCGACCACGTTGATGCAGACCTTGTGATTGCATCCGTGCGCGTCCCTGTGCTCAGGGGTCTTGCTCACCCGGAGGCACACGTCCCGCGCGCACTTCCAGTCCGCGCTTTCATGGGCCGTCTCGGCGGCGCCGGCACCCGCGCTTGCGGTGATCAGAGCGAATGCCGCTGCCGCGACGAGCAGAGAACGCATGGAACCTCCTGTGTGACCGGCTCAGAGAGCACCCTGATGCTCAGTCAAGCCACCGCGGTGGCCCGCCAGCAGGAGATCCGCTCCCAAACCACCCTGAAGGGGGCAACTCGACGGGGCGGCGAGCGGTGGCGGGCTGGGGAGAAGGTGTGCGCCGATCCTCTCAGCCCCGCCCCAGCCCCACCCCCTCCGCGAGTCGGCCGGCCGCGTGCCGGAAGAACGCCTCTCGGTCCTCCACCACCCGGTGGAACTGGCCGAACAGTTCGAACCCGATCAGTCCGAACAGCTGGGCCCAGGCCGCCACCAGCGCCACCGCGGCCTCCGGCGGCACGTCGGGGGCGAAGTCGGCGACCATGCGCACACCCTCGGGGCGCAGGTCGGCCGGGAGGGGGACGGCGGCCAGGCCCGGCCCCTCGTGGGCGTCCCGCACAATGCCGATGAAGACCATGCCGACGCGGGCCGCGGCCGGGACGGTGGTCTCGGGCGCGGAGTAGCCGGGCACGGGCGAGCCGTAGATCAGCGCGTACTCGTGCGGATGGGCGAGCGCCCAGCCGCGCACCGCTTCACACACGGCGATCCAGCGGTCCGGCGGCGAGGCGTCGGCCGCGGCGTCCCGGGCCCGCTCGGCCGCCTCCCCGACGGAGTCGTAGGCGTCGATGATCAGGGCGGTCAGCAGATCGTCCCGACTGGGGAAGTAGCGGTACAGAGCCGACGAGACCATCCCCAGCTCACGCGCCACGGCTCGCAGGGAGAGCTTGGCCGCGCCCTCCTCCGCCAGTTGTCTGCGCGCCGCCTCCTTGATGGCCGCGGTGACTTCCTGCCTTGCCCGCGCGCGGGCGCCCTGTGCGGTGGTCATGCCAGCAGTGTGCCACGGCGGGAGAGCGGTGCACACAGATCAGAGCAGCGAACAAAAAAGAGAGCGGCGCTCTTGCTTCGGAGCACCCATCTCCCCCACACTGAAGTCGAGCGAGAGCACCGCTCTCTCAAACCGTGGGGGTCACCATGTCGACACACGTCGTCAAGCCGGGCTGGTTCACCGTCAACGTCTTCAACCGCGCCGTCTCCTGGCTCACCCGGCGCGGCATCAGCATCTGGGGCTCCCGGGTCCTCGCGGTGCGGGGGCGCAAGAGCGGGCAGTGGCGCACCACGCCGGTGAACCTGCTGACGGTGGACGGGCAGCAGTACCTGGTCGCCCCGCGCGGTCACGTCCAGTGGACCCGGAACATGCGCGCGGCCGGCGGCGGCGAACTGCGGCTCGGCAAGAACGTGGACGTCTTCACCGCCACCGAGGTCGCCGACGACGACAAGGTCCCGCTGCTGCGGGCCTACCTCAAGCGCTGGAAGGCGGAGGTCGGTGTCTTCTTCAACGGCGTCGGCCCGGACTCGCCGGACGCGGAGCTGCGCCGGATCGCCCCCGACCACCCGGTCTTCCGCGTCACCGTCACGAACTGACCGGCTCCTCCGCCGATGCGGCCGGGCCCCGGTCGAACGCGGTCAGCGCGCGCTGGGCGATCGGGTGGGAGCGGACGAGCTCGCCCAGCGAGGTCGAGCCCTGGGTGATGTCCCGGAACGCCCGCCACGCCGGGCGGAAGCCGGTGAGGGCCGCGTGGAAGAGGCCGGGGCGCTTCTCGAACGCCGCCAGCATCCGCTTGCCGACGCTCATCTCGACGCCGAGCCCGGCCTTGATCGCGAACGCGTAGTTCAGGGCCTGGCGCCGGGTGTCGACGGCGTCGTGCGCCTCGGCGATCCGGACCGCCCACTCCCCCGCCAGCCGGCCCGAGCGCAGCGCGAAGGAGATGCCCTCGCGGGTCCACGGCTCCAGCAGGCCGGCCGCGTCCCCGCAGACCAGCACCCGGCCCCGGGACAGCGGCGAGTCGTCGGCGCGGCAGCGGGTCAGGTGCCCGGAGGAGAGGGCCGGCTCGAAACCGGCGAGGCCCAGCCGGGCGATGAAGTCCTCCAAGTACCGCTTGGTGGCGGCGCCTTCACCGCGCGCGGAGATCACGCCGACCGTCAGTGTGTCGCCCTTCGGGAACACCCAGCCGTAACTGCCCGGCATCGGGCCCCAGTCGATGAGGACCCGCCCCTTCCAGTCCTCGGCGACCGTCTCGGGCACCGGGATCTCCGCCTCCAGGCCGAGGTCCACCTGGTCGAGCTTCACGCCGACGTGGGCTCCTATGCGGCTGGCGCTGCCGTCGGCGCCGACGACCGCGCGGGCCAGCACGGTCTCCCCGCCCTGGAGGACGACGGCGACCGTACGCCGGTCCGGCACCGCCGAGCCGTGCTGCTCGACCCGCTGCACGGTGACACCCGTACGCAGCTCGGCGCCCGCCTTCTGGGCGTGCTCGACCAGTTGCTGGTCGAACTCGGGGCGGTTGATGAGCCCGAACAGCATCTGCTTGGAGCGGCGGGTGCGGGTGAAGCGGCCGTTGTTCGAGAAGGTGACCGCGTGCACCCGGTCCCGGAAGGGCAGCTCGAAGCCGGGCGGCAGCGCGTCGCGCGAGGGGCCGATGATGCCGCCGCCGCATGTCTTGTAGCGGGGCAACTCGGCCTTCTCCAGCAACAGCACGCGCCGTCCCGCGACCGCCGCCGCGTAGGCGGCCGAGGCGCCCGCGGGGCCCGCGCCCACCACGACGACGTCCCACACCCGCTGTACGTCGTCCGCCGAAGAGTTCTCGCCGCTCACGATGGTCTACCGCTCCGATCAAGCCGCTGCCAAGTGTCCTGTCGCATCCTACGGCGGCCGTCCGCGCAGGCCACTGTGGGAGGATCGGTCCCACCCCGTACAACGTCGCACCTACGAGGAGCGTGCCCATGCCGTCGAATCCGGTCGCCGAGACCGTCGCCTCGCTGCTGCCCCGGGCGAAGGCGGAGCTGACCGAACTGGTCGCCTTCAAGTCGGTGGCGGACTTCACGCAGTTCCCGAAGAGCGAGAGCGACGCCGCCGCGGGCTGGATAGCCGACGCGCTGCGCGCCGAGGGCTTCACGGACGTGGCCCTGCTGGACACCCCGGACGGCACCCAGTCCGTGTACGGCTACCTGCCGGGCCCGGAGGGCGCGAAGACGGTTCTTCTGTACGCGCACTACGACGTGCAGCCCCCGCTCGACGAGGCCGGCTGGGCCACCCCGCCGTTCGAGCTGACCGAGCGCGACGGCCGCTGGTACGGCCGCGGGACCGCCGACTGCAAGGGCGGCTTCATCATGCACCTGCTCGCGCTGCGCGCCCTCAAGGCGAACGGCGGCGTCCCGGTGCACGTGAAGATGATCGTGGAGGGCTCGGAGGAGCAGGGCACGGGCGGCCTGGAGCGGTACGCCGAGCAGCACCCCGAGCTGCTGGCGGCGGACACCATCGTCATCGGCGACGCGGGCAACTTCCGGGTCGGCCTGCCGACGGTGACCACCACCCTGCGCGGCATGACCCTGCTCCGGGTGCGGATCGACACCCTGGCCGGGAACCTGCACTCGGGCCAGTTCGGCGGTGCCGCCCCGGACGCGCTGGCCGCGCTGATCCGCGTCCTGGACTCGCTGCGCGCCGAGGACGGCTCGACCACGGTCGACGGCCTGGACGCCACGGCGAAGTGGGACGGCCTGGAGTACGCCGAGGAGCAGTTCCGCGCGGACGCCAAGGTGCTGGACGGCGTCGAGCTGATCGGTGACGGCGCGGTCGCCGACCGCATCTGGGCCCGCCCGGCGGTCACCGTCCTCGGCATCGACTGCCCGCCGGTCGTCGGCGCCACCCCGTCGGTGCAGTCGAGCGCCCGCGCCCTGATCAGCCTGCGGGTGCCGCCGGGCGTGGACGCGGCGGAGGCCGGCAAGCTGCTCCAGGCGCACGTCGAGGCGCACACCCCGTGGGGCGCCCGGGTCACGACCGAGCAGATCGGCCAGGGCCAGCCGTTCCGCGCCGACGCCGCCAGCCCCGCCTACCAGGCGATGGCCGACGCGATGGCGGTGGCCTACCCGGGCGAGACCATGCAGTACGCGGGCCAGGGCGGCTCCATCCCGCTGTGCAACACGCTCGCCGGTCTCTACCCGGAGGCGGAGATCCTCCTCATCGGGCTGAGCGAGCCGGAGGCGCAGATCCACGCGGTCGACGAAAGCGTGTCACCGGAGGAGCTGGAGCGGCTGTCGGTCGCCGAGGCGCTGTTCCTGCGCAACTACGCGGCGGGCTGAACCGTTCTGCCCAGGGCAGAGGGTCCTCGCCTCCGGGCGGGGGCCCTCCCTACGGTCGGCGCATGGACGTCATCGAACTGCTGCCCCGCCTGCACCTGTTGCGCTTCCCGGTCGGCCAGGCCTGTCTCTGGCGCGACGGCGACGAACTGACGCTGATCGACGCGGGCCCGATCGGCTCCGGCCGGACGATCGCCGACGCGATCACCGCGCTGGGGCGCGCCCCTCAGGACGTACGACGGATCGTCCTGACCCACTTCCACGAGGATCACGTGGGCGGGGCGGGCGAGTTCGCCGCGCTGAGCGGCGCCGAGGTGCTGGCGCACTCCCTGGACGCGCCGTTCGTACGGGGTGAACTGCCGGGTCCGCCCCCGCGGTTCGAGGAGTGGGAGCTGCCGATCTTCGCGCAGGCGGCCCGGCACCTGCCCGAGGGCCCGCCGGTGCCTCCGCCCTCGCTCACCGAGGTGGTGGACGGGGACGTCCTCGGCTTCGGCGGGGGCGCGCGGGTGCTGCACGTCCCGGGGCACACGGACGGCAGCATCGCGCTGTTCCTGCCCACCGAGGGGGTGCTGTTCACGGGGGACACCGTGGCGGCGGCACCGGACGACGGAACGCCGATGGCGGGGGTGTTCAACCTGGACCGGGCCCAGCTGCTCGCGTCGATCCGGCGACTGGCGGACCTCGGGGCGGAGGTGGCCTGCTTCGGCCATGGCGACCCGGTCCTGTCCGGCGCCACCGCCGCACTCCGCTCGATCGTCGCGGCGCCGGGTCAGCCGACCGGCACGCCGGCCTCCAGATAGAGCGCGGCGCCCCGCTCACGCGCTCGCAGCGCCCAGCGCAGCCGCTCGTAGCGGACCGGCGGCAGCATCGCGGCGGCCTCCTGCTCCGTGGCGAACCGCCAGGCGCGCAGCTCCGGGCCGGGCAGCAGCACCCGGGACGCCTCGCCGGACTCCAGCCGGCCGCCGTCGAACAGCAGCCGCAGTCCGCCGAACCCGGGCGGGACGGGCCGCTCCCAGTCCACGACGAGCAGCCGGGGCACCTCCCGCAGCTGTATCCCGGTCTCCTCGGCGACCTCGCGCATCCCGGCGCGGGCGGGGGCCTCGCCCCGCTCCACCACGCCGCCGGGGAACTCCCAGCCGGGCTTGTAGGTGGGGTCGACCAGCAGCACCCGGTCGTGCTCGTCGAAGAGCAGCACGCCGGCGGCGAGCGTCTCGGCGGTCGGCTCGGGGGTCTGCACGATGTCGCAGGCGGGTACGGCCCCACTGCCGACGGCGTCGGCGATGCGGACGGCGGTCTCGTACGGGGTGAGGTCGCTCGTGTCGACCGGGTGGGCGTCGGCGGTGAGCCAGGAGGCGAGGGCGGCGCGGTAGGGCTCGATGTGGTCGTACGACCACTGCCGCGTGCGTATCTCGCCGTCGGGCACGTCGGGCGGTGTCTCCCGCCCGGCTATTCGCTCGCGCAGGATCGTTTCGGCCGGGGCGAGCAGCACGTGGTGCACGGCGATCCGGCGGGCGGCGAGACCACCGAAGATCTCGTCCCGGTACTCCTGGCGGAGCAGGGTCATGGGCACCACGAGGGTGCCACCCAGCTCGGCGAGCATCGCGGCGGCGGTGTCGACCACCAGCCGGCGCCAGATCGGCAGGTCCTGGAAGTCGCCGACCTCGGCGAGGCGCTTGGGCGGCAGCAGGTGCGTGAGCGCCCCGCCGATGACCTCGGGGTCGAAGAGCGCGCTGTTCGGGATCAGTTCGATCAGTTCGCGTGCCGTGATGGTCTTCCCCGCACCGAACGCGCCGTTGATCCAGACGACGGTCACGGACTCCCCCTCCTGTGTCGGCCCCCTGAGGCTTGCCCGCTCCACCCTGCCACGGAAACCCCCTCCCGTTGAGGGCGCCTGTCCGCGCGCACACGGGAGTGCCGGTGCCCCCTGCGGCGGGGACACCGGCACGCACGCCGTACGCCGTCGGGGGTTACTCGTGTCCGAGGGCGCCGTGGTCGACGTCCAGGCTGTCCTGGGCGACGAGGTGACCGGTCGTGTCGAGGGTGTCCGAGACGTTGAGGTCACCGAGGGCTCCGTCGTCCGCCGCGTGGGACGGGGTGACGGCGGCCACGACGAATCCGGCGGCGAGGGTGGCGATGGCGAGCATGCTGCGCTTCTTCATGCGCTGATCAACTGCGCGGACGGCCAGGAGTCACGCTGCGGCTCCCACGCGTCAGGCCGTAGACCCGGCCAAGCAAACACACCCGAACACTCGACAGCCCTCTTCCAACACAGTCAGACACGTCCTACCGTAAACGCGCACCGATGACGCGTACATGCAGTCATCCCGGTTTCGCGAGTCGGAGGAACGTCAACGATGCGTCACCCTCACACCCGCACGACCCGCATCATCCGCCGAAGAGTGGCCGGAGCGCTCACCGCCGGCCTGCTGTGCGCGGCGGGCCTCGCCGCCCCCGCCCTGGCGGCCCCCGCCGAGACACCCGAAGCGCCCGCCCTGGCCGACGGTCTCGCCCTCACCCCGCCGATGGGCTTCAACAACTGGAACTCCACGCACTGCCGCGCCGACTTCAACGCGTCCATGGTCAAGGGCATCGCGGACCTCTTCGTGGAGAAGGGCCTGAAGGACGCGGGCTACCAGTACGTCAACCTGGACGACTGCTGGGCCCTGCCGGACCGCGACGCGGACGGCAAGCTGGTGCCCGACCCCGTGCGCTTCCCCGACGGGATCAAGGCGGTCGCGGACTACGTCCACGCCAAGGGGCTCAAGCTCGGCATCTACACCAGCGCAGGCACCAAGACCTGCAACAGCGCGGGCTTTCCGGGCGCCCTGGGCCACGAGTACAGCGACGCGCGGCAGTTCGCCGACTGGGGCGTGGACTACCTGAAGTACGACAACTGCAACAACCAGGGCGTGGACGCCCGGCAGCGCTACCGGACCATGCGTGACGCGCTGAAGGCGACCGGGCGGCCCATCGTCTACAGCATCTGCGAGTGGGGCGAGAACAAGCCCTGGGAGTGGGCCTCGGACGTCGGCCACCTGTGGCGGACCACCGGTGACATCAGCGACAGCTGGAGCTCGATGCTGTCGATCCTGAAGCAGAACCTCCCGCTCGCGCCGTACGCCGGACCCGGCCACTGGAACGACCCCGACATGCTGGAGGTCGGCAACGGCGGCATGACGGACACCGAGTACCGCTCGCACTTCTCGCTCTGGTCGGTCATGGCCGCGCCGCTGCTCATCGGCACCGATCTGCGCAAGGCCTCCCAGGCGACCTACGACATCCTGGGCAACAAGGAGGTCATCGCCGTCGACCAGGACCCGCTCGGCAAGCAGGGCACGGTCGTCTCGTCCGAGGGCGGGCGCTGGGTCGTCGCCAAGGAGATGAAGGACGGCAGCCGCGCGGTGGCCCTCTTCAACGAGTCCGGCACCGCGCAGCGGATCGCCACCAGCGCGAGCGCCGTCGGCCTGCCGGACGCCGACGCCTATGCCCTGCGCGATTTGTGGCAGCACCGCACGTACAACACCGCCGGCACCATCGCCGCGACCGTCCCGGCCCACGGCACGGTCCTGCTGCGCGTCTCGGCCGACCCGCGCTGGGCCGCCCATCCGCCCGCCGTCGAACTCGGCCTGGACGGCAGCCCGTTGCTGGAGGCGGCGAGCCCGGCCACGCTGACCAGCACCGTCACCGACCTCGGCCGGACGCCCGCGCGACGGGTCTCCGTGTCGCTGACCGGCCCCGCCGGCTGGACGGTACGGCCCACCTCCGCGACCTCGGCCCCCGCGCTCGCCCCCGGCGGAACGCTGCGCACCGGCTGGCGGGTGACCGCGCCGGCCGGCACCCCGACCGGCTCCTACGGCCTCACGCTCACGACGCGATACCGCTCGCCGTCCGGCACGCCGGTCACCAGCACCCTCCCACTGACCGCGTCCGTCGTCGTGCCGCCGCCCGCCGGGACGTCGTACCTCGGCGATCTGCCGTGGCTGTCGGCGACCAGCGGCTGGGGCCCAGTGGAGCGGGACACCAGCAACGGGGAGAGCGCCGCCGGTGACGGGCATCCGCTCACCGTCGGCGGGACGGTGTACGCCAAGGGGCTCGGCGTCCACGCGCTCAGCGACATCTCCTTCTACACGGGCAAGGCCTGCGAGAAGGTCACCGCGGAGGTCGGCGTGGACGACGAGAAGGGCACGAAGGGCACCGTCGCCTTCGAGATCTGGGCGGACGGCACGAAGGCCGCGTCCACCGGCGTCCTCACCAACGCGATGCCCGCGCAGTCGCTCACCGCCGACGTCACCGGCGCCCAGGTGGTCCGGCTGGTCGTCACCGACGGCGGAGACGGCGTCGACTCGGACCACGCCGACTGGGCGGACGCCCGCCTCACCTGCTGACCCGGCGGTCCTTCACTCGGGGCCGGGCCACGAGCGGGCTTCCTCGGCGCAGGCCCGGGGCTTCCTCGGCGCAGGCCCGGGGCTTGGGGGGGGGGGGGGGGGGGGGGAGAGGGGGGGGGGGGGGGGGGGGGGGGGGGGGGAGGGGGGGGGAGGGAGAAGCGGA
>NZ_JBVHWM010000111.1:0-19893 GCF_055564375.1 Streptomyces sp. NPDC029138
GCTCACCGGCACCGTCGCTCTGCTTGTCGGTCTTCACTTCAGTGAACATGCCGGCGATGAGCTGGTCGTTGTCCACGTGCCCGTCCGACAGGTCCACCAGCGCCTCGTGAATGCTCGTCAGACCGAGCACGAGGATGCCCGCCGCACTCTCGATCTTCTTCTGCTGCGGCTTGTAGGCACCGCCGAACTTGTCGCCCTGCTCGTCGTGGCCCCAGGGCTCACCGAGGCCGTCCAGGGTCTGGATGAGTGTCGTCAGCGCCTTGCTCAGATCGATGGCCCCCTGGTGGAAGGCCGGTGCCGCCGCCTTGATGTCGGCGGTCTTGATGTCCAGGACCTTGCCGGGCACCTTGCCGTCGCCCATCGCCATCGCCTCCCCCTTGGCAGCTGCGGCTCCGACCATAGGGCAGGCGGGTAAAGGGAGTGCCATGTCGGCGCTGCGCGTGATGGGGCCCGTCGACCATTCGTCTCAGAGTTCTCCTGCTGGTTGGCCGTGATGACGTTCCGAGGAGCGGGTGGGCGATCACCTCGTCAGCCGAAGAGATGACCAACGGGGCCGCGGTGAGGCGGGCCCGCGCCTCCGCCAGAACTCGGGGTCGAACGGGTGGCGGGCAGGCGTGCAGAGCCCTTCGGGTGCACGCCCTGGGAGCCATCTGGGAGCCAACCCGCTCCCCGGACCCCTTCCAGGCGCCGCGACACCAACCGAGCCCATCCGTCTGAGCTGGGGAAACGTGATCGAAGCTGGCAGCCTCGCCAACCGAACCTCATTCGGGACGAAGAGGTCGTGGGTTCAAATCCCGCCACCCCGACGCCGTAGTACCAGGTCAGGGGTCTGATCCACCGAGTGGATCAGGCCCCTGAGTGGTTCCCGGCGATCGTTTGGGAGAAATCCGGGAGAAGATCTTGGTCGGCTTCTCCCAGGAGGTACCTGCCGGGGCTGCATGCGGCGCGGCGGCTGAGTCCACCCGGACCTGCACATTCGCGAATCCGGCCCCGCAGCTGACCGGGAACACCATGCCCAGCCGCCTCAACGGCCATTAGGATCACGACACATGGCAGGCCATCACTCAGCGCATCCTCCTAACCACGCCCGCGCTCTCGCTCAGCGGGTGCGCGAGTTGCGAGAGGCCCGTGGGTGGACGCGCGAGCGGCTCGCCAAAGAAGCAGGAGTCGCCCCCAGGACGCTGGCCCGCCTGGAGAGCGAGGGAGCGATCCAGCCAGGTTTTTTCACCGTCGGCGCGGTCGCCGAGGCGCTTGAGGTCTCCCTGGATGATCTTTTCCGGGAGACCAGGGCCACCCCCGGCCTGTGGTCCGCCGGGTATGAGGGACGGGACATCGACTCGTTCGTCACCTCGCTCGTCGACAGCCGCATCGACGTCGTGGCTGACGTCCGGCTCACGCCGATCAGTCGCAAGAAGGGCTTCAGCAAGACCCGCCTCGGGCAGGCACTAGCCGAGGCCGGCATCGTGTACACCCACCTGCGTGGCCTGGGCAATCCCAAGGACAACCGGGCGCCGTTCTGGGACGGACGGCTCGATGTGGGCAAGGCGCGGTTCCGTGGGCTGCTCCAATCCGAGGAGGCGCAGGCCGATCTGGACCGTCTGGCCGAACACGCCCGGCGGTCGCGAGTTGCGGTGTTGTGCTTCGAGAAGGACGAGAACCGCTGTCACCGGCAGGTCGTCCTGGAGACGGTCCACGAGCGGGCCTCCGTGCCCGTGATCCCCCTGGCCTGACTTCACCCCTCGTTCCCGCACGCGCCCTTGCCAGTGGCGCATGCCTCTCCTCCAATCGACCGGGGAGATCTGTGGAGGGGGCAACCATGGGATCGGGGAATCGTCAGCGCGCACGGATCATGATCACGGTGAAGACGTATCCGGAGCTGTCCAACAAGTACCGCGAGACCAGCTGCGTGGCGGGCATACGCCTGGACCAAGGTGCACCACAGCACGTACGGCTCTTCCCGGTGCCGTTCCGGCTCCTCGCAGAGGAGGCTCGGTTCTCCAAGTACTCGATCATCGAGGTCGACGTCGAACCGCACGGCAGGCGGGACTCGCGGCCCGAGAGCCTGCGGCCGGACCTCGACACCCTCAAGATCGTGGGCGCGGTGCCGGCGGGCGGTGACTGGAAGCAGAGGTACACGTACGTCGAGCCGCTCGTTGCACCGTCCCTGTGCGCGATCAAGAAGGATCAGGAGGAGCGTCGGACCTCGCTCGGCGTCTTCCGGCCCCGGAATGTCAGCTTCCGGCTGACGGCGGCCGAGCCCTGGTCCGAGTCGAAAGCCGCGCTGGCCGACCAACTCGATCTCTTCGAGCAGGACCTGGCTCCGCTTGAGTGGGTGCCCCTGGACTTCCGCTACCGCTTCCGCTGCGCGGACGACGACTGCCCCGCACATGACATGGCGCTGAAGGACTGGGAGGCCGGTGCGTCGTACCGCAAGTTCCTCCGCAAGTACGGCGAGCGCGCCGTACACGACAAGCTGCGGGAGCGCTGGTATGACTCGATCTTCAACCGGGATCGCGCCGTCCACTTCTTCGTCGGCAACATCGCAGCCCACCCCAGAACCTTCATGCTGCTGGGACTCTTCTACCCGAAGGAGCATGTCGTCCAGTACGTCCAGGACAGCCTGTTCGCAGACTGAGCTGCGGAGCTGCCGGAAAGGGAGAGACAGTGAGCGCCCTGGACGCGGGGAGGCGGGCCGGGGCTTGTCGTCGACGCCATGTCCGCGGCGCGGTTCCGGGACGGCTCCTGACGCGATGCTGACGCCGAACGGGGCGTCTCTGACGGGATGTTGACGTCCCTGGTTTGTGAGGACCTCGAGACGGCTCCGCCCGGTGCCTAAGGCTCTCGGGGGCTCGGCTGCTCACGGCGTGACCGCCGATACGCGATCGGGCTCCTCCGGGCGGCGTTGGGGTGCCGTCGGGAGCGTGAGGACCATGGTGAGGCCGCCGCCGGGGGTGTCCTCGGCGTTGAGGGTGCCGCCGATGGCTTCCGTGAAGCCGCGGGCCACCGCGAGGCCGAGGCCGACGCCGACGCCGCGCGGGGAGTCGCCGTACCGCTGGAAGGGCTCGAAGATACGGGTTTTCGCTTCGTCCGGGACGCCCGGGCCGCGGTCCACCACGCGTACCTCCACCCGGTCGGCCATGGCGCTGGCGGAAACCAGGACACGCTCGCCGGGTGGGCTGTACTTGACCGCGTTTTCCACGACGTTGGCGACCGAGCGTTCCAGCAGGCCGCGGTCGACGTCGACCATCGGGAGGGTTTCCGGGATGTCGAGGTCGACGCTGTCCTCGGGTACGCCTCCCAGCGCCATCGGGATCACCTCGTCCAGGTCGGTCTCGCGGATGATCGGCGTGACCGTGCCGGTCTGGAGGCGGGACATGTCGAGCAGGTTGCCGACCAGGTGGTCGAGGCGGTCGGCGCCCTCCTCGATCGCCTCCAGGAGTTCGGCCTGGTCCTGCTCGGACCACTCCACGTCGTCCGAGCGGAGAGAGGTGACCGCCGCCTTGATGCCGGCCAACGGGGTACGGAGGTCGTGGCTGACGGCGGCCAGCAGGGCGGTGCGGATGCGGTTGCCCTCGGCCAGCTCCTTCGCCTCCGCCGCCTCCTCCTGCAAGCGCTGGCGGTCCAGGACGACGGCGGCCTGCGCGGCGAAGGCGGCCAGGACCCGGCGGTCCTCGGCCGGCAGGACGCGGCCGGAGAGGGCCAGGGAGAGGTGGTCGCCGACCGGGACGTCGACGTCCGCGTCGTCGGGGGCGGTGCAGGGCCGCGGGCCGACGCTGCCGGCGCACGTCCAGGGCGCGACGTCGCTCTCGCGTTCCAGCAGGGCCGCCGACTCCATGCCGAAGGTCTCGCGGACCCGCTCCAGGAGGGCCTCCAGGGTTGTCTCGCCCCGCAGGACGTTACCCGCGAGGAAGGAGAGGATCTCCGACTCGGCGCGGAGCCGGGCCGCCTGGTGGGTACGGCGGGCGGCGAGGTCCACCACGGAAGCAACCGACACGGCGACGCCGAAGAAAACGGCGATGGCGACGATGTTCTTCGGGTTGGAGATCGTCCATGTGTGAACCGGTGGAGTGAAGTACCAGTTCAGGAGGAGGGAACCGACCACCGCCGAGGCCAGGGCCGGGAAGAGGCCGCCCAGCAGCGCCGCTGCCACCGTCGCCGTCAGGAACAGCAGCATCTCGTTGGCGAGCCCCACGCCGGGGACGAAGCCGCTCAGGAGCCAGGTCAGCAACAGCGGCCCGCCGATACCGACCAGCCAGCCCCAGATGACCCTGGCTCGGCCGAGCCGCGCGCCCCTGGTGGCGACGGGCAGACCGCGTCCCTTGCCTACCTCGTCGTGGGTGATGAGGTGCACGTCCAGGTCGGGCCCGGACTCCCGGGCCACCGTGGCGCCGACGCCGGGCCCGAAGACGTACTGCCAGCCCTTGCGGCGCGAGACGCCGAGGACGATCTGGGTGGCGTTCACTCCGCGGGCGAAGTCGAGCAGGGCGGCGGGTATGTCGTCACCGACGACGTGGTGGAAGGTGCCGCCGAGGTCTTCGACCAGGGTGCGCTGGACGGCCAGTTCCTTCGGGGACGCCGAGGTCAGGCCGTCGCTGCGGGATATGTAGACGGCCAGCACCTCGCCGCCGGCGCCCTTCTCCGCCAGGCGCGCGGCGCGACGGATGAGCGTGCGCCCTTCGGGACCGCCGGTCAGCCCGACCACGATCCGCTCCCGTGAGCCCCAGATCGTGGAGACCCGGTGCTCGGTGCGGTATTCGGTCAGGTAGGCGTCGACCCGGTCGGCCACCCACAGCAGCGCCAGCTCGCGCAGGGCGGTGAGGTTGCCGGGGCGGAAGTAATTGGAGAGCGCCGCGTCGACCTTGTCCGGTTTGTAGATGTTGCCGTGCGCCATACGGCGGCGCAGCGCCTCCGGGGACATGTCGACCAGCTCGATCTGGTCGGCCCGCCGGACCACCTCGTCCGGGACCGTCTCCCGCTGCCGCACCCCCGTGATCGACTCCACCACATCGCCCAGCGACTCCAGGTGCTGGATGTTGACGGTCGAGATCACGTCGACGCCCGCGACGAGCAGTTCCTCGACGTCCTGCCAGCGCTTGGTGTTGCGGGAGCCGGGGACGTTGGTGTGAGCCAGTTCGTCCACGAGGGCCACCAGGGGGCGGCGAGCCAGGACAGCGTCCACGTCCATCTCGGTGAAGACGCTGTCCCGGTACTCGATCTCCTTGCGCGGCACCTGCTCCAGGCCGTGCAACATCACCTCGGTGCGCGGCCGGTTGTGGTGCTCGACGAAGGCCACGACGCAGTCGGTCCCCCGCTCCACCCGGCGGTGCGCCTCGGAGAGCATGGCGTAGGTCTTGCCGACGCCGGGTGCCGCGCCGAGGTAGATCCGGAGCTTGCCGCGTGCCATGTTCACCCTTCGAAGCGATAGCCCATGCCGGGCTCGGTGATCAGATAGCGGGGGTGGGAGGGGTCCTTCTCCAGTTTGCGCCGCAGCTGGGCCATGTAGACGCGCAGGTAGTTGGTCTTGTTGCTCTGGGAGACGCCCCAGACCTCCTGGAGGAGTTGCTTCTGCGTGATCAGGCGGCCCGCGTTGGTGACCAGTATCTCCAGCAGGTGCCACTCGGTCGGGGTGAGACGGACGTCCTGGCCGGCCCGCACGGCTTTCTTCGCGAGCAGGTCGAGGGTGAAATCCTCCGTCTCCACCAGCGTGGTCCCGGAGGCCGTCGACGTGGTCTCCGTGCGGCGGACGGCGGCCCGCAACCGGGCGAGCAGCTCGTCCATGCTGAAGGGCTTGGTGACGTAGTCGTCGGCACCCGCGTCGAGGGCGGCGACTTTCTCGTCGGACGCCTGGCGGGCGGAGAGGACCATGATCGGTACGCGGGTCCAGCCGCGCAGGGCCTCGATGACGTCCACGCCGTCCATGTCGGGCAGGCCGAGGTCCAGCAGCACCACGTCCGGCTGGCGGGCAGCCGCCAGCCGGAGCGCGGTGGCGCCGTCCGGGGCCGCGTCCACTCCGTAGTGGCGGGCCTGAAGGTTGATCACGAGCGCGCGGACGAGCTGCGGGTCGTCCTCCACCACGAGCACCCGGGTCATGGGTGTGTGCCTCTCCTGTCGTACGTCGGGCCTGGGTGCCGGGAGCGATCCGACCGATGTCGTGACTGTGGGAGTTGCCGGCCCGAGGACGCCCCCCGGCCGCCCACTCCCGTGTCGCGTCATTCCATCAGTGCTTCGCTGCGAGGTCCTTGAGCGCGATGTTGAGTTCCAGGACGTTCACGCGGGGCTCGCCCATGAACCCCAGGGTGCGGCCCTCGGTGTCGTCCTTGACCAGCTTCTCCACCGCGGAGACGGGCAGACCGTTCTTCGCGGCGACGCGGTGGACCTGGAGTTCGGCGTATTCCGGGGAGATGGCCGGGTCCAGGCCCGAACCGGAGGAGGTCACCGCGTCCGCGGGGACGTCCGACGGCTTGACCGTGTAGCCGGGCACCGAGTTGTCCTTGACGACGGCGGCCTTGGCGTCCTCGACCTGCTTGACCAGGTCCCTGTTGTCGGCGGCAAGGTTGGTGGCGCCGGAAAGGATCAGCTTGTACCGGGTGTTGACGCTGTTGGCGCCGAGCCCGTTGGCCGGGCGGCCCTGGAACCACTTCAGGTCCGGCTCCGGCGTCTCCTGCCCCTTCTTCAGCGGCAGGTTGTACGACTGCCCGATCAGGGACGAGCCGACGACCTTGCCGTCCGCCTTGATCTCGGAGCCGTTCGCCCTGTCGTGGAACAGTCCTTGGGCGATGCCGGTGACGACCAGCGGGTAGATGACGCCGGTCACCAGGGTCAGCACGAGGAGGGCGCGCAGGCCCGCCCCGAGCAACCGGGCGGTGTTCGTTACGGAGTTGTTCATGGCGATCAGCCGATTCCGGGGATGAGGGAGATGAGCAGGTCGATGATCTTGATGCCGATGAAGGGGGCGATCAGGCCGCCCAGGCCGTAGATCCCGAGGTTGCGCCGGAGCATCCGGTCCGCGCTCATCGGCCGGTACCGCACGCCCTTCAACGACAGCGGCACCAGCGCGATGATGATCAGCGCGTTGAAGATGACGGCCGACAGGATCGCCGAGTCGGGCGAGGACAGATGCATGATGTTCAGCTTGTCCAGGCCCGGGTAGACCACGGCGAACAGCGCCGGAATGATCGCGAAGTACTTCGCGACGTCATTGGCGATGGAGAACGTCGTCAACGCGCCTCGGGTGATCAGCAACTGCTTGCCGATCTCCACGATCTCGATCAGTTTGGTCGGGTTGGAGTCGAGGTCGACCATGTTGCCGGCCTCTTTGGCGGCCGACGTGCCGGTGTTCATCGCCACGCCGACGTCCGCCTGTGCGAGCGCGGGCGCGTCGTTGGTGCCGTCACCGGTCATCGCGACCAGCTTGCCGCCGGCCTGCTCTCGCTTGATGAGGGCCATCTTGTCCTCGGGGGTGGCCTCGGCGAGGAAGTCGTCCACGCCCGCCTCCTCCGCGATCGCCTTGGCGGTCAGCGGGTTGTCACCCGTGATCATGACCGTCTTGATCCCCATGCGGCGCAGCTCCTCGAACCGCTCCCGCATGCCCTCCTTGACGACGTCCTTGAGGTGGATGACGCCCAGCACACGGGCGCCCTTGTCGTCCTCGACCGCGACCAGCAGCGGGGTGCCGCCGGCCTCGGAGATGCGGTTCGCGACAGCGTCCGCGTCCTTGGCGACCGTGCCGCCCCGCTCCTCGACCCAGGCGATGACCGAGGCGGTGGCGCCCTTGCGGATCTTGCGCCCGTCGACGTCCACGCCCGACATGCGGGTCTGCGCGGTGAACTCGATCCACTCGGCGTGCGCCAGCTCGCCCTGGTGGCGCTCGCGCAGCCCGTACTTCTCCTTGGCGAGGACGACGACGGAGCGGCCCTCGGGAGTCTCGTCGGCCAGCGACGACAGCTGGGCCGCGTCCGCGACCTCGGCCTCGGTGGCGCCCTTGACCGGGAGGAACTCGGCGGCCTGGCGGTTGCCGAGCGTGATGGTGCCGGTCTTGTCCAGCAGCAGCGTCGAGACGTCACCAGCGGCTTCCACCGCGCGGCCCGACATGGCCAGCACGTTGCGCTGCACGAGGCGGTCCATGCCCGCGATGCCGATCGCGGAGAGCAGCGCGCCGATGGTGGTCGGGATCAGGCAGACCAGCAGGGCCACCAGCACGACCATGGTCAGGTGGGTGCCCGCATAGTCCGCGAACGGGGGCAGCGTGGCCACCGCGAGCAGGAAGACGATGGTCAACGAGGCCAGCAGGATGTTCAGCGCGATCTCGTTGGGCGTCTTTTGCCGGGCGGCGCCCTCGACCAGGCCGATCATCCGGTCGATGAAGGTCTCGCCGGGCTTCGTCGTGATCCTGATGACGATCCTGTCGGACAGCACCTTCGTACCGCCCGTGACGGCACTGCGGTCGCCACCGGACTCGCGGATGACCGGCGCCGACTCGCCGGTGATCGCCGACTCGTCCACCGAGGCCACGCCCTCGACGACATCACCGTCACCGGGGATGACGTCCCCCGCCTCGCAGACCACGAGGTCACCGATCCGCAGCTCGGTGCCGGGGACCTGCTCCTCCGACGTGCCGTCCGCGAGCAGTCGTCGGGCGACCGTGTCGGTCTTGGCGTTGCGCAGCGTGTCCGCCTGCGCCTTGCCACGGCCCTCGGCGACCGCCTCCGCCAGGTTGGCGAAAATCACTGTCAGCCACAGCCAGGCGCTGATGGTCCAGCCGAACCAGTCGCCGGGGTCCTTGAGGGAGAACACCGTGGTGAGGACCGAGCCGATCAGCACCACGAACATCACGGGCGACTTGACCATCATCCGCGGGTCGAGCTTGCGGAAGGCGTCGGGCAGCGACTTGACCAGCTGCGCGGGGTCGAAGAGGCCCGCGCCGACACGACCCTCGGCGGGCTTGTGCCCGGTCGGCGCGTCCTGGTGGGGCGCAAGAGTGGGAGTGGACATCGAGTCCTCGTGCTTCTTCTCTGTGCGGACGGTCATGACGCCAGCCCCTCGGCCAGCGGACCCAGTGCCAGGGCCGGGAAGTACGTCAGACCGGTGATGATCAGGATCGCGCCCACCAGCAGGCCGGTGAACAGCGGCTTCTCGGTGCGCAGGGTGCCCGCGGTGACCGGGATCGGCTTCTGCTCGGCAAGCGAGCCGGCCAGAGCCAGGACGAAGACCATCGGCAGGAAGCGGCCCAGCAGCATGGCGAGCCCGGTCATGGTGTTGAACCAGTCGGTGTTCGCGTTCAGGCCGGCGAAGGCCGAGCCGTTGTTGTTCGACGCCGACGTGAAGGCGTACAGCACCTCGGAGAAGCCGTGCGCGCCGGAGTTGAGCATCGAGTGCGGCGGGGTGGGCAGGGCCATGGAGGCGGCCGTGAAGACCAGCACCAGGGCTGGCGTGATCAGGATGTAGCAGGCGGCGAGCTTCATCTCCCGAGCACCGATCTTCTTGCCCAGGTACTCGGGCGTACGGCCCACCATCAATCCCGCGATGAACACCGCGATGACCGCCAGGATCAGCATGCCGTAGAGGCCGGAGCCGACACCGCCGGGCGCGATCTCGCCCAGCATCATGCCCAGCATCGTGATCCCGCCGCCGAGGCCGGTGAAGGAGGAGTGGAAGGAGTCCACCGCGCCGGTCGAGGTGAGCGTGGTCGTCACAGCGAAGATCGACGAGGCGCCGACCCCGAAGCGGACCTCCTTGCCCTCCATCGCCCCGCCCGCCGCCTGGAGCGCCGGGCCGTGGTGGGCGAACTCGGTCCACATCATCAGGGCGACGAAGCCCAGCCAGATGGTGAACATCGTGGCGAGGATCGCGTACCCCTGCCGCACCGAGCCGACCATCACGCCGAAGGTGCGGGTCAGCGAGAACGGGATCACCAGGATCAGGAAGATCTCGAAGAGGTTCGTGAACGGGGTGGGGTTCTCGAAGGGGTGGGCGGAGTTGGCGTTGAAGTAGCCGCCGCCGTTGGTGCCCAGCTCCTTGATGGCCTCCTGCGAGGCGACCGCACCTCCGTTCCACTGCTGCGAGCCGCCCATGAACTGGCCCACCTCGTGGATGCCGGAGAAGTTCTGGATCGCCCCGCAGGCGACCAGCACGACGGCGGCGACCGCCGCGAGCGGCAGCAGAATCCGCAGCGTGCCGCGCACCAGGTCGGACCAGAAGTTGCCCAGCTCACCGGTGCGCGAGCGGGCGAAGCCGCGGACGAGGGCGACGGCGACGGCCATGCCCACGGCGGCGGAGACGAAGTTCTGCACGGCCAGACCGGCGGTCTGTACGACGTGCCCCATCGTCTGCTCGCCGTAGTACGACTGCCAGTTGGTGTTGGTCACGAACGACACAGCCGTGTTGAACGACTGCGCCGGGTTCACCGAGGCGAAGCCCATCGAGCCGGGCAGCACGCCCTGGAGCCGCTGGAGCAGGTAGAGGAAGAGCACGCCGACCGCCGAGAAGGCGAGGACGCCCCGCAGATACGCGGGCCAGGTCATCTCCGTGTCCGGGTCGGCACCGATGGCCTTGTAGATCCACCTCTCGACCCGCAGGTGCTTTTTCGAGGAGTAGACCTTCGCCATACAGGTGCCAAGAGGAATGTAGGCGAGTGCCAGCGCGCCTATGAGGGCCAGCAGTTGGAGCACGCCGGCGAGTACGGGACCCATGTCTTGGCTCAGAACCTCTCCGGGAAGATCAGGGCGAGGACGAGATAGCCCAGCAGGGCGACGGCCACGACCAGGCCGACGATGTTCTCGGCGGTCACAGCTTCGTCACCCCCTTGGCGACGAGGGCCACCAGCGCGAAACCCGCGAGCACGGTGACGACGAAGGCCAGATCGGCCATCGCGAACTCCTGGAGTGAGGTTCGGTTGAAACGGACGATTAGAGGAAAGCGCCTCACTGGCCGGATCCGGTCGTCCGTTGACGGCTCTCTTACGGCGGCCCGTTCGGCTTTGACGGAACTCTTACGGCCCCTGGTCGATACCGGTGAGTAGGCCGCCGTGACGGCTGGTGTCCCGACTCACATGAGCTGGAAGCGCAGCCGACAGATCACCGCGTCCGTCTCCCGCCGCACGGCGTGCGCGACGACCGCGCCCCGCTGGTTCTGCAGCAGCCGCTGCCACAGCCGCTCCGGCTCGGTCTCCGGGATCAGCACGGTGACCCGGGTGGCCGGCTCGGCAGCGGCGATCTCACGGACGTACGCGGCGATGGGACGTCCCAGGCTGCGCCGCTCGCAGGACAGCCGTACCAGCGGCGCCCCCGGGTTCCACTCGGCCCACGCCCGCTCCAGTCTCCAGTCGCTGTGCCGCGGGGCCCTGGCAACGTGCTCAGGGACGTGTACGTCCGAGTCGCGGTCGGTGTTCCGTCCACATGCGTTGGGCGCCGCAAGGGCTGCGTAAGTTTCACCGCGATGACCTGGCGCGGAGAGTGGTCTCGTACGACGCTGGGCTCAGGTACTGAGCAGTCAGACGAGGAGCCGATCGTGCGTGCACGTGACCTGGCGGTGGAGTACGAGTCGGTGAGCGTCGACAGCGACGCCCTCGACGCGGCCCGGTTGATGGCCGAGCACAGGCTGCCGGGGCTGCTGGTGCTGGACGAGCGGGGGGAGCCGAAGGCCATCCTGCCCGCGTCCCAGATGGTCAAGATCCTGGTGCCGGACTACGTCATCGAGGATCCGGCGCTCGCCGCGGTCGTCGACGAGCAGCATGCTGACCAGCTCTGCCAGGCGCTGACCGGAAGGCGGGTCGGAGAGTGCCTTTCGCGCAGCGCGGCGCCGCCGCCGATCGCCGATCCGGACGACACCGCGCTGGAGGTTGCCGCACTGATGGCCCGGGTGCGCAGCCCGCTGGTGGCCGTGGCGGAGAAGGACAAGGCCGGCACGCGTCTGCTCGGCGTCATCACCGCCTCCCATCTGTTGCACGAACTGTTGGGGAGGGCGGAGACGCCGAGCAGGGCTTCGGAGGTCTGATCCGTCGGCTCACCGTGGCTCAGGCGAGCGCGAAGTACCGCAGCCACAGGTACAGCCCGGAGAGGGCGACGGTGGCCGCCGTGACGACGAGGCCGTACTTCGTGAACTGCCAGAAAGAGATCGGCTGGCGGTTGCGTTCGGCGATCCCGAGGACGACCACGTTGGCGCTGGCGCCGATGGCGGTGGCGTTGCCGCCCAGATCGGCGCCCAGGGCCAGCGCCCACCACAGGACGTGGTGGCCGTCGGCCGCGCCGCCCATGTCCTTGACCAGGTCGGCGGTGATGGGCGCCATGGTGGCGACGTACGGGATGTTGTCGACGATGCCGGACAGCACGGCCGAGCCGCCCAGCAGGGTGAGCATGGCGCCGAGTTCCCGGCCGCCGGTGGCGTCGGCCAGGGCGCGGGAGAGGTCACCGATGACGCCGGTCTCGATCAGCGCACCGACCATGACGAACAGGCCGACGAAGAACGCGAGGGTGGGCCACTCCACCTCGCCCAGGACCTGCCGGGTCTCCACTTTGGAGACCGCGACGAGCAGGCCGGCGCCGAGCAGGGCGACCACGCTGGGCTCGTAGTGCAGCACCGGGTGGAGGACGAACCCGGCGACGACCAGGGCCAGGACGGCCAGGCCCTGCCACAGCAGCCTCGGATCGTGTATGGCCTCGCGCTCCTCCAGCGCCATGACCTGCGCGGCGCGCTCGTCGTCGTAGACGAACGCCTTGCGGAACATCACCCGGCACAGCGCCAGCAGGACCAGGGTCAGCACGGCGGCGATCGGGGCCAGGTGGACCAGGAAGTCGTTGAAGGTCAGGTCGGCGCGGCTGGCGATGATGATGTTCGGCGGGTCGCCGACGAGGGTCGCGGTGCCGCCGATGTTGGAGGCGAACACCTCGGCGATCAGGAAGGGGGCGGAGGGCAGGCTGAGGCGCTCGCAGACCAGCAGGGTGACCGGGGCGATCAGCAGCACGGTGGTGACGTTGTCGAGCAGCGCGGAGGCGGCGGCGGTGATGAGCACCAGCATCGTCATCACCCGGAACGGCTTGCCTCTGGCCCGCTTGACCGACCAGATCGCCAGGTACTCGAACAAGCCGGTCTGCCGCAGTACGCCGACGATGGCCATCATCCCCAGCAGCAGGAAGATGACGTTCCAGTCGATGCCGGTGTGTTCGGAGTAGAACGCCGCCTTGTCGTCGGTGGCGCTGATCGCGAGCATGCAGCCGGCACCGCCGAGGGCCGCGGCCGTGCGGTGGACACGCTCGGTGATGATCAGTACGTACGCGCCGGCGAACACGGCTACGGCCGCCCAGCTGTGCCAGTCACTCATACGGTGGTCTTTCTCTCCTGTCCGAGGGCTCCGGGGGTTCCGGGGGCCCCGGGGGCGCCGTCGACCTGGTCGTCCTCGTCGTCGGGGATGCCGACCAGGTCCTTGACATCGAACATGCGGGCGATGGGTACGTCGGTGCTGGAGTGCGCCACGATCGAGAAGGCGATGCACACGGCGATCAGGGTGTACGCCTGCTCCGCCTGCGGGATGCCGGACCGCAGCACCAGCAGCCCGTACACCACCGATGCGAAGCCCTTCGGGCCGAACCAGGCCGCGGTCAGCTTCTCGCGCCGCTCGAACCGGGTGCCGACCAGGGAGATCAGCAGTGAGGCCGGCCGGATCAGCCCGATCGCCAGGACGACCGCCACGTAGCCCTGCCACGACAGGTCCCCGAACAGCGCCGGCGTCAGCAGCGCCCCGAACACCAGCAGGGCCGCGAACTTCGCCAGCTCCGCCAGCACCTCGCCCAGCGGCTCGAACGCCTCCTTTGCCTCGGGAGAGACGGCGGCGAGGACGGCACCGGCGGAGAACGCCGCCAGGTAGGGGTTGGCGTGAGTGAGGTGGCACAGCCCGTAGAGGATGATCCCGGTCGCCAGCGGAAGCAGGGGCTGCAACTTGGGTTCGGCGCCCAGCAGCCGGAACCGTACGAGGCCGCCCGCGACGAGAGGGAGTAGGACGCCGAAGGCAAGGCCGAGGGCCAGCTCCAGGGCGATCCGGCCCAGTGACGCCTCGCCGGTGTGCCCGGTGGCGGTGGGGCCGGCCGCCGCGATGAGGAGCAGTACGACGGGCAGGGCCAGGCCGTCGTTGACGCCGCTCTCCACATTGAGGAGTTCCCGCAGCTTCGCCGGGACCTCCTTGCGGCCCACGATCGCCGACGCGAACACGGGGTCCGTCGGCGCCAGCACCGCGCCGACCAGGAAGGACGTCGTCCAGTCCAGGCCGACCAGGTAGTGGGTGACCAGCGCCATGAACACGAACGCCAGGGGCATGCCCAGGCCCAGCGCCCGCGCCGGGTTGCGCCAGTTGGTGCGCAACTTGGTGAAGGACACGTGCTGGCCGTCGGTGAACAGCACCGCGAAGAGCGCCAGGTCGGCGGTGACCGACACGATCTCGCTGTCCGGGGTGATGTGGATCAGCCCGAGAAAGCCGTCGCTGACCAGCGCGCCACCGAGGAGGAAGAGGAAGGAAGTGGACAGCACGGTGCGGGCGGCGAGCCCGGACAGCAGCACCGCGACGAGCAGAGCCACGCCGAAAACGGCAACAAGAACCACCGGAAACGCCCCCGATCGGAGCAGAGATCTGTCCCTTGCTCGCCGACCAGACTTCCCGGCACACCGGTGGGAACCTTACCGGCCCTTGATGCGTCTTTGACAGATCGGCAACGGGCACCGCAAGGGCGGGGACGTTGCCGGGTTCCGGCAACCGAGGCCGCGTCAGCGCAGGCGTTCGGCAGCCGATGTCGTTCGTCGGCGGTCGCGACGCACCAGGACGAACGTGGTCAGCACCACAATGACCGAGGCCGCGGCCACCGGCGCGAGGAAGTACACCATCACGGCTGCCTCCGCTCGGCCGCGTATCCGGCGTTCGGGTTGACGAGCAGGTGGCGTGGGTCGGCGGCGCGCGTGATGGCCGTCTCGACTGCGGTGATCCGGTCCGCGAGCAGCCCGAGTGCCGCCACGGCTCGCGTGAGGGGGTCGTCTTCCGGGCCGCCGAGCGTCTGGGCACGGACGTACGCCGCCTTCACGTCTGTCCAGCGGGCTGCCTGATCGGCGGTGAGCGTGCCGCGCAGCTCTGCCAGCTTCAGTAGGTTGGCCTCTGCGCCCGTCGTCAGGGTCTGGGCCTCGGCCCGGTAGTGGTCGTCGATCAGGGTCGCCAGCTCGGTGTCGTTCATGACCGGCTGGACCCGCTGGGCGATCTTGTTCATGTTGCGGTAGGAGCCCTGGAGCTGGAAGGGCGGTTCGGTGCGGGTCGCGTCCGACTGGGCGGCCGAGGCGATGTAGGCCGCGTTGACCGCCAGGACCGTCTCGCGGACCGTCAGCAGGTGCCGCAGGACCGCCAGGATCCGCTCCAGTTCGGCGGGCGGGTAGGGGTGGGTCAGCCGGTCGGCTCCGGCCGTCGGATCGCCCTGGGCTAGGCGGGCCAGCAGGTCGAGGTCGGCGCGGTCGCGGCCGGCGAGCGGGGCGAGGACCGGGTTCGCGGTGAGCGCGTTCTCGATGAAGCTCAAGCCGAAGACGTCCCGCTTACCGGTCAGGACGTCGCCGAGGTTCCACACGTCGGCGCGGTTGGCGAGCATGTCCGGCACCCGGAAGCGGCTGCCGGACTCGGTGTAGGGGTTGCCGGCCATGCAGACCGCGAACCGCTTGCCGCGCAGGTCGTAGGTGCGCGGTTCGCCGTCCCGGACGCCGTCGATGCGGCGTGTGGCGTCGCACAGCGGAATGAACTTCTGGAGCAGTTCCGGAGAGGTGTGCTGGATGTCGTCCAGGTAGAGGAGGGTGTTGTTGCCCGCCTCCAGCGCGAAGTTGATCTTCTCGATCTCCTGGCGTGCGGTGGCGTTCGGGGCCTCGGCGGGGTCGAGCGAGGTGACGGCGTGGCCGAGCGCCGGGCCGCTGACCTTCACCAGCATCAGGCCGAGGCGGTCGGCCACGTACTCCACGAGGGTCGTCTTGCCGTAGCCGGGCGGGGAGAGGAGCAGAAGCAGGCCGCCGGTGTCGGTGCGCTTGGTGTCGCCCGTGGTGCCCAGCTGCTTGGCCAGGCTGTCGCCGATGAGCGGCAGGTAGACCTCGTCCACGAGCCGGTTGCGGACGAAGGAGGACATGACGCGCGGGCGGTGGTCGTCCAGGCGCAGGCGGGCGCGTTCGGCGGCCACCAGGGCGGTGCGCCGCTGCTGGTAGGCGCGGTGGGCGGGCACGTCCTGCTCCGCGAAGCGTGCCGTTCGGGCGAGGAACTCGTCCAGGCGCAGGGGCAGTCGGCGGGCGGTGACGCGGGGGTGCGTGCCCAGCAGGCCCTGGGCCGTCGCCGTGAGCGGGGCGTCGCCGACGTGGCGCGGCAGGTCCGGGCAGAGTTCGGCCGCCACGGCCTCGGCCAGATCGCCCGGGGCGAGATCCGTGCCGGTGGCTGCCGCGTACGAGGACAGCCACGCCTCGACCAACTGGCGGCGGGCCGCGAGGTCGTCGAGCGCGGTCAGGTCGTCGGCGTAGGCGCTCGTGCCGGCCGTGCGACGGAACTTGTCCAGCAGGGTGCGGGCGCTCGCGCTGAGGACGAAACCGTCGGGGGCGGTCGTCAGCTCCTCGAAGAGGTAGGAGGCGGCGGCCCCCGCGTACTCCCCGCCGATCTCCTCCGCCAACTCCCGCTCCAGGTCGGCGATCGCGGGTGCCGGCCCGAACGCGTCCCGGGCGCGGGCCAGCGAAAGTGCGCGCCGGGTCCACGTCTGGCGCGCCCCGGGGGTGGTGCCGTGGGTCCAGAAGAGCTGGGCTGCGGCGCGGGCGGCGCCTTCGTGGCGCAGGGCCCCGGCGCCCTCGTACAGGGGCAGGAGTGCGGTGAGGATGAGCGTCGCGTCGTGGTCGTGGACGCCGGTCTCGTAGCCCTCGTCGTATGCCTCCTGCGCCGCCGTGCGCACCAGGGCCGGGAGGTCTTCGGCCGCCGCGAGGGCGGCCGGGCCGCGTTCGCGCAGCAGGCGGGCAGCCAGGTGCTCGGCGCGGTAGACCTCTGGTGACTCCGAGGGCAGGGTGCGGTGCCAGTGCGCGCGGCTGGCCGCGAAGCCGGGGTCGGTGACCGGGGCGCGGTAGTCGGTGCCGGTGACGGCGAAGGCGAGGCCGTCGCCGTGCGGGACGAGGGTCAGGTCGAGGGGCTGGGTGTTGACGGTGAAACGGTGGGCTCCAAGGCGGACAGTGCGGCCGTCGTCGGCGTACAGGTCGGTGCGGTCGCGCAGGGCGCGGTCGGCTTCCTGGCGGGCGGACTTCAGGCGGCCGTCGAGCTCCTCGGCCCGCACGCTCTCACCGAGGACGCGCAGGTCGTCGGCGGTGCGGCGGACCTTGGCCACCATCGGGTCGGAGGCGAAGTAGGTGGCGATCGCCTCGGCGTCGGAGAGGGCGGCGCAGCGCCGGGTGATCGTCTCCAGGATGCGGCCGGCCGAGGCGGCGAGTTGCTCGGCACGGCGGGCGCGGGCGTCGGCGAGCGACTGCTTGCGGGCGGCGAAGGCGTCGTAGACCTCGGTGCGCTTGTCGGCGAGCGCACCGAGGAAGTCGTCCGACTCCGCGAAGCGGGACTCCAGGTCCTCCAGCCTGCTCAGAAGACGGGCGAGCTGGTCGTCGCATGTCTGCGGGGTGTCGGCGACCGCGAGGGCCGCGGTGACGGCCTGCCCGAACAGCGCGCTTTCGGCGACGAACTCGGCGCGGCCCTCGCGGTCGGCCAGTGCGCGGCGACGGGCATCGAGGGTGGCACGGGCCCGGTTGACGCCGGCCAGCACCCCTGCGATGCGCTCCAGGACGGACGTACGGACAGTGGCGTCACTCGTGTCCAGAGCGGCGACGACGTCCGTGACCGTCCGGAGAGCGTCGCCGAGTTCGTCCAGCCGGGCGGCCACCGGCGCCGCCTCGGCGACGGTGGTGACGGCCTCGGCGTCGGCGACGAGCCGTTCGACATCCCTCTGCTGGCCGGCGAAGGCGTCCTCGCGGGCCAGGAAGACCACGGCCCGCTGCCCGAGAGCGGCCAGGTCGGCCTCCGCCTCGGCGGCGAGGGCGTCGAGGCGGGCGCCGTCCGCGTACCGCATCTCCTTGAGGGTCAGCAGGTGGCCGTGGGCGTGCCGCAGGTCGGTCAGCCCCCGCACCCAGGCCGCGGCCTCCTTCGGCGCCTCACCGCGCAGGCGGCGGACGACGGACGCCATCCGCTCGGCGGCCTCGTCCAGAGCGTCGGCGGCCTGCCGGGTCAGCGTCCGCACGGTCTCGAACTCGGCCAGAACCTGCTCGGCCGTCCCGCGTACCGCCTCCAGCGCACCCAGCAGGTCGCCCAGGTCGGCCTCGTCCAGCCAGTGGTGGGCGTCGGCGGCGCGCACACAGGCGGCGGCGAGCGCCCGGTAGCCCTCGCTGGTGGTGATGCCCTCCCGCGCCAGGCCCGCGACGGACAGGCAGGCGGAGATGCCCCGCACGAGGTCGGCGTTGCCCACGCGCCCCAGTGCGCCGCTCCCGGTGGGGGCGGTGGTGACGTGGGCGTCGGAGACGTAGGGCGAGTTCCACAGCTGCACCGGATGCACCTGCGCCGGTTCCTCGCCCTCGGCGCGCAGCACCGCGAAAGCGCCGTCGTCGAACAGGGCCCAGCCGCGGCAGGGAAGCGGGTTCGAGAACTCCTTGCGAATGGTGTTGTACGACAGCAGCAGACCACGGCTCTCCCCACGGGCGTGGAACGCGTACAGCACGTCCTCACCGTTGGGCGAGCGGACCTCCCGCTCGAACTCCAGGCCGCTCGCATCGGTTTCGTACCGCTTGTGGGCGCCCGTGGCCAGGCAGTAGCCGCCGGGGAACACGATGCCCTGGTCCTCGGGCAGGCGGCGGCACGCCTGCCCGAGGCCGTCCAGGCGGACGACCGCCTTGGTGAGGGTGTTGAACACCAGGTACCGGTGGGCGTCCTCCTTGTACGGCCGCACGCGCAGCAGGATCAGGGCGCCCGCGCGCGCGTGGGCGATGTCCGCGTCGGCGAGCGCCTGAAGCGGCTCGTCCACCGGCTCGCTGTGGATGCCCTCGCCCGTCTCGGTGTCGTTCTCCAGCTTGACAGTGAGCGCACCGCCGATAGCGGAGACGTACAGCTCGCCCTGAACGGAGACGTGCGGGTGACGGCCCAGGACATGGTCCTCGCGGGTCGCCTCGGTCCAGGTGAAGTCGTGGGAGGGCGGGAAGGTGTCGTCGCGTTCGCCGCGCGCGTCCAGGAACGCCGGCCGGCCGGTCTCGTCCAGGGCCCAGCGCAGCACGCGGATGTCGTCGGTCTTCTCGCCGGTGCGGAAGACCGCCAGCAGTCTGCCGTCGATCCGACGCAGCCGCAGCAGGCGGGCCTGCCGGTAGTAGCGGTGCAGGTCCGCGAACTCCCGCACGAATGCCGGGTCGTCCATCAGGCCCGGTACGGCCGTGTCGGGCAGCCGGTTCAGGTCGCGGTCGTACAGAGCGAACACGTCGGCCACCCGCGTCTGCGGGCGCGGGCCGGGCCGGTCGGTGGCGCCGACGAGCAAGGTGTTCCCGACGGCCACGACGTCACGCGGCACGCACGCGTGCTCCGTACGCAGGCGCCGGGTACCGGCCAGCTCCAGCCGTGCCGTCCCGAACTCCTCGACGCGACGGGTGTTGAGGAGTTCGGCACGCCGGGCGAGTTCGCCGGCCTGCGCCGCGAGCCGGTCGCCCAGCACCTCGTAGGTGCCGGCCTCCACGGCGTCGTACGCACCGGTCTCCAGGGCGGTGGCCATGGACGATTCATCCCTTCGAGGAGGTTGCGGACGAGGGTGGTGGGGGGGGGGGGGGGGGGGGGGGGGGGGGGGGGGGGGGGGGGGGGGGGGGGGGGGGGGGGGGGGGGGGGGGGGGGGGGGGGGGGGGGGGGGG
>NZ_JBVHWM010000112.1:0-18360 GCF_055564375.1 Streptomyces sp. NPDC029138
GCACACACCACCCCCCCCCCCCCCCCCCCCCCCCCCTCCCCTCCTCCCCCCCCCCCCCCCCCCCCCCCCCCCCCCCCCCCCCCCCCCCCCCCCGCCTTGCGTATCCTCGCTACGTGCTTCTCTCAGACAAGGACATCCGGGCCGAGATCGACGCCGGGCGGGTACGGATCGATCCCTATGACGAAACCATGGTGCAGCCGTCGAGCATCGACGTACGGCTGGACCGGTACTTCCGGGTGTTCGAGAACCACCGGTACCCCCACATCGACCCCTCCGTCGAGCAGGCCGATCTGACCCGGCTGGTGGAGCCGGAGGGCGATGAGCCGTTCATCCTGCACCCCGGGGAGTTCGTGCTCGCCTCCACGTACGAGGTGATCACGCTTCCCGACGATCTCGCCTCCCGGCTCGAGGGGAAGAGTTCGCTCGGGCGGCTGGGGCTGGTCACGCATTCCACCGCCGGGTTCATCGACCCCGGGTTCAGCGGGCACGTCACCCTGGAGCTGTCCAACCTCGCCACGCTCCCCATCAAGCTGTGGCCGGGGATGAAGATCGGGCAGCTGTGCATGTTCCGGCTCACCTCGCCCGCCGAGTCGCCGTACGGCAGTGAGCGTTACGGCTCCCGGTACCAGGGGCAGCGCGGGCCGACCGCCTCGCGGTCCTACCTCAATTTCCATCGGACCCAGGTGTGAGGGCGACGACAGCATGAGCAGCGCAGACGTGCGGGAGAACCTGACCTACGACCGGTTCGGGGCCGCCATCCGCGAGCTGGCGCAGACCATCGCCGACGACGGGTACGAGCCCGACATCGTGCTGAGCATCGCCCGGGGTGGGGTCTTCGTCGCGGGCGGGCTCGCCTATGCCCTCGACTGCAAGAACATCCACCTCGTGAACGTCGAGTTCTACACCGGTGTGGGGACGACCCTGGAAATGCCGGTCATGCTCGCCCCCGTCCCCAACGTGATCGACTTCTCCGACAAGAAGGTCCTGATCACCGACGACGTCGCCGACACCGGCAAGACGCTGAAGCTCGTCCGCGACTTCTGCCTCGACACCGTCGCCGAGGTGCGCTCCGCCGTGATCTACGAGAAGTCCCACTCCCTCGTGAAGTGCGAGTACGTGTGGAAGCGGACCGACGACTGGATCAACTTCCCGTGGAGTGTGGAGCCGCCGGTGGTGAAGCGGGCGGGGCAGGTTCTCGACGCCTGAGAAACGCCGGTCACATCCCCTGAGAAATGCCGGTCGCATCCCCTGAGAAATGCCGGTCACATCCCCTGGGAAAACCGGTCGCATCCTCACAAACGCGGTCACATACAGATGGGCCCTCGGCTGCGTGCCGGGGGCCCTTCCGCGTGCGCGAACCGTCATACCGTGCCCGGCATCAGAACGTGCCCAACTTCACGATCGACAGCAGCGCGATCAGCTGGAGCGCCGACGCCCCCAGCGCCCTCGGCCACGGCAGGTCGTGGGAGCGGGACACCATCAGGGTCAGCAGGGCGCCCGCGCCGATCCAGGTGGCCCAGCCGAGGAGCTGGACGAAGCCGGCGTCGCCGCCGAAGAACATGGCGACGATCAGGCGGGGCGCGTCCGTGAGGGCCGTGATCAGCATGGACAGGCCCACCGTGGGCTGCCAGGCGCCGTCGCCGCCGAGCTGGCGGGCCAGGGTGTGGGTGACCACGCCCAGGATGAACAGGCCGAGCACCATGACGACCGCCGTGATCAGCACGATCGGCACCGCGTTGGAGAGGGTCGCGCTGATGGCGTCCTGGCGGGCGCCGTCGAAGCCGAAGACCGCGAGCAGGCCGTAGAGGAAGGTCACGATGAGGGCGGGCGTCCACATCGTGTAGTCCCGCATGCGCAGGAAGGTGTCGTTCGGGGACAGGATGATCCCCTTCAGCAGTTCCTTCCAGTGCAGGGGCGGGCCGAGCGGCGCGGCGGGGGCGGCGGTGGAGCCGGCCTGGTAGGTCGCGCCCTGGGTGTAGTCGGCGGCCTCGTCGACCGAGAAGGCCTGGGTGTGGCCCGGGTTGTTGGCCGCGTAGGGGTCGTGCGCGCCGGTCCCGGGGCCGGGGTGGCCGCCGTCGCCGAAGTACTCCGGTCCGTCGTCGGCCGGCCCCGGGTATCCGTACGGCTGCCCGTGCCCGTGCCCCTGTCCCTGCCGCTGGTACGGCGGCTGCGGCGCCGACGGGTAGCCGTACGAAGGACCCGCGGGACCCGAGGGACCCGACGGGCCCGGCCGTCCGTACGACGGCTGTCCGTACGACGGCTGTCCGTACGACGGCCCCCCGGGCCGAGCGGGGCCGTGCCCGTGTCCGTGCGACGGTCCCTGGGGCGCCTGTTGTCCTTGGGGGGTGCGGTTGTCCCGGCCCCCGCGTCCGATCCTGAATCCAGCCACGTCATCGAACGTACCTGGTCCTGAGGGCCGACGTGCCGGGCCCGGCGCTCCGGGCCCGGCTTTGCGGCCGACCTGTGACATCCCCTAAGGGACCGTCAGGGGACAGACCAGGGACGGCACCCCGATGTTCCTCGGGGGTTGCCCCGATACAGAGTCCCCCAGCGCCCCCGCCGCCCCGGCCGCCTCGGCTCAGTCCGCGAAGACCGCGCCGAACTGCGGGATTCCGGAGGTCGAGACACCCACGGTCGACGCACCGAAGGCACGCGACCCCGAGGTGGTGATCTTCGTACCGTTGGACGGCAGGTAGGTGACCGCGCCGTCGCCGCTGTTCTCGTACGACCCGATCACCAGGTCGGCCTTTCCGTCACCGGTGACGTCGTCCAGCTTGAGGTCGGCGCCGAACAGGTCGGACTTCTCGTTGCCGCCGGGCACGCCCGCGGTGTCCTGGGAGTAGGTCTGGGCGCCGGAGGTGGTGTTCACGCCGGAGGCGGAACCGTACAGGACGGTCACGCTGCCGGCGTCGGTCACGCTGCCGAGGTCCTCCTGCGGGCTGCTGACGACGAGGTCCTGGTAGCCGTCGCCGTTGATGTCGCCGAGGTCCAGCTCCCAGCCGAAGGCGTCGCCCTTCTCGGAGGAGCCGGGCACGTTGCCGGTGTTCTGGGTGATGCCGGTGGTGGCGGCCGGGCCGGACGCGGAGCCGTAGGTGACGCTCACCTTGCCGCCGTCGGAGGCGTAGGGGATGGCCGTACCGTCGCTGGTCCTGGAATCCCAGTCGGCGCCGCTGACGATGTCGCCGAAGCCGTCGCCGTTGACGTCGCCGATGGCGGTGATGATGCCGGGCTTGAGGGTCTTGGCGGAGGCGGCGCTCAGGCCGCCGGAGGTGCCGGGCAGCCAGTAGTTGGTGTTCCAGCCGTACTGCGTGGTGGTCTCGTAGCCGTCGACGACGAGGTCGGTGCGGCCGTCGCCGTTGACGTCACCGGCGGTGAGGTTCAGCGGGCCGTACGGGTAGTCGTTGGTGCCGGACTCGATCGGCGGCTTGACGGTGGTACGGCTGCCGTAGGCGCCGGCGGTGGTGAAGCCGCCCTTGTAGAGGTAGAGGGTGGCGGCGGAGCTGCCGACGACCAGGTCGGCCTTGCCGTCGCCGTCGAAGTCGCCGGCGGCCAGGTTCTTGCCCCAGTAGTCGTGGGAGGAGGCGGCCGGGTCGGGCACGTCGACGGCCTTGCCGGTCAGGCCGCTGCTGGACCCCCAGAGGATGGTCAGCCCGCCGCCGTTGGTGTCCGTGCCGACCTTCTCGCTCGGGGTGCCGACGGCGAGGTCGTCGTAGCCGTCGCCGTTGAAGTCGGCGTACGCCAGGTCGGAGCCGAACATGTCACCGGCCTCGGCGGTGCCGGGCACGCCGGTGGTGTTCTGGCTGATGGTGGTGCGCTTGGCGGAGGAGACGCCGGTGGTCGTGCCGTACAGGACGACGACCTGGCCGGCGTTCTTCAGTCCGCTGACGTAGGCGGTGGCGGCCGAGGTGGCGACGTCGCCGATGCCGTCGCCGTTGAAGTCGGCCTTCGCGACCTTGAAGGAGTCGGCGGCGGTGGCCGGCGACGCGGTGAACGTGAGCAGGCCGCCCGTGAGCGCGGCGGCGGCGGCCGTCGCGAGGGCGATACGGGAATGCGCGTGCATGCGGTCTCCTGCTGCATGCGGGGGATGCCTGGGCATCCACAGACGATGGGGTGCGGTCCGCCCGTGTTCGTCACGGGTTGATCCGTGTTCATCACGGGTTGTGCCACGGTTCACGGGCGGATGGCGAACAGGAGACCAGTGATGGTGCGCCAGGGTTGTACGCGCTTTCGGTAACGGTCCGGGATCAGTGTGACGGCGGGGGTGATGGTCCAGGATGGGTGCATGAGCGTAGTGAAGATCAACGTGCTGACCGTGCCCGCCGAGCAGCGGGAGGTGCTGGAGCAGCGGTTCGCCTCGCGGGCCCACGCCGTGGAGAACTCCGACGGCTTCGAGTGGTTCGAGCTGCTGCGGCCCGTCGAGGGCACCGACCAGTACCTGGTGTACACGCGCTGGCGGGACGAGGAGTCGTTCCAGGCGTGGATGGAGGGGCCGATGAAGGCCGCGCACCAGGGCGGTGGCGAGGGCGGCGAGCGCCCGAAGCCGGCGGCCTCCGGCTCGACCCTGTGGTCCTTCGAGGTGGTGCAGCAGGCCGCGCCCAAGGGCGCCTGACGGACATACGACGGCGCCCCCTGCCTGTGCGGGTCAGGGGGCGCCGTACGTTCTCGAGGAGCTACTTCACCGGCTCCGGCTCCGGCTCGCTCTCCGCCTCGGTCTCGCCCGCCGGGTCGACCGGCGTCCTGACGGAGTCGAGCAGCAGCTGGGCCACGTCCACGACCTGGACGGACTCCTTGGCCTTGCCCTCGTTCTTCTTGCCGTTCACCGAGTCGGTGAGCATGACCAGGCAGAACGGGCAGGCCGTCGACACGATGTCGGGGTTCAGCGACAGCGCCTCGTCAACACGCTCGTTGTTGATGCGCTTGCCGATCCGCTCCTCCATCCACATGCGCGCGCCGCCGGCGCCGCAGCAGAAGCCGCGCTCCTTGTGGCGGTGCATCTCCTCGTTGCGCAGGCCCGGGACCTTGCCGATGATCTCGCGCGGAGGCGTGTAGATCTTGTTGTGGCGGCCCAGGTAGCACGGGTCGTGGTAGGTGATGATGCCCTCGACCGGGGTGACCGGGATCAGCTTGCCCTCGTCCACCAGGTGCTGGAGCAGCTGGGTGTGGTGGATGACCTCGTAGTCGCCGCCGAGCTGCGGGTACTCGTTGCCGATCGTGTTCAGGCAGTGCGGGCAGGTGGCGACGATCTTCTTCGCGGACTTCGGCTTCGCGGACTCCGGGACGACCTTGCCCTCGTCGTCCAGCTCCTCGCCGAACGCCGTGTTCAGGGCCATCACGTTCTCCATGCCCAGTTCCTGGAACAGGGGCTCGTTGCCGAGGCGGCGGGCGGAGTCACCGGTGCACTTCTCGTCGCCGCCCATGATCGCGAACTTCACGCCCGCGATGTGCAGCAGCTCGGCGAAGGCCTTGGTGGTCTTCTTGGCGCGGTCCTCCAGGGCGCCGGCGCAGCCGACCCAGTACAGGTACTCGACCTCGGTGAGGTCCTCGATGTCCTTGCCGACGACCGGGACCTCGAAGTCGACCTCCTTGGTCCACTCCAGGCGCTGCTTCTTGGCCAGGCCCCAGGGGTTGCCCTTCTTCTCCAGGTTCTTGAGCATCGTGCCCGCCTCGGAGGGGAAGGCGCTCTCGATCATGACCTGGTAGCGGCGCATGTCGACGATGTGGTCGACGTGCTCGATGTCCACCGGGCACTGCTCGACGCAGGCGCCGCAGGTGGTGCAGGACCACAGGACGTCCGGGTCGATGACGCCGTTCTCCTCGGCGGTGCCGATCAGCGGCCGCTCGGCCTCGGCCAGCGCGGCGGCCGGGACGTCCTTCAGCTGCTCCTCGGAGGCCTTCTCCTCGCCCTCCATGGTCTTGCCGCCGCCGGCCAGCAGGTACGGCGCCTTGGCGTGCGCGTGGTCCCGCAGGGACATGATCAGCAGCTTCGGGGAGAGCGGCTTGCCGGTGTTCCAGGCGGGGCACTGCGACTGGCAGCGGCCGCACTCGGTGCAGGTGGAGAAGTCCAGCAGGCCCTTCCAGGAGAACTGCTCGACCTGGGAGACGCCGAAGACGTCGTCGTCGCCGGGGTCGGTGAAGTCGATCGGCTTGCCGCCGGACGTCATCGGCAGCAGGGCACCGAGCGAGGTCTCACCGGTCGCGTTCCGCTTGAACCAGATGTTCGGGAACGCCAGGAAGCGGTGCCAGGCCACGCCCATGTCGGTCTTCAGGGCGACCGTGATCATCCAGATGAAGGAGGTCGCGATCTTCAGGCCGGCGAAGAAGTAGGTGAGGTTCTGGAGCGTGGAGACGTCCAGGCCCTCCAGCCAGGAGACGACCGGGTACGAGATGAAGAACGAGGCCTCGTAGCCGTCCACGTGGTGCTGGGCGCCTTCGAGGGCGTGCAGCATGAAGATGCAGACGCCGACGATGAGGATGACGGCCTCGACGAAGTACGCCTGACCGAAGTTGGAGCCGGCGAAGCGGGACTTGCGGCCCGGCTTGCGCGGGTGGCTCAGCTGGCGGATGACGATCAGGGCGAGAATGCCGACCACCGTCATGGTGCCGATGAACTCGACGTAGACGTTGTACGGCGCCCAGTCGCCGAGGACCGGCAGGAGCCAGTCCGCCTCGAACAGCTGCCCGAACGCGTTGACGATCGTCAGCAACAGCGTGAAGAAGCCCACCGCGACGAACCAGTGCGCCACGCCGACGATGCCCCAGCGGTTCATCCGTGTGTGGCCGAGGAACTCCTTGACCACGGTGAGGGTGCGCTGTGTGGGATCGTTGGTCCGCGTACCGGCCGGCACCGGCTGGCCCAGCCGCATGAAGTTGTAGATCTGGAGGAGGGCGCGGCCGAACAGTGCCACGCCGACCACGATCAGGACCAGCGACACGATGATCGCGGCGAGTTGCATTGGGGCTCCTGAGGCGGCCTCGGTCTGAACGGGCTGTCTGAGCGGACTGCCCGAGCTGATCGACATTACTAAGCGGTAACTTATGTAGTCCGTCTGAGACTACCCCCATCTTCCGACGGGATGCAGCTGAGCGCGGGGTGATCTGGGTCGCCGCCAGCCAATCGGATCGTGTTATTCGTACCGAATTGATACTTTCGCCCCTACCTTAGAGCCGTGCTCTACGGGATCGCCGCCGCCACCGCAGCCCTTCTCTTCACCGCCGTGCTCGCGGCGGCGCTCCGGCTGCCCGCCCTGAGGGCCGGAATCCTGGACCGGCGCCGGCAGCGGCCCCTGCCCCTCCTCGGCGGGCTCGCGGTCGTGGTCGTCACCTGCCTGGTCGCCGGAACGGGGGAGTGGACCCGGGTCGCCCCGCTCGGGGACGGGGTCGGGGAGCTGCTCGTGGCCGCCGCCGCCGTCGCCGGGCTGGGCCTGGTGGCCGACGTGTGGCGGCTCCGCGCGCGCGTGCTCGTCGCCGGTACGGCCGTGGCGGCGGTCTGTGTGGTGCCGTACGACGAGACGGGCGTGCCGGGCGGGATGCTGGCCGTCGGCTGGATCGTCCTCGCCACCCTCGCCTTCAAGGGGCTCGACCACGCCGACGGGCTGGCCGGGACGGTCGGGGTGGTCACCGCCTTCGGCGCCGGGGCCTGTGCCGCCGCCGAGGTGATGGACGGTCTCGCCGTGCTGCTGAGCGTGGTCGCCGCCGCCCTCACCGGCTTCCTGATGCACAACTGGCATCCCGCGCGGATCGGGCTCGGCGCCTGCGGCTCGCTGTTCACCGGGTTCGTGCTGTCCTCGGCGGTGGTCTTCACGCGCGCGGGGTACGACATCGGGCCGAGCGCGGCGGTGGTGTTCTGCCTCGGTGCCGTGGCCGCCGCCGACGCCCTGCTCGTGGTCCTCGCCCGGGGGGTGGCCCGGCGTCCGCTGCTGCGGCGCGGCCCCGACCATCTCGCGCACCGGCTGCGGCGGCTCGGGCTCACCCCGCAGGGGTCGGTCGTGCTGCTGGGGGCCGGCTCCTTCTCCTCGGTGCTCGTGGGGGTGCTCGTGCACACCGGGTGGACACGGGACTCGGCCGTGCTCTGGGTGGCCGGTGGGGTGGTACTCGCCGTTCTCGTCCTCCTTTTGATTCCTGCTCCGCAGGGCCGCCGCCCGCCGTCCACGCAGGTCAGCGGGCACTTGCGCGTAAGGAACGGATAAGAGTTGAGTCTGACTGGCTCAGGTCTGTTGACCCGGCGGGTCTCCTCATGCACACTTGAGCCTGTTCCACTCAAGTCAGCTGGAGGAATCAACCATGGCACGTGCGGTCGGCATCGACCTGGGCACGACTAACTCCGTCGTCAGCGTTCTGGAGGGCGGCGAGCCCACCGTCATCACCAACGCCGAGGGTGCCCGGACCACGCCGTCCGTCGTCGCCTTCGCCAAGAACGGCGAGGTGCTCGTCGGCGAGGTCGCCAAGCGTCAGGCGGTCACGAACGTGGACCGGACCATCCGCTCGGTGAAGCGCCACATGGGCACCGACTGGAAGATCCAGCTCGACGGCAAGGACTTCAACCCGCAGCAGATCTCCGCGTTCATCCTTCAGAAGCTGAAGCGGGACGCCGAGGCCTACCTGGGTGAGAAGGTCACGGACGCGGTCATCACCGTCCCGGCCTACTTCAACGACTCCGAGCGCCAGGCCACGAAGGAGGCCGGTGAGATCGCCGGTCTGAACGTCCTTCGTATCGTCAACGAGCCGACCGCGGCGGCGCTCGCCTACGGCCTCGACAAGGACGACCAGACGATCCTCGTCTTCGACCTCGGTGGCGGCACCTTCGACGTGTCCCTCCTGGAGATCGGCGACGGCGTCGTCGAGGTGAAGGCCACCAACGGTGACAACCACCTCGGTGGTGACGACTGGGACCAGCGCGTCGTCGACTACCTGGTCAAGCAGTTCCAGTCCGGCCACGGCGTGGACCTGTCCAAGGACAAGATGGCCCTCCAGCGCCTCCGTGAGGCCGCCGAGAAGGCCAAGATCGAGCTGTCCTCCTCGACCGAGACCTCGATCAACCTGCCGTACATCACCGCGTCCGCCGAGGGCCCGCTGCACCTGGACGAGAAGCTCACCCGGGCTCAGTTCCAGCAGCTGACGGCCGACCTGCTGGAGCGCTGCAAGACGCCGTTCCACAACGTCATCAAGGACGCCGGCATCTCCATCAACGAGATCGACCACGTCGTGCTCGTCGGTGGTTCCACCCGTATGCCCGCCGTCGCCGAGCTGGTCAAGGAGCTGACCGGCGGCAAGGAGGCCAACAAGGGTGTGAACCCGGACGAGGTCGTCGCCATCGGCGCCTCGCTCCAGGCCGGTGTCCTCAAGGGCGAGGTCAAGGACGTCCTGCTGCTCGACGTCACCCCGCTGTCCCTCGGCATCGAGACCAAGGGCGGCATCATGACCAAGCTGATCGAGCGCAACACCACGATCCCGACCAAGCGCTCCGAGATCTTCACCACGGCCGAGGACAACCAGCCGTCGGTGCAGATCCAGGTCTACCAGGGCGAACGCGAGATCGCGGCGTACAACAAGAAGCTCGGCATGTTCGAGCTGACCGGTCTGCCGCCGGCGCCGCGTGGCGTCCCGCAGATCGAGGTCTCCTTCGACATCGACGCCAACGGCATCATGCACGTCACGGCGAAGGACCTCGGCACCGGCAAGGAGCAGAAGATGACCGTCACCGGCGGCTCGTCGCTCCCCAAGGAAGAGGTCGACCGCATGCGCGAGGAGGCCGAGCGCTACGCGGAGGAGGACCACAAGCGCCGCGAGGCCGCCGAGGCCCGCAACCAGGGCGAGCAGCTGGTCTACCAGACCGAGAAGTTCCTCAAGGACAACGAGGACAAGGTCCCCGGCGAGATCAAGACCGAGGTCGAGTCCGCCGTCGCCGAGCTGAAGGAGAAGCTCAAGGGCGAGGACACCGCCGAGATCCGCAGCGCCACCGAGAAGGTCGCGGCCGTCTCGCAGAAGCTGGGCCAGGCCATGTACGCCGACGCCCAGGGCGCGCAGGCCGCGGGCGGCGCCTCCGCCGGTGCCGGTGAGGCCAAGGCCGACGACGACGTCGTGGACGCCGAGATCGTGGACGACGAGCGCAAGGACGGTGCGGCGTAATGACGGAGGAGACCCCGGGCTTCGAGGAGAAGCCCGACGTCCCCTCCGGCGCCACCTCCGACGACGCCGAGCCGAAGGCCGCCCCCGAGGAGGGGGCGGCCCCGGCCGGGGACGGACACGCAGAGAACGCCGGTCTGGTCGCCCAACTGGACCAGGTGCGCACGGCGCTGGGCGAGCGCACGGCGGACCTCCAGCGGCTCCAGGCCGAGTACCAGAACTACCGCCGCCGCGTCGAGCGCGACCGGATCGCCGTCAAGGAGATCGCCATCGCGAACCTCCTGACCGAGCTTCTGCCCGTGCTCGACGACATCGGCCGCGCGCGGGAACACGGTGAGCTGGTCGGCGGCTTCAAGTCGGTGGCCGAGTCGCTGGAGACCGTCGCGGCCAAGATGGGCCTCCAGCAGTTCGGCAAGGAGGGCGAGCCCTTCGACCCGACGATCCACGAGGCCCTGATGCACAGCTACGCGCCGGACGTCACCGAGACGACCTGCGTGGCGATCCTCCAGCCCGGGTACCGCATCGGCGAGCGCACCATCCGCCCCGCGCGGGTGGCCGTCGCCGAGCCGCAGCCCGGCGCGCAGACCGTCAAGGCCGAGGGCGCCGAGGAGTCCACCGTGGCGGCCGACGACAAGGAGAACGGTGGCCCGGACGAGGGCTGACGTGAACACTGAGGGGAACCGCGGAAAGGGGGTGCGTCGAGGATGAGCACCAAGGACTTCATCGAGAAGGACTACTACAAGGTCCTCGGCGTCCCCAAGGACGCCACCGAGGCCGAGATCAAGAAGGCGTACCGGAAGCTCGCCCGCGAGTTCCACCCGGACGCCAACAAGGGCAACGCCAAGGCCGAGGAGCGCTTCAAGGAGATCTCCGAGGCGAACGACATACTCGGCGACCCCAAGAAGCGCAAGGAGTACGACGAGGCGCGCGCGCTGTTCGGCAACGGCGGCTTCCGCCCCGGGCCGGGCGCGGCCGGCGGCTCCTTCAACTTCGACCTGGGCGACCTCTTCGGAGGCAACGCCCAGGGCGGAGGCTTCGGCGGCGGCATCGGTGACGTCTTCGGGGGCCTGTTCAACCGCGGCGGTGCCGCGGGCACGCGTACCCAGCCCCGGCGCGGCCAGGACGTCGAGTCCGAGGTCACGCTGAGCTTCACGGAGGCCATCGAGGGCGCCACGGTGCCCCTGAGGATGTCCTCCCAGGCACCCTGCAAGGCCTGTTCGGGCACCGGCGACAAGAACGGCACACCGCGCGTGTGCCCGACCTGCGTCGGCACCGGCCAGGTCGCCCGGGGCTCCGGTGGCGGCTTCTCGCTCACCGACCCCTGCCCCGACTGCAAGGGCCGCGGCCTGATCGCCGAGCACCCCTGCATGGAGTGCAAGGGCAGCGGGCGCGCCAAGTCGTCCCGCACGATGCAGGTCCGCATCCCGGCGGGCGTGACCGACGGGCAGCGCATCCGGCTGCGCGGCAAGGGCGCGCCCGGCGAGCGGGGCGGCCCGGCCGGCGACCTGTACGTGGTCGTCCATGTCGGCGAGCACCCGGTCTTCGGGCGCAAGGGCGACAACCTCACCGTCACCGTGCCGGTGACCTATCCCGAGGCGGCTCTCGGCGGCGAGGTGCGGGTGCCGACCCTCGGCGGCCCGCCCGTCACCCTGAAGCTGCCGCCCGGAACGCCCAACGGCCGTACCATGCGCGCCCGGGGCAAGGGCGCGGTCCGCAAGGACGGCACGCGCGGCGACCTCCTGGTCACCGTGGAGGTGCGTGTTCCCACGGACCTGTCGGGGAAGGCTCGTGACGCACTGGAGGCGTATCGCGAGGCGACCGCGGGCGAGGATCCGCGGGCGGAGCTGTTCGAGGCCGCGAAGGGAGCTTGAGAGTGATGGACGGCCGTCGACGTAACCCGTATGAACTGACCGAGGAGACCCCGGTCTACGTCATCTCGGTGGCGGCCCAGCTCTCCGGACTCCACCCACAGACGCTGCGCCAGTACGACCGTCTGGGCCTGGTCTCGCCCGACCGCACCGCCGGCCGGGGCCGCCGTTACTCGGCCCGTGACATCGAACTGCTCCGCCAGGTGCAGCAGTTGTCGCAGGACGAGGGCATCAACCTGGCCGGCATCAAGCGGATCATCGAACTGGAGAACCAGGTCGCCGCGCTCCAGTCCCGGGTCGCGGAGCTGGAGGCGGCCCTGGACGGCGCGGCGGCGGCGATGCAGCAGCGCGAGGCGGCCGTGCACGCCTCCTACCGGCGCGACCTGGTCCCGTACCAGGAGGTCCAGCAGACCAGCGCGCTGGTGGTGTGGCGGCCGAAGCGGCAGCAGCAGGACTGACGCGCACGGACGCGCACGAAGAGGGGCCCGGATTCCGGGCCCCTCTTCGTGTTGTCAGGACGTCGGCTCGCTCGGCGGCGTGCCCAGTTCGGTCGCGACGACCACGTCGGCCTCGCGGTACCACTTGTAGCGGGAGTTCCAGGACGTGTCGTAGGCGTCCACGAAGAAGCAGCGCTCGTCGCCGTCGGCGACCGTGTCGTACCGGTAGGAGGTGACGCCGGGCAGCAGCCAGGCCTCCTCGTGCGCGGAGCAGACCCGGTCCTCGCCGTCGCTGAGGACCTCGCCCACGTAGACGGCGTACCGGTGCAGATCGGGCGCCGGGTTCTCGTCCCACGTCAGGTCGAAGCCGTACTCGGTCGGGGTGGCCGTCAGCCCGGTGACGAGCGGCGGCGGGGTGTCGTCCCGGCGCGTGCCGGCGACGGCGGCGGAGCGGGCGGACTCGTTGCCCGCGGCGTCCAGCGCGCTCACCCGGTAGTGGTAGGTGCTGCCCACCGCCGCCGAGGTGTCCTGGTAGGAGAGTTCCGCCGTGCTGCCCAGGCGGGTGTAGGTGCCGCTCGCGCTCGTCGCGCGGTACACCCGGTAGGAGACCGCGTCCGGCACGGTGCTCCAGCCGATCCGCAGGCCGCCCTTCTCGGAGGAGTCGGTGATGTCCGCGTCGGGCACGCCGGGCGCGACCCGGTCGGCGGTGGTGACGGGCTTGTCCGCCGTGCCCGCCGACTCGTTGCCGGCCTTGTCGTAGGCGCGGACCTCGTAGTAATACGTCTCGCCGGTCACCGGGAGGGTGGTGTCGGTGTACGTGGTCGCGGTGGTCGTGGCCAGGGGCGTGGCGCCGAACGCGGTGCCCTTCAGCCGCCGGTAGACGCGGTACCCGGCGAGGTCCATCTCCTTGTTCTTCGCCCAGGCGACCTTCGCCCGGCCCGTCGCGGCGTCGTAGGACACCGAAGTCCCGCCCGGCACCAGCGGCTTGACCCTGTCGACGTCGGCCGAGGTGCGGGGCGTGTAGGCGAAGGAGACGTCCGCGGCGCCGGTCCAGTTCACGAAGTCCACGCGCAGCGTGTGCTTTCCGGAGGGGATCGTGACGTTGACGGTCTTCTTCTGCGTGGTCGAGACGTTCTTCCAGAGGTCCACCTTGCGGGTGCCGTCCAGGTACACCCGGATGCCGTCCTGGGCGGAGACCGGGAGGGCGAAGGGCCCGCCGGAGCCGAAGTCGCGGGTGACGGTCCAGCGGACGCCGAAGTTGTCCCTGGGCAGGCCGGCGGCCGGGGCGCCGGTGCCCCACTTCTCGGCGACGGCGCTGTCGCAGTCGGTCTTCCTGGGCGTGCCGGAGAAGCCGGTGTTCGCGAAGAACTGCCGCGTGTAGACCGGTGAGGCGCAGCTCGTGGCGGCGGACGCGGACGGGGCGACCGTGCCGAGCAGCGCGCCGGAGGCGGCGAGTACGACGGCCGTGGCGGTCGTACGTCTGGCTGAGTTCATTCGGTCCTCTGATCGAGTCGGTGCGCGGCTCGCGGCCGCCGTGATCACGACTCGTGAAGAACCGCCGTGGTTGTACGGGTCTTTGCCGTTCCCATGAACTCCCTTGGCGTGGACGGTCCGTAAAGGGCCTTTGAAGGGGGTTTCGCGTGTCCTCCACAGGTGAAGCTGAGCGTGGTGTTGCGGACTCGTTAAGTGATTCTTCTTGACGCCGGGTGCGGCATCCGCGTTGTCTTTTCAGACACCTGGGCCGTATAGCAACGCCCACGTCCGGAACGCACCTGAAGTGAGCCCTCGCATGCGCCGTATCGCCATATCCGTGGCCGCGTCCACGATGACCCTCTCGCTCGCCGGCTGCGGCGTGCTGAACGTGACGGGGGACGGCGCGAGTGCGAGCCCGACCAAGGGCAACGACATCACGGTGGGCCTGCTGCTGCCGGAGAAGGCGAACACCCGCTACGACAAGTTCGACTACCCCATCATCAAGGACAAGGTGGCCGAACTCACCAAGAAGCAGGGCAAGGTGCAGTACGCCAACGCCGACGCGAGCGCCGCCCGGCAGGCCGAGCAGATGCAGAACATGATCGACGGCAAGGTCGACGTCATCCTGCTCGACGCCGTGGACGCGCACGCCGTCGCCGACGAGGTGAAGAAGGCCAAGGACGCGGGCATTCCGGTCATCGCCTACGACCGTCTCGCCGAGGGCCCGATCGACGCCTACATCTCCTTCGACAACGAACTCGTCGGCGAGGTGCAGGGCCGCACCCTGCTGGAGGCGCTGGGCTCCGGCGTCGACACGTCCGACAAGATCGTCATGATGAACGGCTCGCCCACCGACCCGAACGCCAAGCAGTTCAAGGAGGGCGCGCTCTCCGAGCTGAACGGCAAGGTGGACATCGCGGACAGCTTCGACACCGCCGGCTGGAAGCCGGAGAACGCCGAGACCAACATGGCCGAGGCCATCGCGAAGATCGGCAAGGACAACATCGCCGGTGTCTACTCCGCCAACGACGGCATGGCGGGCGGCGTCATCAAGGCCCTGAAGGCGGCCGGTGTCACCAAGCTGCCCCCGATCACCGGCCAGGACGCGGAACTGGACGCGGTGCAGCGGGTGGTGGCGGGTGAGCAGTACATGAGCGTCTACAAGTCCTACCCGGACGAGGCCGAGGCCGCCGCGCAGATGGCCGTCACCAAGCTCCAGGGCAAGGACATCCAGTTCGACGCCCTCACCCAGGACCGGGTGGACAGCCCCACCACCAAGGACATTCCGGCCAAGCTGGTCCAGGTGACCGCGCTGACCAAGCGCACGATCGAGGACACGGTCGTCGCGGACGGCATCTACACCGTCGGCGACATCTGCACCGCCAAGTACAAGGCGGACTGCGCCACGATCGGCCTGAAGTAGGACGCCCGCATCCCACCCTCGGCCGGGTCGTGGTGCGCGGGGCGGACCGGTGCCGAAACCCGGACACAGCGGGGTTTTCCGGTGGCCGTCGTGGAGGGAGCCGTGTTGCGGACCCGGTTCGGCGCCGCGCATAGTTGCGCCACGGAAGTGGCAGCACACCGGGGGTGGAATGGGCGATGGCCGGGCGCGGGGCGGAGGAGCATCCTCACGGTGCCGACCGGCTGTGTGAAGCCGGGGATCGGGTGTACTCCCGTGCCGTGCGCCGGGGGCGGGTCCCGCGCACGGACGCCGAACCGGTGCCCTGCCTGCTGGAGCTGGCCCTGCTGCACCCCGACCCGGACGACATGGACTGGCTGGTGCCGACCTCCCCGCAGGAGGTCATGACCCGGCTGCTGCGCGGGGTCTACGACGAGGTCAGCGCGAGCCAGCGGCGGGTGGGCTCGGCGGTGGCCGCGTTCGAGTGGTACGCGGGCCTGGGCCGGCAGCTGAACGCGCTGGCGGCACCGGCCGAGGGCAGCGCCATCCGGGTCCTGGACGGGCTCTCCCGCATCCAGGCCGCGATGGACGAGGCGACCGAGGCGTGCACCACCGAGGTGCTCACCGTGCAGCCCGGCGGCATCCGGCGGGAGGCGGAACTCTCCGAGGGCCTGCACCGGGCGCTGGCGCTGCGCGGCCGGGGCGTGCGGATGCGGGACCTCTACACGCATGTGGCCCGGCACGGCCAGGGCCTGCTGAACTACCTGGAGCTGATGGGCGACACGGTGGAGGCGCGCACCCTGGACGAGGTCATCGACCGGCTCATCCTCTTCGACCGCACGGTGGCGTTCATCCCCGCCAACGCCGACCGCACGATGGCCCTGGAGCTGCGTCACCCGGCCCTGGTCTCCTACCTGGTGACGGTCTTCGAGCGCCTGTGGCGCCTGGCGATCCCGCTCACGGCGCCCCTCCCCGACACCGGCATCGAGGGCATCTCGCACCGGGAGCAGTCCATCGCCGCGCTGCTCGCCGAGGGCCACCAGGACGCGGTCATCGCCGAACGCCTGGGCATCAGCGTGCGCACCTGCCGGGCCCACATCGCCCGTCTGTCGGAGACGCTGGGCGCGGCCAGCCGTACCCAACTCGGCGTCCGTATCGCCCAGGTGGGTCTCGACGGGCACCGCCCGTCCCTGCCGACCACCGCCCTCGCCGGTCCCGAGCAGGAGCCCCCGGCCGTGCGCTGAGCCCCGGCGCCTCTCGGCTCAGTGCTCCCGGTCGAGGATGCCGGACTGGGCGATGAGATAGCCGAGCTGTGCGCGGCTGCCGCTGCCGAGGGCCTGGGCCAGCTTGGCGATGTGGGCCCGGCAGGTGCGCACGTTCATGCCGAGGCGGCGGGCGATGGCCTCGTCCACGTGGCCCTCGACCAGGAGCTTGGCGATGGAGTGCTGGATGTCCGTGATGCCGTCCGGGGCCGTCTCGTAGGGGGCGCCGGTGCTGAGCGGCACCGCGCGGGCCCACATGAACTCGAAGACCTTGATCAGGTAGCGCACCAGGCCGGGGTGGCGGAGTTCCAGGGCGACCTGGCGGTCGTCGCGCACGGGGATGAAGGCGACGGTCTCGTCGCAGATGATGAGCCGCTCCACCAGTTCGTCGATGGTGCGGTACTCCACCTTGCCGACGGAGAACTGGGCCACGTACCCGAGGGTCTCGGGGCTGTAGCGGGCCGTGTGCTGATACAGCGTCCGGATGCGCACGCCGCGTTCGAGGAGGGGGCGGTCGCGTTCCAGGCCCTGGAGGAGGGTGTGCTCCAGCCGGCGGCTGGTCGGCTGCACGGTGAGGACCTCGGAGCGGCACTCGGCCGTCGCCGCGTCGAGTGCCGCGTTGATGCGGTCCAGGCCCTCGAGTACCGAGATGGAGTGGGTGGAGGTGGTGTCCTGGGCGCTGAGCGCCATGAACGGTTCGAAGGCCTCGGTCAGTTCGATCGACAGCCGCCTGCGTTCGGAGATCTCCCGCTCGATCGGATTGAGCCGCTGGGCCAGGGCGACGGACGGCGGGGTGGGGCGCAGCCAGTTCGGGTCGTCCGGATCCGGTTGCAGGAGAGCGAACTCCATGAGGCAGGGGGCGGCTTCCGTCTCCGCGCGGGCTATCCGCCCCACGCGCAGCGCCTTGGCGTAAAGGCCGCTACCCTCCTCGCAGAGTTCGGCCATGGCATGGGGATGTGACGCTTTGGTCCGATTTGATGGCAAATCTCCACCCCCCAGGGTCCTGAACATGCAGGAACATGATGCACCGATCGTGTGGCCATGACGTGCCCAAATGAGACATCGTCTTGTTCGACGGGGGAAGAGGGGACCTTCAAGTGAGGACGAAGCCGAATATGCGCAACAAATTGCTTCGGTCGATGCTTGCCGTCGCCTTCTCCACCGTTGTGGCCATTGGCGCGCTGAGTGGCCTCTCCGGTGCGAAGCGTGACGTCGCGGGCGATACGACCTGGGGAGTGGCTCCCCGGACAGTCGCTGTGAGTGACGGCAGCACCGGGACGGCTCATTCCGATGGTGTGGACGACACCACCTGGGGCTGACTGATGACTACTCCACCCGACGACCGGTCCTTCCGTCGCGAAATGGCCACCGCCTACCGCTCCGGCTGGCACTTCATCGACCTGGTCACGGCCATCCCGCACAGCGGTGACTCGCTGATGGTCACCGTGTTCGGTGAGCCGGTCGTCGTCACGCGGGACGAGGACGGAGATGTGCGGGCGTACCGGTGCCTGCGCAAGCCGCGTGGCGCGCCGCAGCCGGTGCGCTGTGCCATCCGGTACGGAATGATCTTTGTGAACCTGGACCAGCGGGACCACCGGCTGTCCGAGCCGGCGGAGTCCGACGTGCGAACCATCTCGGCCACCCCCCGCAGTGCCTGACGCGATTCCCCCGTCGTAACAGATCGCTCAGGTGCTTCCCCCCGCAGCGGGGGGGGGGGGGGGGGGGGGGGGGGGGGGGGGGGGGGGGGGGGGGGGGGGGGGGGGGGGGGGGGGGGGGGGGGGGGGGGGGGGGGGGGGGGG